>JASJBG010000056.1 GCA_030066625.1 Woeseiaceae bacterium
TCGAGGTCGACCTTGACGAGGCTCGACGCCGACATCTCCTCGAACAACAGCCCGTACGCGTTTATGAGGAAGTGGTCCTCCCCTGACTCCGAGGGGACACGCGCGGACACGTGCGTGAACACGAGGTCGTCCCAGCCGAAGAGCGCGATCAGCCGGTAACACGCAGCCAGGTTGACGCGCAGCGCCCATTCTTCATCGGATACCTGTGATCGTACGTCCGTCATTGTCTTCGCTCCCGCTGGCCTCCGGCCAAGCTTAGACCGTCAGATTATCGGTTGCACGCGTAACTTCCGGCGTCGTCATAAGCCGCGAACTTATGCCTTTTTGGTTGCAACGAAAAACCGACCCGGAGCATCAAACAGACGTAGTAAGTACGAAACATACGAGAATCCCTTATGCTGTTTGTTTCGTAACGTTCGGGCGGTGGCGGGTGCGTCACCGCCCTTTTTTCACCACATCTCCCGCATGCGCGCACCGACGTCGATGCGCGTCGCCGATCGCGGTCCGAGTGCGCCCGGTTCGCCCGCTTCACGACCGCGAAACTCAGCCTGCATCGTCGCCAGCAGGCGGTCGGTCATGAACCGGCTGCGCGCACCGTAAACGTGCCGGTCGCCGTCGCGCGGCTGCTCGACGACGTGAAAACGGAGCGGTGCTATCAGCGTCAGCGACTGGCGGGCTCGCGTCATCGCCACGTACAAGAGCCTGCGTTCCTCCTCGATCAGCTCCCGCTTGCCGGTGGCGAACTCCGTCGGGAAGCTGCCGTCGGTGACGTTGAGAACGAAAACGGCATCCCACTCCTGGCCCTTCGCCGAGTGCACGGTCGACAGCACCAGGTAGTCTTCATCGAGCAGTGGGTCACCGGACTCGCCGCCTGCAGCAGACGGAGGATCGAGAGTCAGCTCGGTCAGGAAGCGCTCGCGGGTCGGATAGCGACCGGCGATTTGTTCGAGCTGCTCGATATCGGCCTCCCGGGTTTCGACACTGTCGTAGATCCGTTCGAGCTGCGGCCGATACCAGCGACGCACCTCGGCAAGCTGGGTCTGCCAGCCACGATCGTCGAGCGGCACGCCCGCGAGCGACTTCAGCAAAGCGCAAAATGCCGGCCACTCGGACCGGGCTGCGGCCGGTGGCTTGAAGTTCTCGAGCGCATCGATCCGGAAGTCGTTGCCGGCCAGCAGGTCGAAACACTTGGCCGCGGTTCGCGGGCCCATTCCCGGCAGCAGCTTGAGGACCCGGAAGGCGGCGACCTCGTTCTTCGGGTTCTCGGCCCACTTCAAGACCGACAACACGTCTTTGACGTGCGCGGCTTCCAGGAACTTGAGGCCACCGTACTTGACGTAGGGGATGTTGCGGCTGACCAGTTCGACCTCGAGACGATCGCTCATGTGCGAGCCCCGAAACAGCACCGCCTGGTCCTTCAGCATCATGCCTTCCTCGCGATTGGCCAACACCGCGTCGACGACGAACTCGGCCTCGCTGTCGCCATCCTCGACCGTGACGTAGGTGGGAGGGCCACCGGTCCGGTTGCGCGAGAACAGGTTTTTTCGGTACTGGCGTTCGCTCTCGGCAATCAGGCAGTTAGCGCTGTCGAGTACGGACTGCGTCGACCGGTAGTTCTCCTCGAGCGTGATGACGGCGGCCGCCGGCAGGAACTGGTCAGGGAAGCTCAGGATGTTCTCGACCTCGGCGGCGCGAAACGAGTAGATCGACTGCGCGTCGTCGCCGACGACGGTCACGCCGGCGCCGTCGGGCTTCAGCGCCCGCAGGATCTCGGCCTGCACCCGGTTCGTGTCCTGGTACTCGTCCACGAGTACGTGATCGAACCACCCGCCGATCGTTTCGGCGAACTCGGTTTCGCCGACGAGGTGTCCCCAGTACAGGAGCAGGTCGTCGTAATCGAGCGCCTGGTTGTGCTGCTTGCGCTCCACGTACTGCCGGAAGAGCGCCTTGAGCTCTTCCTCCCAGTCGGCGCACCATGGGTACGCGTCGTCGATGGTCGCGCGCAGCGTGGATTGCGTGTTGACGGTTCGCGAGTAGATCGCGAGACAGGTGTCCTTCTTCGGAAATCGCCGCGAGCGCGCGGACAGGCCCTGCTCGTGGCGAACGACGTCCATGAGGTCCGCCGCGTCGCCACGATCGAGCACCGAGAAGCCCGGATCGAGGCCCAGGTTGTGGGCGAAGCGGCGCAGCAGCCGATTCGCGATCGAGTGGTAGGTACCCGACCACGGCAGCATGATCCGCGCCTGCTCTCCCCTTGCCTTAAGGGCGCCACGCACGATCGTCTCGACCCGGCGGGTCATTTCCTGAGCCGCGCGGCGGGTAAACGTCAGAAGCAGGATGCGGGCCGGGTCGACCCCTTCCACGACGAGATGAGCAACGCGGTGAGCAAGCGTCATGGTCTTGCCCGTGCCGGCGCCGGCTATGACGAGCAGCGGCCCAGCGTCGACGCCGCTATCCTCGGACGAATCGCCATACGTGGCTGCCTGCCGCTGGGCGCCATTCAGCAAGGCAAGGTAATCCGCGTGCTCGCGTTCGGCCGTTTGCACGTCGCTCTCCGGAATCTTGAAGAATCTGTATTTTTATACAGTACTGGATATATTTACAAGAAGCGGCGCAGGAAGCGTTCCAGCGTCGCGGCCAGCGCGCCCGGGGCCTCGAAGTGCATCATGTGACCCGCCGCCTCGATGACCGCCGTTTCGGCGTTCGGGAATGGCAGGCCGAGGCTGCCGGTGCCCAGTCGCTCGTCGACGGCGTCGGCAAAGGGACTCTGTGCGCCGGCGACCAGCAGCACCGGCGCGTCGACGTTCCTCCAGCACGCCTCGCTTTCCGCACGCCGGTAGAGCACGGGATTGGGCAGCTTGTGCTTGGGGTCCGCGCGCAGCACGACCTGGCCGTCCCCGGAACGGGCCCAGCAGCGTGCGACGAACGCCGCCTTGTCCGTGTCCATCGCCGGGTTTCGGCGGTTTATCTTGGCGGCGAGCTCGTCGAAGCTCGCGTAGGTGGCGAACCCGGGCGCGGCGTTGGCCGCCTCTATCCACTGCCGGTAACGCCCCGGCGCATCGCCAGGGTCGGCATCGCGAAGGCCGAAGCCTTCGACGTTGGCGAAGGCACGAATCCTCTCCGGGAAGCTGCCGGCATACAGACCCGCGACGTTTGCACCCATGCTGTGGCCGATGAACCGCACCGGCTCGTCGGGGCTCAGTTTGTCGAGCAGCGCGGCCAGGTCGGCGATGTAGTCAGGAAACCAGTAGGAGGCGACGTCGGCGACGGAGTCGCCGAAGCCGCGAAAGTCGGGCGCCACCACGTGCCAGTCATGCTCGAAAGCGTCGACGACGAACTGGAACGTCGCGGCGCAGTCGCCCCAGCCGTGCAGGTAGACGACCAGCGGTGCATCCGCGTCGCCCCACTCGCTGACCGCATGATCGACACCGCGGAGCGAGTGTCGCGCGATACGCCGTTCGAGGCGCGGCGCGTAGACTTGGGAATCGTTCATGTGGTGGTTACACTGCAATCACGCATGATCGTGGCCAACAATCACAAACGCCCGCCTGAATGACAACAGAAATTGCCATGGTCCTTGGCATTCTTGCCATCTCGCTGATCCTGTTCATCAGCGAGGTCATTCGTATGGACCTCGTCGCACTGCTGGTGCTGGGTGCGCTCGCGATTACCGGCCTCGTCACGGCCGACGAGGCGCTGGCCGGATTCTCGAACAGCGCCGTCGTGACGGTCTGGGCCATGTTTATCCTGAGCGAGGGGCTGACCCGGACCGGTATAGCCGACATCATAGGTCGACAAGTGATGCGGGTCGCGGGTACCCGCGAGATCTCGATGATTGTCGTGATCATGATCACCGGGGCCGTGCTGTCGGCGTTCATGAACAATATCGGCGTCGCGGCCCTGATGCTGCCCGTCGTCGTCGACATCGCCCGGCGGACCCGCATCCCGCCCTCGCGACTGCTCATGCCGCTCGCTTACTCGACACTGCTGGGCGGCCTGATGACCCTTATCGGCACGCCGCCGAACCTGCTGATCAGCCAGGCGCTGGTTGACGCCGGCGAGACGACGTTCGGATTGTTCGACTTCACGCCGATCGGCGCCGGCGTCATGTTCGTGGGCGTGCTGTTCGTCGCGCTGTTCGGCCGGATGCTGCTGCCGAAGACCAAGACCAAGCAGGACAAGCACGTCAGCCAGCGCAGCCTCCGCTCGCGTTACAAACTCCACGAGCGCACCTTCCTGATGCGCGTACCGACCAGCTCGGTGCTGGTCGGCAAGACGCTCGCCGAGAGCCGCATCGGCAGTTCAACGGGCCTCATCATCCTGTCGATGATGCGCGACGGCCGCAGCGAAACGTTGCCGAGCCGGCAGACGGTGCTGCGCGGCGGCGATGGACTGCTCGTGCAGGGACGCGTGGACCAGTTTCGCGAACTGCGCCGCTGGAGCGACCTCGTGATTGAACGCGAGGCACCGGTCCTGAAGTCGATGGTTGCCTCCAAGGTCCGCTATGCAGAGGCCACGGTCGCGGAAGGCTCGCCGCTGGTCAATGAACTGATTCGGCACGCCGGCTTTCGCACTCGTTTCGATGTTGCCGTGGTGGGCCTCATGCGCAAGGGTGGTTACCGCCTGACCAACCTCGCCTACGTCCCGCTCAAGGCCGGCGACCGCGTGCTGGTACAGGGGGAGGCCGATGCTGTCAGCCAGCTCGAGCGGCACTCGGACTTCGACGATGTCAGCGTCTACACCGAGGACGAGCTCGCCGAGCGGTACCAGTCGGATGAGCGCATGTTCGTCGTTCGGCTGCCGAAGGACTCGGACCTCGATGGCGCGACGCTCGCCAAGAGCCGGCTGGCCGACGTGTTCGACTTCCGCGTACTCGCGGTCTTCCGTGACGGCAAGCTTAAGGTCATGCCGCGCGGTGGCGAGGTCCTGGACGGCGGCGACTTGCTGCTGATCGAAGGCCAGCCGACCGACCTCGACGTGTTGCGCGGTCTGCAGGAACTCGAAATCGACACCAAGCTGCCGGCGAATCTTGGTGCGTTCGACTCCGAGCGGCTGACACTGATGGACGCCACGCTCGACCCGCGTACGCGGCTCGCCGGCAAAACCGTCGGCGAGCTCAACTTCCGCGAGCGCTACGGTATCGAACTCGCGGGAATCTGGCGCGAGGGCGAACCGGTCGGTACGGACCTCGCCGACGAGCGCCTGCAGATCGGCGACGCGCTCCTGCTGCTGGGGCCGCGCGACCGCCTCCAGCTGCTCGCGACCGACTCGGACTTCCTGGTGCTGACGCCGCTCGGCCAGGAACCGCCCGACACGCGCAGGGCACCAATTGCTGCGCTGATCATGACGGCCGTCGTGGTCAGCGTGATGCTCGGCTACGCACCGATCTCAATTGCTGCCGTGGTCGGCGGAACCGTTATGGTACTGCTCGGCTGCCTGTCGATGGAGCAGGCCTATCGCGCGATCGACTGGCGAGCGATCTTCCTTATCGCCGGTATGCTGCCGCTCGGAACGGCGATGCAGGAAACCGGCGCTGCCACCTTCCTTGCCGACCAGGTCATGAACCTGCTGGGCGATTCGGGTCCCTGGCCCGTCATCATGGGCCTCTACATCCTGACTGCCATGGCGACGATGATCATCCCGACCGCGGCGCTCGTGGTCCTGATGTCGCCGATCGTGCTGTCCGCCATGTCCGACCTCGGCATTGCGCCGCACACCGCGATGATGGCGGTCGCGATGGCGGCCTCGGCCAGCTTCACGAGCCCGATCTCGCACCCGGCCAACATTCTCGTCATGGGTCCCGGCGGCTACCGCTTCGTCGACTACCTCAAGGTCGGCGTGCCGTTGACCATCGTCGTGTTCATCACGGTGATGGTGCTGCTGCCGATCCTCTGGCCGCTCACGCCGCTTTGATCGACGGATTGAAACAATGAAAGAGCAGATCGTAATCGTCGGCGCTGGCCACGCAGCGGGCCAGGTCGTCGCCACGCTGAAGCAGAAGAAGTTCGCCGGCAGGATCGTGCTGATCGGCGACGAGCCATTTCTGCCGTACCAGCGCCCACCGCTGTCGAAAAAGTACCTGGCCGGCGAGCTGCCCGCGGAACGGCTGCACGTAAAGCCCGAAAGCTTCTATGCCGACGAGCAGATCGAGCTCAAGCTCGGCACGCGCGTCGCTGCCATCGATACGCAGGCGGCAACGGTGACTACCGCGGATGGCGACGCAGTCCGCTATGACAAGCTGATACTGGCCACAGGGTCGCGCGTGCGGCGGCTCGAGATACCCGGCGCCGACCTCGCCGGCATCCACTACGTTCGTAGTATCGCCGACGTCGAGGCCATGCAGTCCGCGTTCGTGCCGGGCGCACGCGCGGTCATTATCGGCGCCGGCTACATCGGCCTCGAGGTCGCGGCAGTTGCACGGCAGCTAGGGCTCGAGGTCAGCGTTGTCGAAACGGCGCCGCGCGTCATGAGCCGCGTCGTCTGCCCCGAGGTGTCGGCGTTCTACGAGCGCCAGCATGCGGCGCACGGCGTAGAGCTGCTGCTGAACACGGGAACGGAATCGTTTACGGGCGACGATCAGGTCGACGGCGTAAAGCTTGCCGATGGCCGGCGCCTCGATGCCGACGTCGTCGTCGTCGGTGTCGGCATCCTGCCGAACACCGAACTGGCCGAGGCCGCGGGCCTCGAAACGGCGAACGGTATCGTCGTCGACGATCACTGTCGCACCAGCGCCGCCGATGTGTTCGCGGTCGGCGACTGCACCTGCCACCCTAATGCGATCTACAATCGCAATGTCCGCCTCGAGTCCGTACACAACGCGCTCGAGCAGGCGAAGACGGCTGCCGCGAATGCCTGCGGCGACGACGTGGCGTATTCGCAGGTGCCCTGGTTCTGGTCGGACCAGTACGACATCAAGCTGCAGATCGCCGGACTGTCCCAAGGCTACGACGATGTGCTGACCCGCGGTGACCCGGAGGAGGCCTCGTTCTCGTGCGTCTACCTGAAGGAAGGGCGCGTCATCGCCGTCGATGCGGTCAACGCTCCGAAGGACTTCATGCAGTCGAAAGCGCTGATCGCCAGCCGGGCGACACCGGATCGCGAGCGGCTGCAAAGTGAGGCGTTGAAGGAACTTGCCTGAGGCTGGGGCCTGAGGCTGGCTAGGGCTCGTTGAGCGCCGCGTTGCGTGCGGGCAGGTCGACAATGATCTGGCCATCAACGGCGACGGGGCCGGTCTCCGCAGAATATGCCGTTGCCTTCAGCATCTCGATTGCCTCGGATTCGAGGTCACGGAAGACGCCGCTGCCGCCGTGTACCCAACCGGTACCGAGCGCACCGGGCCCGCTGGTGATCGTGCCATTCCAATTGCCGCGCCAACTGTCGCCGGAATTCCAGTGGGCGGGCACGACAATCTCGCGAAGAAAATTCCAGTGATTCTCGGTTTGCTCGATGAGCATCGTGCCCTGGCCTGGCAAATACACGTACCACACGCTGTGTTCGAGAACCTCGCCGTTCAGGAGGCGCGTACTCTCGGACGGCGATGAAAACTTGACGCCGATACCGGCGGTCTCGTTGCGGCCGTTCCGCAGCATCGTCACCATCGCATCGGTGTCCCTGATCGATGCCTCCCAGAGCTGCAGTACGCGCTCGGGGTACGGCGGGACGCGCGACTCGCCGTCATTCGTATAGATAATTGCATCGCCGGCGACCGCGGAGAAGCCGAGACTCAGCTGCTGCGAATCGCTGACGGATAGCGGCGAGATCCGCGACTCGGAGGTCAGCGGATTGAAGTACAGCAAACCAATGGCGACGAACGCGCCGGAGACGATGCCGAGGAGAAGTGTGAGCAGATACTTCATGGCCCGGGCTCCGTTTCGAAATCGTCATCGTCAACCTGCGTCGAGACGAACCGGGTCACGAGTTCGATCTTGCCGGTACCCGTCGTGGCGTTCGGCGAGTCGTCCGCGATCCAGCGCTCGCTGATGTTGCCGAGCAGGTCGCCAAACTCCCGGGTCCCTGCGCGCAGGCGCCCGACCCTTCCGCCATTCGTCGGTGCTGCGCTCATCTTCGCGTAGACAGAGCCCCGTGCCGGCAGGTGCAGCACCCACTCGACAACGTCGCCGAGCTCCGCGTCCCGCGCGGCGAAACGGCTCGCGACGCCAACGACGGTATCGCGCGAGTTGCGCAGCTTGAACAGTTCGGCCCGTGTGCCGGCAAGAAGCGCCTCGTCCGGCCAGCGCATACCCTCCGGTACCGGGTTCTCCATTCCGGCCGCACCGATCATGATTCGATCCATCGGCACGTTGACGTGGAACACCTCGGAATTTCCGCCGTTCGGTGTCACCGAGATGATGGACGCCTCGCGCGACAGGTCGACTGCCGGCACGAAGTAAAGCGCCGTTATAACGGCAACGACGCCGAGAACCATTCCACTGATGTACGCTTTGATCACTTGAGCTTTTGTCCTGCCTGGGCACCCGGTTTACAGAGGTGCCCGCCAAGTTTAGTTAAATCGATTCAGGCGGCATACTACGGTTCGCCAAACTGTGACGGAGTGCACAAGGAGACGGTTACCAGCGATGAATTCAGAACACCTGAAGCCGGTTTGCCTGTGGTCCGGGCCGAGAAATGTCTCGACCGCACTGATGTACAGCTTTGCGCAGAACCCGGCCGTGGCCGTCGTCGACGAGCCACTGTACGGCCATTACCTGCACGTCTCGGGCGCCGATCACCCGGGCCGCGACGAGGTCATCGCCGCCATGAACTGCGACGGCAACGCCGTCATGCGCGAACTCATAGAACGGCAGAAAGCGGAACCCGCGCGGCGCCTGTTCATCAAGCAGATGGCGCACCATCTCGTGGACATCGACCTCGGCTTCCTCTCGGACACCCGCAACATCTTTCTCGTCCGGGACCCCAGGGAAATGCTGCCGTCGCTGACGATCCAGGTGCCACACGCGCAGCTCGCGGACACGGGCCTCAAGCAGCAGTGGGAGCTTACGGAGATGCTCGAGAAGGCCGGCGAATCACCCGTCGTGCTCGACTCACGGGAACTGCTGCTGTCACCACCGACGATAATCCGGCAGCTTTGTGATGCCCTCGACATCGAGTACAGCGACTCGATGCTCGGCTGGCCGGCCGGGCCGATTCCGGAGGATGGCGTGTGGGCGCCGCACTGGTATCACGCGGTCCACAAGAGCACGGGGTTCGCGCCCTACGTCCCGAAGACCGACTTTCCACCGGCACTCGAGCCGCTGTTGCTCGAATGCCAGCCCTGGTACGACAAACTCTACGAACGTGCGCTCAAGGCACCTGGCGGAGATTCACAGTGAAGCCAATCGACCCTCGCAACGCCGACATCCTCGTCGGCATTAACGACGAACTCAAACCGCGTGCCGAGGCACGAGTGTCGGTCTTCGATAGCGTGGTCCAGGGCGGCGACGCCGTCTGGGAGGGCCTGCGCGTTTACAAGGGTCGTATCGCGGCATTCGAGCCGCATCTCGAGCGGCTGATGAACTCGGCCAAGGCTCTCGCGTTTGCCGACGTGCCGTCCGCCGACGATGTCAAGGAAGCCGTCTTCCGCACGCTCGAGGCAAACGGAATGCGCGACGAGGTGCACATCCGCCTGACGCTGACACGCGGCGAGAAGGTCACCTCGGGGATGAATCCGCGATTCAATCAGTCGGGGTGTACCCTTATCGTCCTTGCCGAGTGGAAGCCGCCCGTGTACTCCGACGACGGCATTCGGGTGGTATCCGCCGCGACTCGCCGCAATACACCCGAGTGTCTCGACTCGAAGATCCATCACAACAACCTGCTCAATAATATTCTCGCGTCGATAGAAGCGAACGTCGCCGGCGTCGATGCCGCCATCATGCTTGACGTCAACGGCTTCGTCTCCGAGACGAATGATACGAACCTGTTCCTTATTCGCGGCGATTCTGTGCAGACCCCGCATGCCGACAGCTGCCTGCCGGGTTTGACGCGACGCATGATCCTCGACATCTGTGCGCGGGAAGGCATTCCGGCCGAGGAGCGCAACCTGTCGTTAACGGAGCTGTACACCAGCGACGAGGTCTTTACGACCGGCACGATGGGCGAGCTTACGCCGGTCCTCGAGGCCGACGGACGGCGGATCGGCGACGGCGTCGGCCCGATGACGCGGCGGCTGCAGGGACTGCATCGCGAGCATGCCTACGAGACAGGAAGCCCCCTGCCGTTCTAAGCGCAACAGCTACTGGCGCTTGGCGAAATAGCGCCTCAAGTACTCGTCGAAATCGATGTCATCGGCTGCCTCGATCTTTCGCTGCCGCTCGACGGAATCCACCGCCTCCTGTTCGAGCGCCTGGAAACGTTCGTCGGCGAGCGGGTCGATGGACGCAAAGTAATCGCGGTGGCTCTCGGCCAGGGCAAGCGCGAACTCAAAGAAACCGAGGCCCTGGCCACGCAGCTCCTCGACGACCCGGGCCGAGGGCGTCAGTGACGGATCGTCGACGAGGTCCGCCATCTTGCCGACGGCCGCCGCGTAGCAATCGCTGCCTTCCGCACGATCGATGTGTTCGGCAATCGGCCGCATCGCGGTGATGATCTCCCGCGCCCAGTCCGCGAGCGGCAACTCCGCACCGTTGCGTCGCAGGTACAGCTGCGGGTCCCGGCCCCGCCTGGCGGTTGCTGCCTGGTTGTAGCGCGCGTCCTCGTTATCCGCATCGGTCAGGGGCGGGCTCTCCTCCAGCAGGCAGTAGATAAGGAACGCTTCGATGAACCGCATCGTGTTCTGGTTGATCCCGCATGGATCGAACAGGTTGATGTCGAGAGAGCGGATTTCGACATACTCGACGCCGCCGCGGCGCAGCGCGGCGGTCGGACGCTCGCCGGAACGGGCGACACGCTTCGGCCGCACCGGGCTGTAGTACTCATTCTCGATCTGCAGCTGGTTCGCGCTGAGTTGCCGGTACTCGCCATCGACCTTGACGCCGATTGCCTCGTAGCGTGCCTCGGGTGTCCGAATCGCTTTCGACAGGTCGTGGATGTATTCCTCGATTGAGTTCAGACCGATCGATATACGCGACTGCGTCTGGTTGTTGTAGCCGAGATCGCTCATTCGCAATGAGGTTCCGAACGGCGCATACCAAGTCTTCTCGTTCAGGGATTCGAGTCGAAGCGCATCGCCGTCACCGAACGACTTGCACAGTGCTGGCGACGCACCGAACAGGTACAGGAGCAGCCAACCGTTACGGCGAAAATTGCGCACCAGCCCCATGTACTTCTCCGAGCGGAAGGCGTCGGCGCCTTGCTCGTCACCGAGGATCTGCTGGTAAGCGGGCCAGAAGGCTTCAGGCAGCGAGTAATTGAAGTGAACGCCCGCGATTGTTTGCATCTGTCGACCGTAGCGATAGCCCAGACCGCGTCGATACGTCGTTTTCATCGTCGCGACGTTGGATGTCCCGTAACGAGCCAGCGGGATGTCCGCGTCGTCGGGAATGCCGCAAGGCATGCTGGCGACCCACAGCAGTTCGTCACCTAGCTTGTCGTAGGTGAACTGGTGAATATCGAGCAGCGTCTGCAGCGCTTCCCAGGTCGTCGTGAGCGCCGGCGTCACGAACTCGAGCAGGGCCTCGGAGAAGTCGGTAGTGATGTAGGCATTCGTCAGCGCGGAACCGAGACCCGCGGTATGCGGTGTCATTGCGAGGTGACCTCGCGAATCGATGCGCAGGGATTCCTTCTCGATGCCCCTCAGGCCACCGGCAATAAGGGGTTGGCCCACTGCGTCGAGCGCGGCCAGATGGTTCTCGAGTGGGCCTTTCACGGGGGCAGTTTTACCATAAGCGCAACCTGTGCGTTAGCTGAACACCGAGAACTCGTGCATCCACGTGGGGTCGAACAAAAACGTAAGGCGCGCGTCTCCTTGCTCATCTACACTATTGTTATGTCACCCCTGACGATAAAAGCGACTGTTGTATCCATCCTTTTAGGGACGCTCTTGCTGGCCGATGCCGCGCACGCGTTTCGCTGCAAGAACAAGATCGTCCGGGAAGACATGCATGAACTGGAAGTCGTCGCCATTTGCGGCCGTCCGACCACGCGCCGCAACCTGGGTGTGGCGGTTCGCGCCTATGGCTATGGCCGCCACCCCTCCGGCACCATCGACAGGCGCTACGGCTATGGCAACCTCGCCGAAGAAGTAATCGTAACCGAGTACGTCTACAACTTCGGTCCCCGCAAGCTCATGCGCCGGCTCATCTTCGAAGGCGGCGTGCTGGTCCGGATCGAATCACTCGGTTACGGCTATATCGAGAAAAAAGCCGAGTAAAACCGTGACTTGCCGCAAGACAGGAGCGGCAGACGCAGTTAATATTCGCCGGACTGCTCACCTCCGGACCTGCATCGATGAGTGACTCCCAGCTTCGACGCCTTCGTGACCGCTCACGCGGCCCCGCCACCCTGATCAATGACGGCTGCAAGATCACCGGCCTCTTGAGTGGCCGTGGCGACTTCCAGGTATCGGGTGAAATCGATGGCGACTGTGACGTCGAGGGCACCGTTACCCTCGCCAAGGACGGCTTCTGGAGCGGCACGATCAAAGCCGATCACGTCATCGTGGCCGGCCACGTCGAGGGCGATATTGCAGCGGTCGGCAGCGTCGAGATCATGGACACGGCGCGGATCACGGGCACGGTCGCAGGGGAGGCGATCGCCGTTGCGGAGGGCGCCGTCGTCGAAGGCCAGATGAAGACCACGGGCCAGTCCGACCCGACCCAGTTCTCGGAAAAGCGCGGCGAGAATTAGCCTGATTTTACCAATTTGGTAAATATGTTCTTGGGCGGGCCGATGCTAAACTGATCCTGAAATAGGTCGCCAGACAAAACCAATAATAAGAAGCCCGCGGCCGTACAGGCCGACGGGAGCTGTGGACGATCGAATGATCAGCAACAGAGTACCGCGATACCTGACGCTCGGATTGATGCTCGGCATCACCGTGACGATCATCATGCTGTCGATGTTCTACGGCCAGTACCGCTGGCTCGCCAGCGACATCGTGCGTGCCAGCTCCGAGGAACATGACACATTCCTGCGCGACAGCTTCGAGCGTCGCAGCCGCGCCCAGCTGCACGCAATCGCCGACAGCATCAACGTCGAGCTCATCGGCACGACGGCCCTGTTGCAGGCGCTCGACGGCGCGCTCGAGAACAACGAGAATCTCACGGCCCTCAGGTACGCAGACGAGACCAACACGATGGTCCAGGCCGGCGAGTTCCCCACCGTGGCGCTCGATTCCGGGGTTACCTGGCTGCCGGGCGGCCTGATCCTCAGCTATTCGGTCGGCTCGACCGGCTCCCTGACCGGCGTGTTCCAGCTCGATCAACTGCGTGCGGAATCGCTGGCGTTCACCAGGGACATTGCTGCCAGGGAAGTTCAACGCCGCCGGGTCAGCTTCGCCTGGATCGGCCTCGGCACGCTGACGACATTGATCGCGTGCGCGATCGTCATCTCGCTGATCGTTCGCGACCAGACCCAGCGCATTCGCGAACTCAAACTGCAGGCGGAGAAGCTCACGGAGGCCGACTTCGGTGAGCCACTTGCGGAGACCCGGGATGACGCGCTGGGCGATCTCGCATCGGTGTTCAACAGGATGCGGGAGCGCCTGAAAGTAACGACGATCAACCGCAACTACGTCGACAGTATCCTGTCGAGCATGAACGACGCAGTCATCGTTACGTCCCGCGACGGCACGATCAAGCGCATCAACAAGGCCACCACGAGCATGCTCGGCTACGAGCCCGGCGAACTTCTGCACGTGTCGGTCGACTTCATCGTCAACCGGAAGAAAAGTGCGTCCCTGCTCGACGACCTGCCGTCGGGCCTGCCTCGTGAGGCCTTTTTCCAGAACAAGTTCGGCGAATCCATCCCGGTGTCCTATACCTGCTCGGTCATTGACGGCTCGGGCGAGGACTCGGGTGACCGCGTGTACGCGGCCCAGAACATCACGGAACGGCGACGAGCGGAGCAGCGTATCCGTTACCTCGCGCGCATCGATGCCCTGACCAAGATCCCGAACAGGATGCAATTTCAGCACCTGCTGCAGCGGTCGATCGCGCGCGCGCGACGCAGCAACAAGTCGCTGTGCCTTTTCTATATCGACATCGACCGTTTCAAGGAGATCAACGATACCTTCGGTCATCTGGCAGGTGACACGACGCTCGAGACAGTCGCGGAACGGCTTACGGCGGCATTGCCGAAGAAGTCGGTCATCGGCCGCCTCGCCGGAGACGAGTTCGCCGTCATCGTCGAAGGCCTCGACAGCGAGGACCGGAACAAAACTGACAAATTTGCGAAGCAATTGCTCGCGAAACTTGCGGATCCGTTTTTCGTTCAGGGGCAGGAAGTCTTCATGACGGCCAGCCTGGGAATCGCCTTCTATCCGCAGGACGCGCCCAACGTGATCGACCTGATCCGCAACGCGGATGCTGCCCTCTACCACGCCAAGAAATCGGGCGGCAACGTTCACTCCTACTACTCACCCGAGATGAACGAGGCAGCGGTGGAGCGGCTGATGACGAAGAGCAAGCTCAAGCGCTCCTTCGAGCGCGATGAGCTACTCGTTCACTACCAACCGAAGTACAACCTCGAGACGGGGGAGGTCTTCGGCGCCGAAGCGCTCGTACGTTGGGAACTGCCCGAGAGAGGCATGATCCTGCCGTCCGACTTCATCCCGATCGCTGAAGAAACCAACCTGATTATTGAACTCGGCGAGTGGGTACTCGACAAGGTCTGCGAAGATTTTCGCTACTGGCAGCGCTCGGTATCGTCGCCCGGGCGTGTGTCCGTCAACTTGTCATTAAAGCAGCTCCGGCAGCGCAACTTCACGCACCGCATCGGCTCCATCCTGCGCAGCTATGAAGTCTCCCCGACGTCGCTCGAACTCGAGATCACCGAGACGACACTCATGGAGGACCCCGAGCGGACGGTCAAGCTGCTCGACCAGCTGTACGCGCTCGGCCTGCACCTGGCCATCGACGATTTCGGCACGGGGTATTCGTCACTTAGCGCGCTGCAGCAGTTCCCGATCTCGACGCTCAAGATTGACAAGTCGTTCGTGAACCACGTCGCCACAAGCGCCGACGACGCGACGCTCGTTGCGACCATCGTGCAGATGGGCCAGAACATGAACATGGACGTCGTGGCGGAGGGTGTGGAAGACGAGGACCAGCTCGGCTTCCTGCAGTCGATCGGCTGCACCTATGCGCAGGGCCTGCTGTTCGGAGACCCAATGAGTTCAGACAGTTATCTCGAGCTGCTGCTGGCCCAGCGCGAAGGAACGGACAGGTATCGGGCACTGTTCGCCTGAACGCCTGCCACGGTGTACCTGAACAGACGTTGAACGACGCGGACAATTGCCGCTTCACTCACCGCGGTGACGTGCTTAGAATACGAGCGACATGTAACCAAAGACGGCGGCCCTGGAGCCGCTGCCCAAGCCCAGAAGAATCCATGAATACACTAAAGCGAGCCGCCCTTGCCGCGGCAATCATGAGCCTGACGCCAATGGCATTCGCATGCGACTATCCGTCGAAAGCCGATATCCCGAACGGTGCCACCGCCTCGAAGGACGAGATGCTGGCGGGCCAGCGGTCCGTCAAGGAATACATGGCCAGGATGGAAGCGTACCTCGCCTGCATCGACCAGGAAGAAAAGGACTCGGTCGCTGCGATCGACGAGCAGAGCGACGAAGAAGAGACCAACCGCGAGGCCGCATTCAACAAGAAGTACAACGCAGCGGTCGAGGAGATGGAACTGGTCGCGGCACGCTTCAACGAAGAAGTGCGCGCCTACAAGGCGCAGGGGCAGTAGCCGACACTACAACTCACTGATCTCACGCTTGAGATCGTACTTCTTTTCCGTAACGATGCGCTCGAGGACGCGGATTCGCTCCTCGAGCGCTTCTATTTGCGCCTCGTAGTCGCCGGCGCTCTGGTTATGCTCCATTTCCTTTCGGCGCATCTTTATCCAGTCACTGATCAGGCCGGTGGCGCAACCAATGGTGACGACGGCGATGATGAAGATTGCGAGTGAGGTACTCATTATTTGGGGCTTCCCTTATTTCAGTCTTCCAGGTTCTTGAACTCTCTGTCGAGTTGGTAGCGTGACGAGGTCACGTATTTCTCCAGCCGTGCCAGGCGCCGGTCCAGCGACTGGAAGCGCCCTCTCAGGTCGGTCATCGTCTGGCCGGGTGACGACCTGAGCGCCTGGGTGAATTCCGGATCCACGTCCTTCGGTACCGCGAGTGTCGGCTTGGCCGGCACGAGAAACACAACCGCAAAGTAGGCCACGACCGTCAGCGGCATCGCCCAGAAGAACGCGATAACGGCGAGGACTCGCGTGACCTTCAGGTTGAAACCGAAGTAGTCCGCCAGGCCCGCGCAGACCCCACCAAGCACCGCCCTGTCGGAGCTGCGGTAAAAGCGGCGGTCGGGGATTGCTGACGAGTTCATAGGTGCCTCCAGCGACCGCGGTCATGTCGACGCCAGAAATCATACTCCGTCTCGCGGCCCGAATAGATCAGCGGCTTCTCGCGAATCAACAGCGTAGCACCGATGTACAGCGCGACCGTCAGCCAGAACACAAGCAGCAGGCTGATGACGGCGATGATTCGCACGGCGCCGAGGTTCAGGTTGAAGCGGTCGGCGATACCGGCACAGACACCGAATATCCAGCCGTTCTCCCGATCGCGGTAGAAGCCGCGGAGCGGGCCGTAATCGATGTTCCAGGTGGGTCGGCTCATTCTTTTCTCCTCCAATCCTCTGTGTCGTCGTCGTCGTCGAGGATTCGTTCCAGCGTTTCCAGCCGTTCCTCCAGTCGTTGCGAGAGGACGTACAGATCTTCGAGCATCTGCTCGTCGTCGCCCGAGATCTCGCGTGACTGCTTCCACTTGGTGACGAAATGCAGCACCACGAACAGCGGGGCGACAATCGTCAGGAAGAGTACGATCGCGAGTGTCGCGAGACTCGACATCGTTTATTCAGCCTCCGCCGTAGACTGGTTGCCGCGCACGCGTCGCTTGAGTTCCGCGAGTTCTTCCTGAACCGACTCTTCTGCTTCGAGGCTTGCAAACTCGTGGTTCAGGTCCTTCGGCAGACCGAGGTCGTATGCCTCGATGCGTCCTTCCACGTCATCGATACGGCGCGTGTACTGTTCAAAACGAACCATGGCGTCGTCGATCTTGTAGTCGTGGATTTTCTTGCGGGCTGCCAACCGGCTGTTGGCCGTCTTGTGGCGCGCCAGCAGGGCTTTCTGCCTCGCCTTCGCATCTTCGAGCTTTGCCTCCAGGCGATGAATGTCGTCGTTGAGCTTGGCGAGCCCGTCATCGACGGCCATGTAGTCGCGCTTCAGCGCCTCGGCCGCCTGGGCAACACGTGACTTTTCAATCAGCGCGGCCTTGGCCAGGTCTTCGCGATCCTTGCGAATTGCGAGCTCGGCTTTGTCGTCCCAGTCCTTGAGCTCGCGGTCGAGCGACTCGAGCTTGCGATTGAGGTCTTTCTTGTCGGCGATCGAACGCGCCGCGGCCGAGCGGACCTCGACGAGCGTGTCCTCCATTTCCTGGATCATCAGCCGGACGATCTTCTCGGGATCTTCGGCCTTGTCGAGGATGGCGTTGATGTTGGAGTTCACGATGTCTGAGAATCTCGTGAAAATACCCATGCGTGATTCCTCTTGAGAGTTGGTGAATGTCGCTAGCTATACTGCAGCATTCGTGCCAGTTGCGATATTCAGTTATAAACTATTGTTTTTTAACAATTATCGGACACTTCACTGGCTCCATCAGTACTTCATGGGTTGGGGTTATTGACCAAGTCTTGGTATAATTACCCAATATTTGGGATTTTCGACCATGTCCACCAATCGCCCGGCACAAACCATCATTGGCGAGGCACCCGCCTTCCTCGAGATGCTCGAGCACGTCTCACGAGCAGCGCCGTTGTCCAAGCCGGTGCTGGTGGTGGGCGAGCGCGGCACGGGCAAGGAACTGATTGCCTCCCGCCTGCATTTCCTGTCCGATCGCTGGGAGAGCCGGCTGGTCAAGGTGAACTGCGCGGCCCTGACCGAATCGATCCTCGAGTCCGAGCTTTTCGGTCACGAAGCAGGCGCCTTCACGGGCGCATCCAAAACCCACATCGGTCATTTCGAGCGCGCCGACGGCGGCACGCTGGTCCTCGACGAACTCGCGACGATCTCGCTGCGCATGCAGGAGAAGATCCTGAGGGTCATCGAATACGGCGAGATACAGCGGGTCGGTGGCAACGACACGCTGAGTGTCAACGTCAGGATCGTCGGCTCGACCAATGCGGACCTGCGCGGCCTGGCAGCGGACGGTCGTTTCCGGGAGGACCTGCTTGACCGGTTGGCATTCGACGTAATCACCGTGCCGCCGCTCAGGGAACGCGTCGAGGACATCATGCCGCTGGCCTATGCCTTCGCAATCAACATGGCCAGCGAATTGAGGCGATCGCTGTTCCCCGGCTTCGGGCCACGAGCCTCTTCGTCGCTACTGCGCCACGACTGGCCGGGAAACGTCCGTGAACTGAAGAACGCGATCGAGCGCTCTGTCTATCGCAGCAAGGAACCCGACGAAGTCATCACCGAGATCGCATTCGACCCCTTCGACTCGCCGTACACGCCCGGCGACGCAAAGCCCGGCGGTACCGTGGCATCGACGCGCCGGCGCGCACCGCTGTTGCCAACGAATCTCGCCGGGCGCGTTAGCGATCTCGAACAGGAACTGTTGCGTGCGGCAATGGACCGGGCCAGGTTCAACCAGCGTATGGCCGCCGACCTCCTCGGGCTTAGCTACGACCAGCTACGTGGCAAGCTGAAGAAATACGACCTGAGTCGCCGGGACGCCTAGGAACCGGCTCTCTCCTCATCCCCAGGCCTAGCTGTCATCTCTGTACCGACGGACGTAGATTGCGCCGAAGGTAAACAGTCCGCACACGATTAGGCCGGCCCACAGGCTCGGGCTCCCCAGGAACTTGCCGAGGTCGATCTGCGCGAGCAGGCTGACCTGTTCGGACTTCAACGGCAGAAAGTCCTGTTCCGACAGCGCTTCGAAGTTGACGCTCGTGAGCGGCGGCTGGAACGTGCGCACGAAAATTGCGTTCCAGAATAGCGTCGTACCGAGCAGCATCCGCTCGAGCATAGGCACGACGAAGATGGGCAGGAACGCGACCAGCAGAGGCGATCGCTTGGTGAACGCGGATACGAACATGAACCATCCGAGAAACGGTGACAGCCAAAGCGGCATGGCGATCGCAAGAATCAGGCCGGCGGTCCAGTTGTCGAACAGGGGCGCCGATCTCCAGACGAGATGGGCCGCGTTGCCACCCTGAACGATAACCCAAAGGCTCGTCAGGATCAGCATGACGAGGTGCGTGACGTAGGCCGCAACCAGGAATGTGATCGGAATGACGATAATCACCGTAAGCAGCTTCGATATCACGGTCTCGGCGTCGGTTACCGGCAGTGAACGCCAGAACAGGATGCTCTTGTCCTTCCGCTCGGCGTACAGCGTGTCGAGGCTGTAAAACACCATCACGATCCAGGCGCCGAAAGCGAAGATTGTCGTCACGACGCTGAATGCGCCGGTGAGGACGGCGCGGCGGTGCGCGTCGTCGATATTGCTTGCGCCGACCATGCCGAGATCGACAGCCTCACCAAACGCGGACACGGAGACCTGTCCCGTCAGGGTAAGCAGGGAGATGACGATAGCAATCGCCAGCGGCGTTACGTAGATCGAACGGTGTTCCCAGATCTCACGCCTGATCAATGCCATTTGATGCCCGATCATCGGCGCGCTCCTTTGACTTTCGCAACGAACAAATCAGAAACGGACGGCGTCCGCAGTTCGCCGAAACTCTCGAGATGCTCCCGGCCCACGCCCTCATAGAGCAGCACGGTCTTGCCGAAGATTTCGTTCTCGGCGATTGGACCCAGGCCTTTCGCCTTGACGGCGTTGTCGCCCGAGGTCATGAGTTCGACGTAGTTGTCAACGAGCGAATCCATCGTCGCGTCCAGCAGGATGCGGCCGTCATTGATGAACATGATGTTAGTGAGGAGGTTCTCGATCTCCTCGACCTGGTGAGTGGTGATCAGGATCGTGCGCTCCTCGTCGAAGTAGTCGTTCAGCAGGTTGCCGTAAAACTCCTTGCGGAACAGGATATCCAGGCCGAGCGTCGGCTCGTCGAGGACCAGCAGCTTCGCGTCGATCGCCATGATGATGGCGAGGTGGAGCTGCGTGACCATACCCTTGGAAAGCTCGCGAACCTTCGACTTGCGCATGATCTTGGTCTTGGCCAGCAGTTCGTCGAAGCGTGAGCGCGAGAAATTGGGGTGCGTCGCTTCGACGAATTCAACGAGCTGGTAGACGCGTATCCAGCGCGGCAGCACGGCGACGTCGGCAATGAAGCAGATGTTCTGCATGAGCTCCTTGCGCTGTTTAAAAGGGTCGAGACCGAGCACCGAGAGTTCCCCTTCGCAGTCGGTCAGGCCCAGCATCGCCTTGAGCAGCGTCGTCTTGCCGGCCCCGTTGGGACCGATCAGGCCCATGATCTTGCCCTGCTCGATCTCGAAGTCGACATGGTCGACGGCGACGACATCGCCGAAGGCCTTGGTGACGCCGCGGGCACTTACGAGACTAGTCATCTTGCTTATCTCCGGTTGCACTTTCCGCCTCGTCCGGGGTCGCGCTCGGACGGTCAACCTGCTCGAGCAGTTCTTCCGGATCCAGCCCGAGCCGCTCGATCGTCTCGACGACGGTGGGCCATTCCTTGTCGATGAAGCGCTGCCGCTCGTCCTTCAGCAACTGCTGGCGCGCGCCCTCGTTGACGAACATGCCGCGGCCGCGTTTCTTCTCGACGAGACCTTCGTCGACGAGCTCCTGGTATCCCTTGAGCACCGTCAACGGGTTCAGCCGGTATTCGGCCGCCACGTTGCGCACCGACGGCAGTGCATCGCCGTCGCCGAGAACGCCTTCGAGGATCATCGCCACGACGCGGTCGCGCAGCTGGCGATAGATCGGCAGGTCTTCATTCCACTTTGGATCCATAGTCCTTCCGGTTGCAGCGTCAGCTTCTAGGGCCGACGTGCGATGTAAAAAGGCGCCGGCGGCCCCAAGGGCAGCCGGCGCAAATCCGTCGCTACTTCACTCGCCTGTATGACGGAAACTGAAATCAAGGTCGATCTTCCAGTGAGGCGTCGTAACCAGGCCGTCGAACTCGATGACCTCCATCTCGTGGACAAGCTGGTCCTCGGTGGCCCGCTGGCCGGCCCCTGCCTGCGCTGAAATCAGAGCAACGCACATCAGGGCCATGATGGTCAGGCTGACGATCTCGTTCATGTACTGCGCGGTAATTCCCCGCATGACTGGCTCCCGGCGGCGCTCCGCCTCATAGTGAACTGGTGTTATAGTCAACTATAACACTAAAAAATCACTTTGCAAGCCTGTTGGGAAAAAAATCGGTACAGGCCAACCCCGGGCGGGCCCGGGCTCCGTTAATTGTCAGCATGAGCCTCGTCAACAGCCTGGTGAGCCCGGCGCCACTGCTTTCAAGCGCACGGGCCGTGGCCTATGCTCAGCGCATGGACCATCACACCCCCGACGACAGTGCGCTGATGCTGCGCTACCGGGATGGTGACGCCAATGCGTTCGAAACGCTGTACCGCCGCCACAACGACGCGCTCTACCGCTATTTCCTGCGGCTCAGCCGGCATCCGGCGACCGCGGAGGACCTCTTCCAGGAGGCCTGGGGGAAGATCATCAAGGCCAAGGACAACTATCAGCCGACGGCGAAGTTCACGACCTTTCTGTACCGGGTTGCGCACAACTGCTTCATCGACCACATTCGCAAGAACCGCCGGCATGCGAACACGGCCGACGTCGACCCCGACTCCCGCGCCGGCAACGACGACGGTCCGGACCTCGAAGCCGAGCGGCAACTGGCCCGGCAGCGGCTGGAGCTTGCTCTCTGCGACCTGCCGGACGAGCAACGCGACGCATTCCTGCTGCGCGAGGAGGCGGGCCTGACGCTGGACGAGATCGCACTCGTCACGGGCGTCAATCGCGAAACCGCGAAGAGCCGCCTGCGCTATGCCGTCAGGAAACTCAAAGCCGCGATCGGCGACGCGGCGCTGGCTGGAGAATCGACATGAGCGCCGACGGACACGACCCGATGCCGGACGACATCGAAAACGCAGAGGTCTCGCGGCTGTATCGACAGGCAGCGCAGGAATGCGCGCCAGGGCACCTCGATGCCGCGGTCCTCGATGCCGCCCGCAAGGCGGCCGCCGGCAGTCGCTACTCGCATGCCATCCACTGGCTGCGGCCGATGGCATGGGCGGCGACGATCGGGCTTTGCCTCGCCATCGTCGTGGAGCTGTCGCTGTACGCGCCCGGGTCGCCGGAACTGGCGGTGCCGGTCGCCGCACCACAGCCGGAATCCGAGATGCTGTTGCCCGGTCGCTCCGACAGCCCCGCCGAGGCGGCGAAGGCCGGCACCCTGGAGGCCGAAGTCGCCCTCGATGAGGAAGTCGCGACCGCCGGCCGAACGGAACCGGAGGCGTGGGTATCGCCGGAAATAAAGACGCGGCCGCGACCCGCAGCGGCGACCGAGATGCCGGCGGCAGCCGCCTACAGTTTCCCCGAGGATCGTGCGGACCTCGCGGAGCGGTCCGAAGAAGCCGTCGCCCGCCTGCGCGCAGCCGACGAAGATGCCGGCGCCGCGTCCAGGGCCTTGAACCTCGAGGGGGCGGCGGCGCTGGCCGCGATCCCGGTAGCGCCCTGCCCCATCGAGACGCGAACCGATCCGGAACGTTGGCTCGAATGCATCGAGGCGCTCGAAGACGCGGGCCGCGAGGCCGAGGCGGAAGAACAGCGTGAACTGCTGACCGAGGCATTCCCCGAGTTCGACGCCGACAAATAGGGGCCGTACGTGCTGCAACAGCGGATCGGGTGATAGAATCGCGCCCCCGCGCGCCGAGGCACGAACACGCTAAATTCTCGGGAACGAAAAACAATGAAAGCACCTGTCCGTGTCACGATCACCGGCGCCGCCGGCCAGATCGGCTACCAACTCGCGTTTCGAATCGCATCGGGGCAAATGCTCGGCGCCGACCAGCCTGTCATCCTGCAGCTTCTCGAAATTCCGCCAGCGCTGCCGGCCCTGAATGGCGTCGTGATGGAACTCGACGATTGCGCCTTTGCAACGTTGGCGGGTGTCGTCGCCACCGACGACCCGAACGTTGCATTCAAGGACTCCGACTACGCGCTGCTCGTCGGCGCCCGGCCGCGCGGCCCGGGTATGGAGCGCAAGGATCTTCTCGAGGCCAACGCTGCGATCTTCTCGGTGCAGGGTAAGGCCATCAATGACCATGCGAGCCGCGACATTCGCGTGCTGGTGGTTGGCAACCCGGCGAACACGAATGCCCTGATTACGGCGAGCAATGCTCCGAACATCGACCCGGGAAATTTCACGGCCATGACGCGGCTCGATCACAATCGCGCGCTGGCCCAGCTGGCTACCAAGACCGACTGCCACGTGACCGATATTCGCCAGATGACCATCTGGGGAAATCACTCGGCCACGCAGTACCCCGACATCAACCACGCCACGGTTCGCGGCGAGTCCGCCACCGGCCTCGTCGACCGGGGCTGGCTCGGCGACGAGTTTATTCCGGTCGTACAACAACGCGGCGCGGCAATCATCAAGGCACGCGGCGCATCATCCGCGGCCTCGGCAGCGTCGGCGGCGATCGATCACATGCACGACTGGGCGCTGGGCACCCCTGACGACGACTGGGTCAGCATGGCCATCCCCTCGGACGGCAGCTACGGCATTGAACCGGGCATCGTCTACTCGTACCCGGTGCGATGCAGCGGCGGCAGCTACGAGATCGTTCAGGGCCTCGACATCGACGACTTCAGTCGCGAGCGCATGGACGCGACCGAGGCCGAGCTTCGCGAGGAACGTGCGGCCATCGAGTCTTTGCTGTAACCGTTTACGCCCCGCGAACGCCAAAACGGATTACGTGAAACCCTTGATAGCGCGTCCCGCGCTGCAGTGATAGGGTTGATTTCGAGTGGTGGCCCCGGTCTGCGGGACCACCCTGTTCGCTATCAGGGGTACCCGATTTGTCCAGTTTTGCTGCATCTCTTTTCTGGTTGCTGCTGTTTGCAGGCGGCGCACTGTTTCTCGCCTACCAGCGCATTGACCTTCGCACCTCGACGATCGCCGCCGGCGCGGCACTGGTCGCCTACACGATCTTTGGCGGCTGGTCCTGGTGGTGGCTGCTGATCCTGTATGCGCTGTATGCGCCGCTCGTCGTATTGAACATGGACGAGATTCGTCGCGAGAAGCTCACGAAGCCCGCGCTCGACGTCTACCGCACGATGCTGCCGTCCATGTCCGACACGGAGCGCGAGGCGCTCGAGGCCGGCAATGTCTGGTGGGACGGCGAGCTGTTCTCGGGCATGCCGAACTGGGAGCGGCTGATGTCCTACCCGGCGCCGGAACTGTCGGCCGAGGAGCAGGCGTTCGTCGACGGGCCCTGCGAAGAACTCTGCCGCATGATCGACGAGTGGGAGGTCAACCACGAACTCGCGGACATGCCCAAGCACGTCTGGGGCTACATGATCGAGCACAAGTTCTTCGCGATGATCATCCCGAAGGAATACGGCGGCCTCGAGTTCTCGGCGTACGCCAACGCCGTTGTCATCCAGAAGCTCGCCAGCCGCAGTGCAACGGCCTCGTCGACGGTCGGCGTGCCCAACTCGCTCGGCCCGGCCGAGCTGTTGCTGCACTACGGCACTGACGAACAGAAGCAACGGTATCTGCCCGGTCTCGCGGACGGCACCGAGATCCCTTGCTTCGCGCTGACCTCGCCGCAGGCAGGCTCCGATGCCGCATCGTTGATCGACTCCGGCGTCGTCTGCAAAGGTCATTGGCAGGGCGAGGAGATCGTCGGTATTCGCCTCAACTGGAACAAGCGCTACATCACGCTCGCGCCCGTGGCGACGGTACTCGGACTCGCCTTCAAGCTCTATGACCCCGATCACCTGATCGGTGACGAGGACGAATACGGCATTACCGCCGCGCTGGTTCCGACCGATACGGACGGCGTCACGATCGGCCGCCGCCACTATCCGCTCACGGTTGCGTTCCAGAACGGTCCTACTTCGGGCAAAGACGTTTTCGTCCCGCTCGACTACATCATTGGCGGCCAGGAGATGGCGGGCAAAGGCTGGAAGATGCTGGTCGAATTGCTGTCGGTCGGCCGCGCCATCACGCTGCCATCGAGTGCGGCCGGCGGCGGCCAGGCGGCAGCGTACGCGACCGGTGCGTACGCGCGGATTCGCAAGCAGTTCAACACTCCGATCTCCAACTTCGAGGGCGTCGGCGAAGCACTCACGCGCATCGCCGGGCACACGTACATTATGAATGCCGCCGTTGCGGTAACGGCTGGCGCCATCGACCAGGGCGAGAAGCCTGCCGTACCGTCGGCGATACTCAAGTACCACTGCACCGAGCTGGGTCGCAAAGTCGGTAATGACGCCATGGACGTGCATGGCGGCAAAGCCATCATGATGGGCCCGAACAACTACCTGGGCCGCGGCTACATGGCCGCACCGATTGCAATCACGGTGGAAGGCGCCAACATCCTGACGCGCAGCCTGATCATCTACGGTCAAGGCGCCGTTCGTTGCCATCCGTTCGTGCTGCGCGAACTGCAGGCGGCGGGTGACGAAGATCGCGATCGCGGTTTGCTGGCGTTCGACGACGCGCTGTTCGGCCACGTCGGTTACGCAATCAGCAATCTTGCCCGCTCGTTCATACTGGCATTGACGCACGCGAAGTTCAGCAAGGTGCCGCTCAACACACCGACGCGGCGCTACTACCAGAACATCAATCGCTACAGTGCTGCATTCGCACTCGCGTCCGACTTCGCGATGCTCACGCTGGGCGGCGGTCTCAAGAAGCGCGAGCTGCTGTCGGCGCGTCTTGGCGACGTACTGAGCTCCATCTACCTCGCGTCCTGCGTACTCAAGCACTTCGAGGATCAGGGCCGTCGCGCGACGGATCTGCCGCTCGTTGAGTGGTCGGTACGAACCCTGATGTACCAGGCCCAGGAAGCGCTGCATGCCTTCCTGCGCAACCTGCCGAACCGCTGGGTCGCGACGCTGCTCCGGATCTTCATCTTCCCGCGCGGCCGCACGTATTCCGCGCCGGCCGACGAAATCGGTACCAAGGTTGTCGGGCTGATTACGCGCTCGGGCGAAGCCCGCGAGCGACTTGCCGAGCATGCCTACACGACGAACGAGCCGGGCAACCCGGTCGGACTCCTGCAGGAAGCCCTGGAACTCGCGGAACGGAACGCGCCGCTCGAGAAACGATTGCGCCAGGCGCAGAAAGAGGGCCTTCTGCGCACCGAGTATCTCGGGCTGCAAATTGACGAAGCCGAACAGGCCGAGGTCGTTACGGCCGAGGAAGCCGCGTCGCTGCGCGATTATCATGACAAGGTTGTGGCGCTGCTCGACGTGGATGACTTCGGACCGGGTGAACTCGGCCGGCAGTCGGCTGCACCGGTCGAGGCCGCGCCGCCGCGCAAAGCCGCCAAGCGTAAAACGGCGCCACGCACCAAGACCGCAAGCAAGAAGACGGCCAAGAAAAAGAAAACGGCCGCCAAGAAGAAAAAGACGGCGGCAAAGAAGACCGAATAAAGCGATTGTATGGCCGAAGATGGAGCACCTGCCGAGCACTGCCTGAACTGCGGTGCGATGCTCGCCGGTCAGTACTGTGGCCAGTGCGGGCAGCGGGCGTCGAGTCGGCTGATATCGCTCTGGGAGCTGGTTCGTGACGCCTTCGGTGACTTGTTCGAACTGGACTCGCGGCTGTGGCGTACCCTGCGCCCGCTGCTCCTCCGCCCTGGCCTCCTGACCCGGGACTACCTCGAGGGTCGACGCGCCCGCTACATGCCGCCGTTTCGCATGTACCTGGTGCTGAGCCTGATCTTCTTCGTCGTGGCGTTCTTCAATCCGCGCGAGGAACTCGCGATCTTCTACGAACCGGAACCGGAGCCGACGGCCGAAGAGCTGGATGCCGAGGAACAGGAGAAGCTCCGCGAACAGATGGAAGCCCGCGACGAGGCGAACGAGGTCCTGCAGCGACTCGCCGAAGAAGGTGTGCTCGACGAGGAGATCCTCGATCCTGACTCACCGAGCGGCGTTGCTACCGACGCCGACGAAAACGACGAATTCAACGTCACCGTCAACGGCAACGACATGTTCGGTGACTGCGATCCGGGTGAGTTCGACCTGGACGCGCCAGAGTGGTTCGAGCGCCGCATGACGCCCGAGCGAATGCAGCAGACCTGTGAGCGCCTGAACGCCGTCGGGCCGGGCGGCTTCGGCAGGGCGGTGCTGGACAACGTCCCGGCGGCCCTCATCATCCTGCTGCCGCTCATGGCGCTCGTTCTCAAGCTGCTGTACCCCTTATCGCGCCGTTATTATGTCGAGCACCTGCTGTTCTTCGTTCACTTTCACGCTTTCTTCTTCCTGCTGCTGATCCTGCAGATTCTCTGGGCCCGCCTCGTAGCGATGACACCGCTCGCCGAGGTGTTCGCGGTGCTGCCGATCATCGCAACGTCTTTCTATATTCCGGTCTACCTGTACAAGTCGATGCGGCGAGTCTACGGGCAGGATGGAATCCTTACCTTCATCAAGTTCTTTTTCCTGTCCATCGCCTACTTGATCGGCTTCTCGGCGGTCATGCTGGGCGCGCTTTTGCTGGCAATTTTCTCCGTCTGACCGGTCCGGGCCTGGACGAGGGCTTGAAACGACGCCGGGCGCGCAGATGTAGATGAGAATAAGAGTTGAGCGGTGCTCGCCGGGGCTCTAAAATTCCCGGGCTAAAAGTGACCCTCCGATGAAACCCGCAGCGCAAAAAACGATTGGAATCAGCGGCCTCGCCGCCTATATGCCGCCCTACCGGGTGTGGCTGGAGGACTGGTGTGACTGGACCGGCAATCACTGGCCCAAGATCCGCGAGGTCGTTGGCCGGAGTTTTCGCGTGCGCGGGCCCGATCAGAGCGTCTACACGATGGCTGCGAACGCGGTCATTCGGCTCATCGACCAGTACGATGTCGACCCGTCACGGGTGAAATTTTTAGGGCTCGGAACCGAGTCGAGCACGGACAACTCGGCCGGCGCGATCATCGTCAAGGGCATGGTCGACCGGGCACTGGAGATGCGCGGCAAACCGCCGATCGCCCGCAGCTGCGAAGTCCCGGAGTTCAAGCACGCCTGCCTTGGCGGCGTTTACGGCATGAAAGGTGCGATCCGCCACCTCGCACTCGACGGCGCCGGCGGCCAGGCAATTGTGGTCTGCGCGGACATCGCCGAATACGCGCGCGGCTCGAGCGGCGAACCGACGCAGGGCGCGGGTGCCGTCGCCATGCTGCTCGAGGAAGACCCGAAACTCGCGGTCGTGGACCTGGTCGGCTCGGGCTCGGCCTCGGACTACCGTCTCATGGACTTCCGCAAGCCGATGTCCCGGTTCTGCGGCCAGGATCGCTCCGAAACTCACCAGGTGCAGGACTTCCCGGTATTCAACGGCAAGTACTCGACCACCTGCTACATCGACGAGACGCTGAATGCGCTCAACGACATGTACGTGAAGCGCGAACTGAACGCGATCGACTACCTGCGCTCGTTGAAGACCGTTTTCATGCACCGCCCGTACCGGCGCATGCCGGAAACCGGCTGGGCCGTCTCCTACCTGTTTGCGCTCGCCGACGGCGACGCCGAGGACCGCGCGGAGCTGGCCTCTTATTGCTACGAAGCGGGCGTCGATCCCGAGGCTGTCGTTCATGAGATGGGCGGCAATCCGGATGTGGCGACGCTGGCGCATCCCGAGGGCATGCACATGGAGGCGTATCCACTCACGATGGCCGTGCTGCGCGCATTCCGCGCCTCTCGCCACTATCGCCGCGAGATTCTCGACAAGCTCGCAACGGGCTCGGACACGATGCTCGATCTCGGCAACCTCTATACGGCAGCGCTGCCCGCCTGGCTCGCGGCCGGCTTCGAACAGGCGCTCGACGAGAACTCACTCGAGGTCGGCGAAGAGGTCCTGACGCTCGGCTACGGCAGCGGCGACGCGGCCGAGGTGATTCCGTTCTACATGGCGGAAGGCTGGCGCAAGGCAACCGAGGCTATCGGGTTTGCTGACGCGATGGAGTTTACGATCGACCTGAGCGTCGAGCAGTACGTGGCATTGCACGACGGCAAACGTGTCAACGGCCTCGACTACGTGCCGCGAAATGAATTCGTCATCGACCGTGTCGGCTCGAGCGACGAACGACACTTCGCCGATTTGGGTATCGAGTACTACCGCTACGTCGGCTAGCCCGTGTAACGGGCCAGCGTCGCGGCATGCTCCCCGCGGAGCGTTTCCCACTCCATCTTGAACCACGGCGTGAAGCTGTCGGGGTTGGCGCTGAATTCGCGCTCGAGGTCGGCAACCGACACGAAGCGAAGGGCTGCGATTTCGCTTTCATTGGCGACCGGCATCTCCTGAAGCCGGCCCAGGTATACGTGGCAGAGTTCGTTTTCAGCCCCGGCCTCGCCGAAGTCTGCCTGGTAGCTGAACTTGTAGACGTACTTAAGCTCGGTGGCGACGTTCAGCTCATCGTCGAGTCGCCGGGCTGTGGCGATCGACATCGATTCGCCGCGTCGCGGGTGGCTGCAGCAGCTGTTCGACCAGTACCCTGGCCAGAGTCGCTTGGAGTTGCTGCGCTGTTGCAGTAACAGCTCGCCGGAGGGGTCGAACAGGAACACCGAGAACGCACGATGCAGGATGCCATGTCCGTCATGGCACTCCGCCTTGGAGCCGTAGCCCGTCTCGTTGTCGTCCGCATCGACGAGAATCAGTTGCTCCGCCTCGGAGGAGACGACGCGGTTCCTGTCGTCCGTCACTTTGTTTCGCCTCCCATGATCGGCAGCGTTTCGAATCCGGCAGCGGAGAGCGCAGCCTCCACGTCGTCCATTCTGCCGGGTGCCAGCGCGATCATCGAGCCGCCGCCGCCCGCACCGGTCAGCTTCGCGCCCAGCGCACCGGCCCCCCGGGCGATCGTTACCATGCGCTCGAGTTCCGGTGTCGACACGCCGATGGCGTTGAGCAGTCCCTGGCAGATATCCATGAGCGCTCCCAGGCGCTCGTAGTTGCCTTTCCGGAGGGCCTCGCTGCCTTCGAGACTGATTTCATCCATGCGCTCGAACAGCGCATCGTAATGCCCGCCGCTCACCTCGCGACGTGCACGTACACCCTCGACCTGATCGACGGTCATGCCACGTGTCTTGCTGCAGGCCACGATGATCGGTGGCGGCGATGAGAGTTCGACATCGCGAATCTCGAGCGACTCGCCACGTCGGAACAGCATCGGTTTTGCATAGGTAGCGAGCGTGTTGTCGACGCCCGACGGCGTGCCGTGAGCAAGCCGTTCGCATTCGAATGCGATGGCGTTGGTCCGCTCGTCGTCGAACTCGAGGCCGTAGGCCTTGGCAAGTGCGCGGACGATGGCGACCGCCAGGGCCGCCGACGAGCCGAGGCCCATCGCGCGCGGCAAGCGCGAACGCACACTCAGCGCGAACTGCGCGTCGCCAATTCCGAGCTCACGCCGGATGAGGGCCACAGCGGCGTCCAGACCCTGCCCCGGCTCGGCATCGAGGTCGACCGGCTGGTGTATACCCCAGTCGGGGATCGTGATCGTCGGTGAACGGTCGCGCTCGACGATTGCGCGCATCGCGTCGGCGACGGGCAGCGCGAGCGCGTGCTTGCCGTAAACGACGGCATGCTCGCCGAGCAGGATGACTTTGCCCGCCGAGCTCGCCGCGCTGTCGCGGTCCTCGTCCGTCTGTCGCGCAGCCAGGATCTCGCGTGCCTTCCAGTCCTTGATGTCTCCACTTTCGATCAGCTCGCTGACGACGTCTTCGAAGATTGCGTCCGGCGTGCCGACGGAGGCCGCAACGCTGCGCGCGTGCAGGCGCATGTGACCATGCTGGATGCCCGAGGTGGCGAGCGCGCGAATCGCCGAGAAATTCTGTGCGAGCCCGACCGCCGCCATGATGCGCGCCAACCCGGTAGCAGACTGCACGCCGGTAATGCGCAGGCCGAGCGAAGCCGCGGCATTGAGATCGAGCGTGCCGCCGACCGTTGCGACCTTCAGCGGCAGCCGCAGACGACCGACGAGGTCGCCGTTGTCGCCGACGCGCCACTCGGTCAGCGCCCGGTAGCTTCCGTCGATCGCAGCATAGGCGTGCGCACCGGCTTCGATTGCCCGCCAGTCGTTGCCCGTCGCGATGGCGACGGCATCGATGCCGTTCATGATGCCCTTGTTATGAGTGGCCGCCCGGTACGGATCAGCCATCGCGATATCGTTGGCCAGTACGATGGCGTCCCGCGCCGCCGTCGCCTCCGCCGGATCATTCGCCAGCTGCTCGAGCGGGTAGCGCACCGTTGCAGTCACGAGCGAACGGTCGACGAGATTCGACAGGATACGTAGCGCAACCTGGCCGCCCGACAGCGCAGCCAGCTCCGGCGCCAGCGCCTCGCACATCGTGTTGACGAGATTTGCGCCCATCGCGTCGCGGGTATCGACGAGCAAATGCACGACGACGACCGCACCATGGTCTCGGGTATCGACCTGGCGGACCTCGAGGTCGCGAACGCCGCCGCCGCGTCGGACGAGTCGCGGATGCACGGCATCGGCCGCTTCCATGAGGGTCCCACGGGCATCATTAATTGCGGCCATAGCGGTCGCGGCATCGTCCATGCCGGACAGGTGGACCTGGCCAATCAGCAGGGATTCGTCACACTCGGTGTCGAAGCCGCCAGCGGCGCGTGCGAGACGTGCAGCACTCGAAAGCGCCGCAACGATCGATGGCTCCTCGACGGCCAGTGGCACGATGCATTCGCGTCCGTCGACGATGAAGTTCGGCGCGACCGCGAGCGGCA
>JASJBG010000057.1 GCA_030066625.1 Woeseiaceae bacterium
AAGGAGATCGAGGCGAAAGACGAGGAGTAGTCCTCAGATCTCCGCCCGCGACTGCTGCCATTTGCGAAGACGACCGGACATTTTCAGGCCGTCGCGAATGTTCATTCCCATCAGGCTGAGGTTGATTATGCCCGCCAGCAATTCCAGGCCCTGGATGCCATAGAACCACGCATCGAAAACGCCAGCGCTGGCCCTGTTTGCGAGAAAGACCGCCGAGGGCACGAGAATCAACAGGCCGTTCAGTGCAATGAACGGCATTCGCTTCTGCTTTAGCTGGATTAGAGGACCAGACCGGCCCCGACCCAGCGCCATTCCGGATCCGCCGGTGATCGCCAACGCGGGAATGAGCACAATCAACCCCCACAGAATGGCTGTCTTTACGGTTGCGACGTCCGCCGGCGATCCGAACAGCTCGGATATCGCCGTGGATAGCCAGAATACTGCGATCGTCGCGAAGCCGATTACACCGGCAATAGCGTGAATCCGTTGTTTCATCCTGCTCCCTCTTCATTGGCATCTTGCTGCAGACGCGTGTTTATCGACTGCAGTACGGTCAATGCGTTTTCAATATCTCGTTGGCTTATGCCCACAGCGAGCCCGTTCGACCATTCAACCTGGCGTTCATCGGCCTCCGCGTAGGCGACTTCGCCCCGCTTCGTTAACGCCACCAGTTTTGCGCGCTTGTGATCAGGGTTCTCCCGCAACATGAGCACTCCTCCGGCCGCCAGCTCATTGACCAGTCGCTGAACCGCCTGCCTCGAAAGCCCCATTCGACGGGCTATTTGGGCGACGGTAAGGGGGCGCTCTTCCAGCGCGACTGCTCCCAGTACCTGCCAGCGGGCGCTGGTCAGGCCAATGTCCTTTACGAGCTGGTCACCCGCAGAAAGCAATGCGCCATTGAGGCTGAACGTCTCGAGAATCAAGTCCGTCAAAACCTGGCCCTTTCGCGTGCGTTGTCTGGTCATAGTGCAATAGGCTGTCATATTGACAATATATTGTCAATTTACCCGGGGCTCCGTTCGGCGACAAGCGTCGATCCTGTTTACAGTCTCGCGGCTACCCCGATTCGATACGAGCGCTTTTGCAAGGTAATACAGGTACTTCCGCTTCCGGCATGAATGTTGCTTTCTATTATGTTGAATGCCTCTTCTTTCTTGGAATGAGTCCAATGACCAGAATAAAAAATGCCTGCATGGCCCTGATAGTTGTCCTGCTGTCGTCGACGGTGGCGAATGCGGACCCCATTCAATTCGTATTCGAAGGTACGAGCACAAGCGGCTGGAACGCTGTTGGCGTCTTCGTTCTCGATGACAGCGACCTTATCGCCGGAAACAACCTGGTTTCTGCGTTCACCAGTTGGTCGTTCACCTGGACCAATGGCATCGACACCTTGACGAACGACGACTCGAACAACAGCCTGCTGCCTTATGGTTCGATATTCGTCGTTGACGATCTTTTCAATGTCATTACCGTCGACATGTGTTCGGATGTGTGCAATGGCGTCGGCGAAGATTGGCCTGAGTTTTTCGTCGGCCTGGACGGTTGGAATGCGTCCATCACGCCGGAAGGTGAGTGCTGTGTAGCCATTGACGAGTTTCCGACGGGATCGTGGTCAAATGCGATGAGCGTGCCCGAACCCGGCACCCTTGCGCTCCTCGGAATAGGCCTTGTCGGGCTGGGTTTGCGCAGGCGATCGAAGAAAGCCTGAACAGGCTGCATGATTCAAAAAAGGCCCCGCCTTGTGCGGGGCTTTTTTGTCGTTTGCGGGTTTTCGAAACCGTTTGGTAAGCAGCCGCCCGTCCAGAACTAACGATGACTGAGAAAACGAACCCCTTCCTGGAGTTGTTCGAGGATCCTGAGCACGCCGCCCGTTATGCCGACGGCCCGGCGAAGTTCATGCCCGGCTTTCGTGACATGCACCGTATGGCTGGTGTGCTAATCCGTGAGTATGCGCCGCCAAATGCGCGTGTTCTGGTACACGGTGCAGGCGGGGGCCTGGAGATTGAGGCTTTTGCCAGGGAGAATCCTGATTGGACCTTTCTGGGCGTCGAGCCAGCGAAGCCCATGCTTGATGAAGCGAAGATTCGACTTGGCGACCTCAATGAGCGGGTAACACTTCACCACGGTTACGCGGAAGATGCGCCTGCAGGGCCCTTCGACGCCGCTACCAGCCTTCTAACGCTGCATTTCCTGAATGCTGAAGAACGCCAAAAGACAGTGTCTGAAATCGTTCGTCGCCTGAAACCTGGTTCCCCGTTCGTGACGGCGCATTGCAGTTTTCCTCAAGATTCCAAAGACCGGGATGCCTGGCTCATCAGGCATCGGGAGTTCGTCGTTGCCTCGGGCGTTGACGCAGAAGAGGCTGAAAATGCGCGCAAAGATATCGCCGAAAGCCTTGACGTGCTCGACCCGGAGACCGATGAAAGAATCTTGCGTGATGCAGGCCTATCGGATGTCACCGTGTTCTACACAGCATTCACCTGGCGAGGCTGGTTTGGGCGTGTTGTGTGAATTCGACCGATACACGCGCATACGGTCGTTCAACTTGCCTGGCGAGGCGCGCTCTTTCGGCTCAGCAACACCCACAGCGCCGCCGCCGCGGCGATAACCAGCGCCGACGCCAACGTGGCAATCATCGCGATCGCGGGCACCAGCGGCGAATAGTTGGTCGACGCCCGCGAGTACAGCCACTCAGGCAGCGTCGTATCGGCGCCCGTCGTGAATATCGACAGCGGCAGGTTGCTCCAGGACAGCAGGAAAGCGAACAGCGCGCCCGAGACGATTCCGGGAGCCAGCGCCGGCAACGTTACCTCGCGAAACACCTGCAGGCGATTCGCGCCGAGATCGAACGCCGCTTCTTCCTGCATCACGTCATAACCGTACAGGCGAATCGAGATCACGAGCGTCACGATCGGCACGATCCACACCAGGTGCGCGAACGCGGCCGTCTGCCAGCTGGGCGTGATGCCTGCGGCCGTGAACGACAGCAGCAGCGCCAGTCCGAGCACGGGCTGTGGGAAGAACACGGGCAGCAGCACGGCGCGGCGAAAGAAGCTGCGGCCTTTCCATTCGTAGCGGGCGAAAGCCAGCGCGCCGAGCGTCGCGATCACGACCGACAGCACTACGACGACCACCGCGATCTTCAGCGAGGTCAGGTGCAGCGTCGTGGTCGTGTAATCGGCCAGCGCGTTGCGGTACGCATCGAGCGTCCAGACTTTGTGCGGGAACTGCATGTAGCGCGTGTTCGTCAGCGAGGCGAGCGCGACCGAGACGATCGGGATGTACAGCATCAGCAGCACGGCAATCAGCCAGAGTGCCTGCGCGTTCTTCGTTCGCCGGGCTGTCTGCACGGTGTCGCTCATCGTTTCAGCAGTCGCTCCATGTCGATGCGCTTCAGGACCGGGAAGACGACGATCGCTGTCACGGCGATCACGAGCATCGTCAGCGCGGCGCCGAGCGGCCAGTCCTGTGCGTAGCTGAAGCGTTGCTCGATAGCGCGAGTAATGACCGTGACAACCTGCCCGCCGAGGATCGTCATCTCGGCATTCGCACCGAGCGACAGCACGAAGCAGAACAGCGCGCCGACGGCGGCGCCGGGCGCCGTAAGCGGCAATTCGATTTCGCGAAACAGCTGCCAGCGGCCTGCGCCGAGGTCGCGGCCGGCCTCGATCTGCTCGCGCGGCACGAGCGAGAAGCCCAAGAGCAGCGGGAACAGCACGAATGGGAAGTGCACGTAGACGAGACCCAGCAGCGCGGCGAGGTGGGTGTTCAGTATTGTCCCGATCGACACGCCGAACAGCGCGTCGAGGCTGCCGGCCAGGATACCGCCGCCCGGCATCAGGAACAGCGACAAGCCAATGAGCCGCACGCTCTCCGAGATGAAGATCGGCAGAGCGATCAGCAGCGTTGCGATTTGTGCCCAGCGGCCGGCAAAGCGATCGAGCGCCTTGGCCGTCGGCCATGCCAGCAGCAGGCAGATGATCGTTGTGAGCAGTGCGCCAATTGCGGACCAGAGCAGCGGCCGCCAGTAGCCGTCGCCGATGGCGCTGGCGTAGTTTTGCAGTGTCAGGTCGCTCGAGAACTCGAACGAACGCGGCGGAATGAAGCTGTAGAAAGCGACGATGACAATCGGGACGACGAAGCCCGCGAGCAGCAGCAGGCTGAGTGGCAGCAGGACGGCAAGCAGTCGGGTCCGCGATTGAGCCACGGTGTCAGCTACTCGGGCACGTGTGCGGTATCCGCGAGATCGAATCCCCACTCGCGGCGCTCGCCGATCGTTAGCCCTGCCGCAGCCGCGGCGGGCAGTTCGGCGATTAACACTTGATCGTCAACGGACAGGTGAAACTGCGTTCGTGAGCCGAGCATGTAGTCGTTGTCGACGGCCGCACTGAATCGGACGTCAGCTTCATCACCGTCACCCAGGTGCCGGAGGTACTCGGGACGAACGACCAGGTAGCCATCGTCAACGCCGGCAGCTGTGGCGCCGAGTTCACGGATGCGGCCGCCCTCGACCGAGAACGTGTTGACCTCGCCCATGAACTCCGCGACGAAGCGCGACGACGGTTGCCGGTAGATGTCGTTCGGCGTGCCGGCCTGCACGATGCGGCCCGCGCGCATGATGGCGATCCGGTCCGACATCACCATCGCCTCTTCGAGGCTGTGGGTGATGTAGATGAAGGTCTTCCCGGTGCGCCGGTGCAGGTCCTTCATCTCCACTTCGAGGATCTTGCGCAGCCGGTAGTCCATGGCCGACAGCGGCTCGTCGAAGAACAGGATCTCCGGATCCGAGGCAAGAGCGCGTGCAAGCGCGACGCGCTGGCGTTCGCCGCCGGAACACTGCGTGACTGAACGGTCGTAGTAGTCCTGCGGCAGGCGGACGACGTCCATTGTCTCCAACGCCTGCTGCTTGCGTTCGGCTTTTGCGACGCCTTTCATCTTTGCCGCGAACTCGATGTTCTCGCCAACGCTCTTGTGGGTGAACAGGGCAAGCGACTGGAACACCATGCAGGTCGGCCGCTGGTTGGCGGGCACGTTCGTGATATCGCCATCGCGCAGCATCACCTGTCCAGCCGTCGGCTGCTCGAGGCCCGCGAGTATCCGCACGAGCGTCGACTTGCCGCTCCCCGATGGTCCGACGATCGTGAAGAACTCGCCGTCCTCGATGTCCAGCGTCACCGAGTCGACGGCGACAACGTCGCCGAAACGCTTCGAGAGCGCCTGCATCGACAGAATGGGTCCCGCGCCCATGCCTCAGGATCGTTCGCGAATCGCCGCGGAGTAGATGTCGTACAGGCGGTCGTAGCCGGGAACGATGTCGTACTCGACGGCGTTGGCGATGCGCTCCTGGAACTCGTCCCACTGCAGCGCGTCGAGTTGCTCGGGCGTGAACCTGGACAGCACCTCGGGCTGCGACATCTGGCTGACCGGCTGCAGGTTGCCGTTGCCGTTCGCGATGATGTAGGCCGGCTCGGGCTTCGTGATCCACTCGAGGAAGTCGAGCGTCTCGTCCGCCGGGTTCGGGTTTGCGACGGCGGAGTTCAGCTCGATCCAGTTGATGCCGCCCTTGCCGTCGGCCGGGCCGCTGTTTGGCGTGACGGCGTAGAGATTGCTGATGCCTTCGAGCCGCGCCGAGCTGATCGAATAGGTGCCGCCCGTGAAGTAGGCATCGATTTCGCCGTTGATGATCGCGAGATTCAGCTGCGCGAAATCGGTCGTGATCAGTTTGGCATTCTGGATCCACTGCCGGGCGGTGCGTTCGAACGCGGCGTAGTCATCCTCCGACTTGTCGCGGAACGGGTGTATGCCCGCGCCCATGCAGATGTCCATGACGTTCCAGTCCTCGTACGCGAGGATGCCGTAACGGTCCTTGAAGTCCGGGTTGTTGAAGATGTCCCAGCCTTCGTCCTTTGCCAGCGCCGGTGAGATGACGTCCGAGTTGACGACGAAGTCGAAAGTCTCGAAGCGCTGCACGACGCCCAGCAGGTGTTCGCCGTCTTCACTCATGGCCCAGTGGTAGGGCGGGGCGAACTTCTCGAACATCTCGGCGTACAGCGGCTCGAAGCGCTCACGCGGCAGGTCCCGGATCAGGCCGGCTGGCCAAAGCTGCTTGCGGGCCCACGGGTTATTCAGGTTGACGAAGTCCCACACCGCCGTTTCGCCTGCGCGCAGCCGGTTGACCGAGGTGGGATCGGAGACATGAATCTCGTAGCGGATAGAACCACCGGTCTGCTGTCGCCACAGGTTCAGGAGGCGGGGGTCGGCATAGGCATCCCAGGTCAGGAGTGCGATCTCCCTCGCCTTGTCCTCACCCGGCGAGCACGCCGCGGTTGCTGCCGCGGCGGCCGCGGCCAGGAACTGGCGGCGATTCATACCCTGCGTACGCACCGGGTTCTTTCGCGCGAGCGCATCGAGTCGGCTGTCAAATGTCACGTCGTTTCTCGTTCCAATGTGGCAATCACAATAGTACACATTCGCCGCCCGCCCTCCACGGGCGAACGGCTGCCAGGCGCTAGCGATACCAGCGGCTCAGGAAGAAACCGTACGACGGCGGCAGGAGCGACCATGGATCGGGATGGCCGAGCGTCTGTGCCGCGTGCAGCACGAAGTTCGGGTCGTCGAGCAGCTGCCGGCCCATAGCCACCAGGTCGGCGGAGCCGCTCTCTACGACGTCGTTGGCCTGGTCTGCCTCGACGATCAGGCCGACTGCCATCGTCGGTATGTCCGCCTCCTCTCGCAGCGTCTTCGCGTACGGCACGAGGTAGCCCGGCGAGGGCCGCTCCGCCGCGCGCCCTGATGCACCGACGATGCCGCCGGAGGAACAGTCGAGCAGGTCGACGCCTTTTTGCTTCAGGGCACGCGCCAGTTCGATCGAGTCCTCGATCGTGACTCCGTCGTCAAAGCCGTCGACCACCGAGGTGCGGTAGAAAAGCGGCATGCCCGACGGCATTGCCGACCGGACCGCCTCGCTGACCGCAAGCGGCAAGGCCATACGGCGAGCCAGGTCACCGCCCCATTCGTCGTCTCGCTGGTTTGCGATTGGCGAAAAGAAACTGTTGATGAGGTAGCCGTGCGCGCCATGGACTTCGATGAAGTCGAAGTCGGCTGCGACCGCACGCCGCGCCGCTGTCTCGAATTCACCGATGAGCTCGCCGATCTCGGTCGAGCTGAGGGCATGCGGAACGGGCCAGCCGTCGGTCATTGCAATGGCGCTGGGAGCGACGGTCTGCCACGCGCCCTTGCCCTGTTCGAGCGGCTGCGCGCCCTCGAGCGGCACCGCGGCGCTGCCTTTGCGGCCCGAGTGGCTGAGCTGTATGCCAACCGGTATGTCGTGGCGATGGTAGGTCGCCGTGATGCGTGACAGGCCCTCGACATGTTCGTCGAGATAGATGCCGAGACATCCCGGCGTGATCCGGCCGTCGCGGGTCACCCCGGTTGACTCGACGCAGGCACCGCCGACGCCGCCGAGCGCAAAGCGACCGTGGTGTTCCAGGTGCCAGTCGACGATGTGGCCGTCGTCAGCGATGTACTGGCACATCGGCGTTACCACGACGCGGTTGCTGAACGTAAGCTCGCGCAGGGAGTACGGCCGAAACAGGGCCGGGACGTTTTCCGGTTTGGTATCTGTCACGTGTCGGTAAGGATTGGGTTCAGGCCCGGGCGGCGGCGGCGCTGGTGACGTAGTCTGCCGCAAGCTGTTCGATCTCGGCTACCAGAGGCTTCATACGCGCAAGCCGCTCGCGGCCTTCATCGCCGAGCGATGCGAACCGGGTCAACGGCTCGCGGACATCGCCCATCGGGTAGCCACGCATGCTCGCCAGTGCCTTCGAATAGCACTGGTGGCCATAGGTCGGATGGCCCTCTGCGATGATCTCGTTGATCGCGTCAGCCAGGTGCTGGATCTTGCGGGCTTCGTCGAGTCGGCCTTCCACGAGGAAGTCCCACAGTCGCGCCGTCGCGACCGGGATGTAGTTGCCGAACGGGTTCACGTAGCCCACGGCGCCGAGCAGGTAGCTCTCGACCGGCCGCTCACCGGCAAATACGTTCATGACGCCTTCCGTTTCCTCGACGATGTCGTACACGCGACCGACATCCATGCTCGCTTCCTTTATGTAGCGAACGTTCTCGAAGGCGCGGGTCAGCCGGCCGACGAGCTTTGCCGACATGTCGACGTTGGATGTGAACGGGTTGTTGTACAGCATGACCGGCAGCGACATCGCTTCGCAGATACTCCCGTAGTACTCGAAGATCTCGTCTTCGGTCGGCGTGTAGTAGTAGGGCGGAATGATCATCAGTCCGTCGGCACCGAGTTCCTCGGCTTCGACGCTGTAACGAACGGCATTCGGTGTGTGCGCATTCATTGCACCGACCAACACGTCCATGCGGCCGGCGACGTGCTGTACGGTCTCGGCAACGAACTGCCGGCGTTCATCGTCCGTGATGGCGAGGAACTCACCCGTGGTTCCGAGTATGATGATGCCCGGGACGTCGCATTCGAGCTGCCAGTCGAGGAAGCGTTTCTGAGCCTCGAAATCAATGCGGCTGCCGTCTTCGGTGAACGGTGTCACCGATACGGTGTAGCTCCCGCGAAAGGTCTTCGGCATCGACACCCCTCCCTTTATTACGTGCCGGGCGGACTCGAACGGTCCGCGAGCGCCGGCAGGTTGTTTTTAGTCGCTATGCGCCCATAAGTTAACATAGCGCACAAAAGTTTGTAATCCTTAAGACCCGTTTTCTGGCCGTTTTTGCCGGCCCTGACGCCTTATTCCACGACGGTCAGGACGATGCGGGAGGCCCGCGACGGCCCGAAGTGTACCTCGTTGACGGCCGTGGCGGCGTCCGATTGTCGGGCATTATTGCCGCCCGTGTTCAGATTGCGTTCGAAGCGCGGGAAGCTGCTGCTGGAGACCTCGATGCCGATGCGATGGCCCGCCTGGAACACGTTGCTGGTGACCAGCGGCGAGAGCTCCACTTCGTAAACCGTGCCGGGCCGCATCATGACCTCCCGGTCGAAGCCGTCCCGGTAGCGGACGCGCTGGATCGTTTCGTCGAGGTTCCATGCGTTACCGTCCGTGTCGATGTCGACCAGCTTCACGGTGAAGTCGGTGTCGGGCGCGTCGGACGCGACGTACAGCGTCACCTGCACGGGGCCGCTGACCTCGAGGGCTTCCTCGAGCGGCTCACTGCGATAGACAAGGACGTCCTGGCGTGCCTGCACGGGACGCTGGTCGAAGGAGCCCGGCGGCAGCGTGCCGGCCAGGCAGCAGGTGTTGCCTCCGATCGACGGTACGGGGTTGTGCGGGTCGTAGACGAACGTGTCCACGCCGTCGGCGGACGGCGGCGACATGCTGAGGGTGCCGTCGCCGAACAGGCTGTTCGCGCCGTCATCGCTCGCCAGGAACCAGGTCTGCTGTGCCGTGCCCTCAGGTGGCCACGCGTCGGCGGTCTTCCACTCGTTACTGCCCATCGCGAAGTACCGGACCGGCGGCTCGTCGTCGGGAAAGTCGTTGTCGTTGCCCTTCAGGTAGTGGTCGAAGAAGCGGTAGACGATCGAGTCGAGACCGATGTCGACCTCGCCCATGTTGCGGTCGCCGACGACGTGCGGGCTGCGCAGCCGGTACATGTGGCAGTGCTCGGTCGGGCCGATAATCATGAACTGGTTGTCGCGGACGTCAGCGTCCGAGGCATGCTGGCGCACGTGGTTATAGAGCTCCACGTTGGGGCCCACGGACAGGTCGTACCAGGAATGAACCCATAGCGCGGGTACCGTGAAATCCTCGTTGTCATGGTAAAGACCGCCGCGGTACCAGTCCGGGTGATCGGGGTTGCGGTCCACCATCTCGTCGAATACGCCGTCCGGGCCGCCGGCTTCGCGGATCACGTCGGCGAACGGCAGGTGACGGAGCGCCTTGTCCCAGTCGACGTCCGGCATGTCTGCGGCCAGCTGGTAGAAACGTGCAACGCGAATGCGCTCCTCGCGTGAGAGCTCGGGCGGGAAGGTCGGTCGTACGAGGTTCTGTTCGCCGTACAGCCAGGCGAGCATGGGCAGCTGAACGGCGCCGCCGCGATAGAAGTTACCCTGCTCGTAATACGGGCCCATGCGGCCGATGCCTGCGCCTGCCGCCATCGGCACCGCAGCGCGATGTGCGGGATGCGGTTCTGACGCCAGTCCCATGATCCATTCGGCAGTCGACGAGCAGCCGATGGTGCCTACCCGACCGTTGGACCAGGGCTGCTCCGCGATCCACGTCAGTGTGTCGTGGCCGTCCGTGCGAGGCCGGCCGAGAATCTCCCAGTCGCCTTCGGAGTAAAACCGCCCCCGCTCGTTCTGCATGATGAACACGTAGCCGTGCCGTATCGCGTCGAGCGCGAACTTCAGGTTGGCGTCCGAATAGTCCGGGTTCGGCACCATCTTCTCGCTGAAGTTGTACGGCGAACGCCACAGGATCGTCGCAAACGGGCCGTCGCCGTCTTTCGGGATGTAGACGCGCGACGCGAGGCGTACGCCGTCGCGCATCGGCACCATGACCATGCGCTCGATATGGGCCTCGGCGGCGAGGGCATCACGACGGACCTGGTCCGGCACCTTGTGAATCTGGGCGTGGCCGCTGCCTGCGAGCACCAGTCCGAACGTAGCTAAGAGCAAGAATCTGGCTGTCATGGTCCTACCTCTTGTCGGGTCGCGGGTTCGGCCGGCGCGGTGATTAATTCGAACAAGCGTGCGCTATGCGTCCGGTCTTCTCCATCCTGCGACGCCAACCCGAGACGAGTCAAGGGCGTTCGGGCGTGGGCGTCATCGGCTGCACGCTCAATCGAGATCGGGCGCAATCCAGCCCGGCGGCGCCGGATTCCGCTCGGCGTTGAACAACTCCAGCGTGAAGCCCGCGTCGTTGCCATTCATCAGCATCCGCCGTTCGTCGATGAGCCAGCGGCCCTCGAGGCGCACGATACGATCGCGATACTGGCCGTAGACCGTCGCCGTCGACCCATCCGCCCGCTCGTGCCACGCCAGCACATAACTCGTCGCCGATGCCGTGTCGTCATCGTCGAATTCGATGAGCACATTGGACAGGTGGTGCGAGGTACGCGACCAGCGCCACATCCGTTCGAGCGACGACCTGAGCGCTGCCGCGCCGACACTCTGCAGGCGCTCGTCCGGGCCGTAGGCGACGCGGCACTCGGGCGTGAACAGTGCCGCGAGATCGTCGAGCGCCATGTGGTCGAGGGCGATGCAGTAGCGCACCAGCAGCTCGGTGATCGCCAGCCGGTCGGTGATGCGTTGCAGGTCGTCCATGGCGGTCAGCGAACGTAAGTCGCGCCGTTGATATCGAGCGTTGCGCCAGAGAGGTGCTTCGCCTGGCCGCTGGCGAGGAACGCGATGGTCTCGCCAATCTCTGCGGGCGGAACCCATTCCTTCATCGCAAGTGTCTCGGTGACTGCATCGACGCCGCCCTGCAGCTCGGCGAAGTCGATCGACATGCGCGTGCTGACGATGCCGGGCGCGACGATGTACGTGAGGATGCCCTGGTCCGCGTAGCCGCGGGCAATCGACTGCGCGACGGCCTTGATGGCGGACTTCGATGCCGCGTACGGCAGCATCGACGGATTGGTAACACCCCGCTGCGCAACCCAGCTCGACATGAGGATGATGATGCCGCCGCCCCGCTCGCGAAAATGCCGCACCGCTGCGCGCATCAGCCGGGCCTGAGCGAGGACGTTGACCTGGTGGTGCTGTTGCCACGAGCGCTGCCAGGTCTCCTCGTCGTCGTCGACGCCGCCATGCGGCCACATCATGGCCGCGTTCAAAACGAGGACGTCAACGTGTCCGTGCCAGGCGACGGCGCCGTCCCAAAGCCCGTCGACCTGGTCATCGTCGAGAAAGTCGCCGGCAACAAAATGCGTGGACGGGCCAGGCTCCCCGAGCAGCTCGACGAGATCGGCACGCTCGGTATCACCGCGGTGGTGGGCGATCAGGGCCGCGCCACGCTCTCGAAGCACGCGCGCAGTTTCCGCGCCGATGCCCTGGGAAGCACCGGTCAGCAGTATCGTGCGTTGGTCGAGGTCCGGCATGGGCGGCATTGCTGTCACTTGGGCGCGATGCGAACTGATGTTCGACTGATTCTAGCGCATCCGGACGGGTGTCCCGCAGTCATTTTGGCCCCTTTGCCAAGATTCGTGCGCTGTGAGAACATTTGTTGCTTACTCCGATCCCAATCAACGGACGCCGTTCATGCTCGCCCTAGCCGATTCCAGCCTGTTAAAAGACGCCCCTTATATAAACGGTGAGTGGGTCCGACCCGCCGACGCCGATTTGCTGCCAGTCACTAACCCGGCGACCGGGGCGGAGCTGGTGAGCCTCGCACAGGCAGGTCGGGAGCACGCGGTCGCTGCCATCGAAGCGGCCGATGCGGCTTTGCCGGCCTGGTCGGCGCTGCCCGGCAAGGAACGCAGCAAGCGACTGCGCGACTGGTATGACCTGATCGTTGCCAACGTTGATGACCTTGCACGCATCCTGACGGCCGAGCAGGGCAAGCCGCTGCCGGAAGCGCGCGGCGAGATCCTGTACGGAGCAGCCTTCTTCGAGTGGTACGCCGAAGAAGCGAAGCGCGTCTACGGTGAGACGATTCCGGCGCCTTCGCCTGACCAGCGCCTGCTCGTGCTGCGGCAGCCGATCGGCGTGTGCGCCGCGATTACGCCCTGGAATTTTCCGATGGCGATGATTCCGCGCAAGGCCGCGCCTGCGCTCGCGGCGGGTTGCACGATGGTATTGAAGCCCGCCAGCGCCACGCCGCTGTCGGCCCTGGCGCTTGCCGAACTCGCCGGCCGTGCGGGAATTCCGCCCGGCGTTTTCAGCGTCGTGCCGGGACGAGCCAGCGTCGTGGGCGACGAACTGGTTGCCAACCCGATTGTCCGCAAGGTGACGTTCACGGGCTCGACCGAGGTTGGCCGCATGCTGATGGCGAAGGCGGCCGACACGATCAAGAAGGTCTCGCTCGAGCTCGGCGGCAACGCACCCGTGCTCGTGTTCGACGACGCCGACATCGACGTGGCCGTGCAGGGCGCTGTCGCGTCCAAGTTTCGCAACATGGGGCAGACCTGCGTCTGCGCCAACCGCATTTACGCCCAGGCCGGCATCTACGACGAATTCGTCGAGCGCTTCTCCAAAGCCGTGTCGGCGCTCACGGTCGGTGACGGCTTCGACGAAGGCGTTGAGCAGGGGCCGCTGATCGACGAGGCGGCCGTTCAAAAGACCGAAGAACACTTGAGCGATGCGGTCGCCCAGGGCGCGACGGTCGTCGCCGGCGGCAGCCGCCACGCGCTCGGCGGCACGTTCTTCCAGCCGACCGTCGTCTCGGGCGCCACGCCGTCCATGCTGGTGGCCCACGAAGAGACCTTCGGCCCGCTCGCACCGGTGTTCCGCTTCGAAACGGAAGAGGAGGCGATCAAGCTCGCCAACGACACCGAGTACGGTCTTGCGAGCTATTTCTTTACGCGCGACAACGCGCGGATCTGGCGCGTCGGCGAGGCGCTGGAATTCGGTATCGTTGGCGTCAACACCGGAATTTTCTCCTACGAGGGCGCGCCGTTTGGCGGCGTCAAGGCATCGGGGATCGGCCGCGAAGGCTCGCATCACGGCATCGACGAGTTCCTCGAAATCAAGTACCTCTGCGTCGCTGGAATCTCGGCCTGAGTCCTCTCACGGCGACCCTGGTCGGGGTTCGGGCACGTAGTGCCGACGCAAATGTGGTAAAACAGCGAGCGGCGAAAACTCAGGAATAAGAGATTGGTCGAAAAAATAAGTAATAGAGACCACGTCAATTCGCTGGCGCGCGGGCTCGAAGTAATACGCGCTTTCACGCGCGCCAACCCACGAATGACATTGAGCGAGATTGCGCGGGCGACCGGCATGAGCCGCGCGACCGTGCGGCGTTTCTTGCTGACGCTCGTCAAGGAAGGCTACGCGGAGACCGATGGCAAGTACTTCGGTCTGCGACCGAAGGTCCTCGAACTCGGCTACGCTGCCTTGTCGTCGATGACCATGCTGGACGTCATGCAGCCCATCATGGCCCGACTGGCCGAGACCGTGGAGGAGTCCTGCTTCGCCGCGGTCCTCGACGAGACCGATGTGGTCTATATCGCAGCCGCGACGCCGCCCGACCGCATCGTCAGCATCTCGGTCAGCGTCGGCAGCCGCGCTCCGGCGCACTGTGTCTCGACGGGCCGTGTCCTCGTTGCCGCGTTGTCGGAGGAAGAACAGGACGCGTACTTCGACAAGGCCAAGCTGACCAAGATGACGTCGAATACGGTGACGTCCAAGGTCAAGCTGCGCAGCCTGATCGAGGAGGCGCGTGTGAAGGACTGGGCGATCGTGGACCAGGAACTCGAGATCGGCCTGCGGTCGATCTCGGTGCCTGTCAGGGATCGCTCGGGCAAGGTCGTTGCGGCACTCAACGTCGCCTGCCCGAGCTCACGCATTACGCCGGAAGACATGCACAGCCGTATCCTGCTCGAGCTGCAGGCGGCGTCGCAGGCCATCACGGCCGGCTTGCAGAAGTAGCTTAAGGCAGCGGTTCGCGCTTCCAGAGATCGCGGACCTCGTCGTCGAGCCCTGTCATCTCCCAGCGAATCACCGACATCGGCAGCCTGCCCGCGGCCATGAACTGGTCGTGGAAATCCTGCAGCACGAAGTCGTCACCGAGCTGCATCTTGCGATCGCCCAGTAGCTGCTGCATCTGCAGCATGCCGACCGTGTAACCGAGTCCGTAGCCGGGCGGCCGTCGCAGGTAGATCTCCGCGTCGACCCTTGCCACGTCAATGTCGAGGTAAGGCGTGCGTTCCATCCAGTAGTCGACGACTTCGTTGACCGTCATTTCATTAAGCTGCAGCCAGACGTCCGCCGGGACGCGTGCCGCCCGGAAGATACCGAAGATGTAGATGAGTTCGCGCACACGCGGCAGGTCCTCGAACAGACCGGCATGCAGCATGCCTTCCTCGAGGTAGACAGCCCAGCCCTCGGTGCGAGCCCCGCTGGTAAGGCGGCCGCGAATCGGGTGCGGGTTCTTGCGTTCGAGGACGCCGTCGAAGCGATGCCCCGGAATCACGGCGTGCAGATGGTCAGGGCTCGGGTCGCGGTATTGCACCTGCTCCCAGTAGTTGGGGCCGTTCGGGCGCACGATCCACGGCACGTTCGTGTCGAGCTCGCCGATATAATCAGGGATCGTGATGATCCCTTCCTCGACGAGGAATTTGCGAACTCGCTCGTCGGTCACCGCAATTCGGCCTGCATACTCCTCGGCCGATTGCGAGATCTGGATCTCCGGCTCGTTGCGGTTGCGATGCCGTTCCAGCGCATACAGCGCCCATAGGCGGTTGAGTTCGCGTTGGCCCAGCACGACGATGTCGTCCGAGCTGTACGGCATCAGCTTGACGTGCTTCAGGTACCAGTCGAAGGCTGCCTTGCCGACGCCGCCCTGGCCCGTCATCTCGCTGCGGTTATCGTTGAGCCAGTCGAGGTAGTCCTGAACCGCGTCTCGGGCAGCCTCGACATCGGCAACGAGGTCGGGCTGCTCCGAGCGGGCGCGACCCAGCAGGTCGTTATACCACCCGAGTACCCCGGGGGGCGGTACTTCGCGGTACGGGTAGCCGTGGCCCACGCCATCGGCATTCGTCAGGTTGAAGATCGCGAGATCGGCGTAGTCCGCTGCAACTTCCGTCAGGTTGCGTTTCGCCTGCGCAACGAGCGTCGGGATGGCATCGAGCTTTCGCCGCAGGTCGGCGAGGGAATCACCTTCCACGGGCAGGTCGACGAAGGTCAGCCGCAGCATCTGGTCGACATAGAAGCCCGGGTCCCGCGACCATGGGCGTGACACCTCGAGGAGGAAATGCTGCTGGTCGAAGCGCGAGCGGACGGCCAGGTACTCGGCCTGCTGGCTGAGTTCCCAGTCGACAACGGCCATATCTTCGAGACGCTCCTGGAACGCCTGCAGCTGCTGCCGGCGGCTGTCCATCATCTCGCGGCCGTAGTCCGGGTAGACGTCCGTCGTCTGGCCGGCCACGTCCTTAAGCGGATTCGTCCGGTTCGCCTTGGCCGGGTCCTTCCACTCGAGGAATTCGCCGTACAGTTCGACCAACGAGTCGTAGCTGCCCGAGCCGTCCGGCATGCCGTCGAAACGTTCGCCTGCCGTTCCGGCCAGGGGAGTGAGCATCAGTATCGTGGCTGCGCATTTCAGCCATATTCTCGGTGTCGTTATCACGTTTCTTGTTCCTCTCGCGGCAGACGGACCGCACGGCCGGCTACCGTGCGGTCTGTCCTGCGGTTCTTGCTGCTACTGGTTAAACGATACGGTCGCGCCGACGAAGAATCGACGACCTAGCGGATCGTACAGCGGGATGTTGGTGTTCGAATCACCGCCGGCACGGAACCCGATGGCGGGCGGCTGGTTGTCGGTGAGGTTCGTTATCCCGGCGAATACCTGGAAGCGATCGTTGATCGTGTAAGACGCGTTCAGATCAACGTAGTGTTCCGCGCTCAGCTTTCCGTTCTCGTTCGGGAACGCGTTTTCCTGCAGCTCAACGTCGCCGATGCTGCGCCAGCGCAGGCCGGCCCGAAGCGGTCCCGTTACCCAATCGGCTTTGAAGATACCGCGGAAGTCCGGCGTTATGCGGACAGCGTCGCTCGAGCACGGTCCGCCGTAGAAGCCGGCGCAGTCGATCGCCGGCTGCCCCGCGAGGGTGACCGTTTCGTCCTCGAACTGCCAGGTCGATACCCAGGCAAGGTCGAGTACCGCGCCGTCACCGCCAATCGCCATCGCATCCGGCAGGTCCCACGCATAGTTGACCTGGAGGTCGACACCCGTCGCCGTGCGCGTCGACAGGTTCAGGAGTGGCGCGTTGACCTCGTCGATGTTGCCGGTCGACAGTCGCGAGATCGACTGGCAGGCTGTGCTGTTGATGTCGAGCAGCGCGAAGCAGTTGTCGACAAGGGCCTGCGAGCTTACCTGTGCGATAGCGCCGTCGATCTCGATGCTGAAGTAGTCGACCGCGACCGACAGGTTGTCGAGCGGTGTCAGCACAAGGCCGGCGGTGAAAGTATCGGACTCCTCCTCGTTGAGAAATTCATTGCCGCCGCCTAGCGCACTCCAGCCCTGGCTGGCGCCGACCTGCAGATTGTCGACGATGGCTGCTGGCACGCCCTGCTGCACACAGAGTGCCTTGATAGCGTCGGTCGGATTGTTGTCGACGACGCAGGGATCGATGCCGCCAACGAAGCTTGCCGACGGTGCGCCGAAAAGTTCGCCGAGGTTTGGTGCGCGGATAGCACGGTTGAACGAGGTGCGGAATCGTGCGATGTCGTTGATGCCCCAGTCGATAGCCGCTTTCCACGTCGTGACGCCACCGATGGTCGAGTAGTCGGAGTAGCGCGCCGCGAGTTCGACGGCGAGGCTGTCGGCGAGCGGCGCATCGGACAGGATCGGGAAGCGTGCTTCGGCAAAGAACTCGGTGACGTCGAGTTCACCGCCGTTGATGATCGGCGGCGTGCCGGCAAGGTCGCCCGAACGGGCCGTCTCGTCGGGCACGGTCTCGAACGATTCTTCGCGATACTCGAAGCCGAATGCCGTGGCGACTGTTCCGGCCGGTAGTTCGAAGAGGTTGCCGGTCATGGTGCCGCCTACAACCTGTCGATCGAAGGTGTCCTCGCGACCCGTGGTCGTATTCAGGAACTCGGCCATCTCCGGCGTCAGCGTGTCGGTGCCGAAAATGTTGACAGGCACGCAGCCGAGCAGGTCGGTGCGGCACACGGGTTCGCCGTTCACGACTTCTACGTCGAGGCCGAGTGTCGTCGCGGTTCGCGAGAGCCGGCCGCGCTGGTTTAGATTGAAGTCAGAACGCTGGAACTGGTAGAAGAGATCCCAGCTCCAGTCGTTCTCGCCGAACTCGATGTCGCCTCGCAGTCCGCCCATCATGCTGAGCGAGTCGCTGACGATGTTCGTGTTTCGCGGGCCGAACTCCTCGAAGCGGCGCCCGGTTCGTCGAATCGTGTAGACGCCGTCACTGTCGGGGTCGAAGTACGCGGCGTTCGCGGCGAAGAAGTCTCGTTGTGCTTGCGTGAACAGCGGGTTGGTATCCGCGTTCGGAATAAACAGCGTGCCGGTCTCCGCGCCGAAGCTCGTCGGTGCGACGGCCTCGGGTGCCTGCTGGAACGCGTTCTCCTTCTTGGTGTAGTAGACCTCGGCGTAAGCCTTGGTATTGGCGCCGATGTCGTAGCTGCCGAGTCCGCCGATCTGCCAGCGCTCGAGGGGCCGCAGCAGGAAGTTCGGCGCGGCGTAGTTGAACTGTTCGGTCGGCCGGCAGAACGGAAACGGCACGCCGCCGTCGCCAAAGCGCACTCCCTGGATTGGTCCGGGACAGGAGCCGTCCGAGTTGCTCAGGTCGACACCCTGGATCAGCCCGAAGTCGGACGACGGGATGCCGATCAGGCCGCCCGGAATGTTGCCGGAGCCGAAGTTGTTAAGCGTGCCCGTGCTGTCCGCGAGGAGCGGCTGCTGCGAGAACGCCCGGTCGCCCATGAAGACCGGGTCGCGCGTTACGTACGATGCGGTCAGCGTGATGTTGCCGCGATCATCGCCGACGTTGGTGCCCATAATCAGCTCGATCTTCTGGGTTTCACCGTCGGACTCGCCCGTCTGTCCGTACTGGTAGCGGACATCGACGCCCTCGAAGTCGTCGCGCATGATGAAGTTGACGGCGCCTGCTATGGCGTCCGAGCCATAGACCGCTGACGCACCGCCCGTGATTATCTCGACACGCTCGACGAGCATGTCGGGAATCGTCGCGAGGTCGACGAGGCCGTTGACGTCACCCGGGATGTAGCGCTTGCCATTGACGAGTACCAGTGTGCGAACCGCGCCGAGACCGCGCAGGTCTGCCGTCAGAACGCCCGCGCCACCACTCTGGTTAACGCTGCCGGTGTTATCCGGATTCAGCTGCGGGAACTGGTTGAGCGTCTCCTCGAGCGTCACGTTGCCGGACAACGTGATGTCCTCGATGTCGACGGTCTGCACCGGGCTTGCTGCGACGAGGTCGCGGTTACGTAACAGTCGCGAACCGGTGACGACGACTTCCTCGACGGCATCGTCCGTGGATTGGGCATTTGCGACCGAGGTGCCCGTGGCTGTAGCGACGAGCGCACTCGTGAGCAGGGCTCGACGAACCGCGCGCCGCAGCGGCTGGTTAGCTGGATAGGTCATTTCGATTCCCCCTGGTTAATCGAATTCGAAGCGAGCGGGCAGACGCTTCTTCAAGGGGCTGGTGAGCACGAACCCGTGAGACGTTTTCTGCCCTCTCCACCGAGCCGGAAGTGCGATTGCACGGTGGCTCGATAACGATTCCAGAATGAGCGATTGTTCTATGGTTGTCAACATATAACGGGCGCATAGCGAACAAGCTAAGACAATTTGAAACATATAGGCGCCACGAGCACTGGCCCCGGATCTCGTTGTGGGGCTATAAATATCTGTTCTATATATTAATTTTATGCGAAGCCGCGCAATGACGCGGAGCACGGATGGTTGTTCGACTGTCACCCACCTGTGCGTACAGAGGACCGCCCCCGGAATCCCCGGGGTCGGGAATCTAGGATTCGCCGCTCCGCCGTGTCAGCAGCGCCCGCATGAGCTCGCGGTCCCGCCAGCGCACGCGATCGGCCCAGGCATCCAGCGGCAGCGCCGCCCGGCGCTGTTCGCTGACGTTCGCGACGAGCTCGTCGGTCCACGGGTCGTGCTGGCCGCGCTCGGCGCCCATTGCTTCGTAAGCCGGGCCAAGCAGTTTTGCATGGCGTTCGATGCCGCCGCGCGTGTTCAGGTCGACGGTTTCGAACGGGCCGACAATGGACCAGCGCAGGCCGAGTCCGTCGCGGACCAGCGCGTCGATTTCCTCGACGCTCACGACGCCGTCGCGAACGAGGCAGTAGGCTTCGCGGAGCAGGGCGCCCTGCAAGCGGTTGAAGACGAAGCCCCTGGGTTCCTTCCGGACGGTGACCGTTGCGAGCCCCGACCCGCCGAGAAAACGGGTGGCGGCATCGACCGCCTTCGGGTCCGTGAACGGAGCGGGAACGACCTCGACCACGCGGAGCAGAAAAGGCGGATTGCCGGGGTGCGCCACGAGGCAGCGTGAATTTCCGGGCACCTCCGCAGCGTAGTCGGATGCCGGAATGGCCGACGAGGCGCTCCCTATGACCGCGTCGCCCGGAGCGCGCGCGTCGATGTCCGCGGTCACCTGTCGTTTCAGGTCGAGGTTCTCGGACACGCACTCGTGAACAAAGGCCGCTTTCGCAACCGCGTCCTCTAGGCTGGCCGCGGCACTGACGCGCGCCAGCACCGCCGCCGGCGGTTCGTCGAGCAGCTCGAAGTGTTCGAGATCCGCGAGCGTCTCCGCGATTCGACCGATCGCGGCCTCGGCGGCTTCGGGCTGAGCATCGTAGAGAAGCACCGATCGGCCAGCAGTTGCATGGACGATAGCGAAGCCGGCACCGATGCTGCCGGCACCGACGATGGCGACGGGACCTTGCTGGTCGGTCATGGCGTTTGTTGCCCCGTGTTGGCAGTATGCGCACAATTGTTCACATACCGGCGGCTGTCAAGCCGCCAACAGGATGCCCGAAGCAGGGCCGCGGGGGATGCATGTACGACCTATCCGACAAGTGCGTGCTGGTTACCGGAGCCTCGAAGGGCATCGGTGCCGCCGTTGCACAGCGCATGGCCGAGGCCGGCGCGTATGTCGCGGTTCACTACGGCTCCGATCGCTCGGGGGCGGAGGCGGCCGTTGCCGGTGTGGATCCGTCACGCGTCCGGCTGATCGGCGCCGACTTCTCCCGACTCGAGAAGGTTGAGGCGCTGTGGGAACAGGCGCTCGAATGGCGCGGCCGGGTCGACGTTCTCGTCAACAACGCGGCGGTAATGCGTTTCGACGGCGGCCTCGAGGAGACGACCGAACGCTGGGACGAGGTCTGGGAGACGACGCTGGCCATCAACGTCCTTGCGCCGGCGCGCTTGCTGAGACGAGCCGTGCGCCACTACCTGGCCGAGGGCGGCGGCACGATCATCACGCTGTCCAGCTGGGCGGCACAGAAGGGTGTCACGAACCCGTGCAACATCGCCTACGGCGCCTCGAAGGCGGCCGTGCACAACGCAACGCAGACGATCGCCCGCGCTCACGCGGCGGACGGTGTTCTCGCGTACTGCATCGCGCCGGGCGTCGTGCGCACGCGGATGTCGGAGGACTTCGCCGAGTCAATGGGCGGCGAGGATTCGATCACCGCGGGACTCGCCATGAAAGAATGGGTGCCACCCGACGACATCGCGCATACAGCCGTGTTTCTCGCGACCGGGCTGGCGAGGCACCTGACTGGCGCAACCCTCGATATCAACGGCGCGAGCTACGTTCGCTGAACGCTGCCAGTTGAGCACAAATGACCGCTGTGCGAACATTTCGCCACTTTGCGGGTCCGAAGGCATTACAAGAAACGGCCCGTCCGAACATTACCTGAGGTGACGATGCGCAAGACACTGCCCCTTTTTGTCCTCCTGCTTACCCTGTTGGCATCGATCGCGATGGTGCCAGCCAGCGCCCGCACGCTCGACGAGATCATCAAGGACGGGACCCTGCGCGTCGGCGTGAATCCCAATTTTCCGCCGATGAGCTCGTTCGGCATGACCAACCAGCTCGAGGGCTTCGATGTCGACATTGGCCGACGCATAGCGGAGGCGCTCGGCGTCGAGGTGCAGTTCGTCACGACCGAAACGGCTCAGCGCGTGCCGTTTCTGGTCTCGAATCGCATCGACATCGCACTCGGCGCGATGACCCGGACCCCCGAGCGTGCCAAGCTGATCGCCTTCACGATGCCGCTGCACTCGGAGTCGATGGGCGTCATCACGACCGACAAGGTTGCCGTCGAAAAGTGGCAGGACCTCGATCGCGAGGACATCACGCTGGTCAACATGCGTGGCAACCTGTCCGTCCAGCTCCTGAAGGACAAGCTGCCGAAACCGAAGGTGCTGCTCGTCGATGGCAACGCCGACACGATTCGCGCCATTGCCCAGGGGCGCGCCGACGCGCTGGTTGAGAACGTCGACTTCTTTCTGAACTTCACCAGGAACTATCGCAACGTGAATTGGCGCGTGCTCAACGACACGATCTACGTGGCCTACTGCGGCATCGGCGTCGGCAAACAGAACCAGCGCCTTGTCGACTACCTGAACGTGCTGCTGTTCGACCTGCACTCGAGCGGCGAGATCGGCGAGCTGTGGGAGCAGTGGTACGGCGCGCCAATGGCCGTGCCGATCAAGCCGGATCCCTGGTTCTAGAGCGAACGCGATCAACCTGACCAGCCGCCGATGGACTACACGTTTCAATTCGCGGCCGTCTTCGAAGAGCTGCCATATCTGCTCGGCGGCGCGGCTATCACGCTGCAGATTGCTTTCGTCTCCTTCTGGGGCGGCGCCGTCATCGGCCTGTTCGGTGCCATCGCGAAGGTCTATGGCGGTGGTTTCTGGCGCCGGCTGGCATCGGGCTATGTTGTCGCGTTCACGAACACGCCCGCGCTGGTGCAGATCTTTCTCCTGTATTACGCGCTGCCGGATGCCGGCATTTTGCTGGAGCCGCTGACGGCGGTACTCATCGGCCTCGTGCTCAACGCGGGCGCCTACCTGACGGAGATTCTGCGTGCCGGCGTACTGTCGGTGCGTCGCTCCGAGATCGAAGCTGCCCAGACGCTCGGCATGTCCGGCCTGCAGATCGTCCGATACGTGATGCTGCCGCACATCGCCAAGACGATTTATGCGCCGCTGTCCAACTTCTTCGTCTGGCTCGTGCTCGGCAGTTCGCTGGCCGCCCTGTTCGGTGTCGAGGAACTCACCGGCCGAGCCATCAATATCAGCACGGTAAACCTGCGCAGCATCGAGACCTTCACGGTCGTCGCGATGATCTACGTGGTTCTCACCGTCATTGCGAGTTCGGCACTCGCCCTGGTCGGTCGCCTGGCGTTCCGCGTTAAGGCGAAGGTGTTCTGATGTTCGAACGCCTTGCTACCGAAGCGCCGCTCTTCTTCAACATCCACAACCTCGTGTTCATCGGCCAGGCGATGGGCCGCACGCTTGGCATGACGCTGATCGGCTGTGGCGTCGGATTCGTATTTGGTCTGCTGATCGCCGTGCTGCGGCAGACCACCGGGAGGCTGCTGCTGCCGCTGCGTTTCGTCGCGATAGCGTACGTCGAGTTTTTCCGGCGAATTCCGTTCCTCGTGATCCTGTTTATCGTCCTGTTCGTGATCGAGCCCCTGATGCCGGGGACTTCGCTATTCGGAATCGCGACGGTCGCGGTCTGCCTGCTGTCGACGGCCTTCCTGTCCGAGATCATCCGCTCGGGGCTCGAGTCCGTGCCGAGGGCCCAGGTCGAGGCAGCAACGATACTGAACTTCAATACACTGCAGACGCTGACGATGGTCGTCCTGCCGCAGTCCTGGCGGGTCATACTGCCGCCCGCTACCGCATTCGTCGTGATGTTCATCAAGGACACGTCGCTGGCCTCGCAGCTCGGTGTCATCGAGTTGACCTTTGCAGGCAAAATACTCGTCAATCGCGGTTTCTCGCCCGTTCTGGGGTTCGGCACCATCCTCGTCTGCTATTTTGCCCTGTCCTATCCCCTGAGCCGGTTTGCGGCTTACCTGGAGAAGCGCCTTGCAGCATCTTGAGATCGACAATGTATGCGCGAGCTACGGCAAGCTCGAGGTCTTGCGTGACGTGACCTTGTCAGCGGACAAGGGTGAGGTCGTGAGCCTGATCGGCCCGTCGGGTTCCGGCAAGAGCACGCTGCTGCGAGTACTGATCGGCCTGACGCCGCTGACCGCCGGCAGCATTCATGTGGGTGGTGAGCGTGTGGATTACTCGAACCGCAAGAACTTGAAGAAGCTGCGCGGACACATGGCGATCGTGTTCCAGCAGTACAACCTTTTCCAGAACATGAACGTGCTGCGCAACGTGACGATTGCGCCGGTAAAGATCAAGAAGCAGCCGCGCGCCGATGCCGAGAACAAGGCACGCGAGCTGCTCGAGAAAGTCGGTATGCAGGAGAAGGCCGAGGCCTATCCCGACGAACTGTCGGGCGGCCAGCAGCAGCGCGTCGCTATCGCTCGCGCGCTGGCGACGAACCCGGAGATCCTGCTGTTCGACGAGGTAACCTCGGCGCTCGATCCGGAGCGCGTCAAGGAAGTCCTCGACACGATACGTTCACTAACCGACGAGGGGATCACGATGATGATCGTCTCGCACGAGATGGCATTCGTGCGCGAAGTCTCGACACGCGTCGCGATGATGGACGAGGGCCGAATCATCGAGGTCGGGCCGCCGGCGCAGATCTTCGAAGAGCCCCAGCAGGACCGCACCCGGGACTTCGTCAGCAAGATCCTGTCGCATTGAGTTCGTCGTCCAGGCCTTCGACGTCGCGCAGGTAGAAGTAGTCGACATCGAAGGTCTCGACGTTTGCACACTCGATAACCATGAACTCCCCGGGCGTCTGATAGGAGTCGTTGTTGATGCCCTTCGCGTCGACTTCGCCGGTTTCCGCTTCGCCTGATCCGGGCACAGGCTCCCCCGCGTCCCTCGACATGATTCGCCGCTGGGTGTTGCGTAGGATGACCCGTTCGAGCTTCCCTGTTTGCGCCGAAACGAAATAGTCCCACAGGAAGCCCGAGTAGAGATAAGTGACGCTGCCGACGGTGACCGTTAAGGACAGCAGTATGCCGTCAATCTTGGCAGGTTCGCCGAGCTCGTCCGAAGGGTAGGCGAAAAGCCGATGCCACGCGGCACTCGGTGATCGCAGGGCGACGTTCTTCGACCAGTCCGTACCATCGAGCAGGTCCGCAATGTAGCCACCGAGGAAGAACGCAGCCGCCACCTGTGACAGCACGTAGAACGAGAAGCTGATCGGCAGCGAGTCGTTGAGTTGGCCATAAAGCGACGTCCCGTTGGGCATATCGATGCCGAGAAGGAGAGCGAAGACCACTTCGAAGTCGATGGGAAGGATCGGCGTTGCCGTCGCGAGTACGTCCGCGAACCAGATCCAGACCGTGTGAGCCGGTAGCCCGTAGACGACGCCCCAGAGCAGCGCGCGCGGAACGGTCGCCGTGATCGCGCTGGTCGCCGACCAGCCCGAAGCGCCTTTGTTATACCGGTAGTCGAAGATGATGCCCGGGAGGAGCAGGCAGAAGATGATTAGCGAGCTGAACGCAAGGTTGCTCAACTGTCCCGGCTATTTCGAGGGTTTCGAAGTCGCCACTGCGAGGCGAATAGACCGTCCTTTAATTTTGTACTCTACGGGCTCGCCTTTCGGCTTGCTCGCTGCATCCTTGACCGCTTTCACAAGCCGAGCCGCATCCTCGCCGCTTGCGTCGGCAAGCAGCTTCTCGAGCTTCGAGGAACGCGCGGCGCGTCCATGCGGTATCTGTAAAAGTGTAGCCATATCAATGCCCTATCAGCGGTACGCAGTCTAGCACCATCGGCGCAGGAATACGAGGATGACCATGCCAAACTGCGATCTCCATCGCGACCCTGATATTACGTCAAAATCGTGAATTTAAAGTTAACGAGAATGGGGTCGCCTCAGTAGCATCATGTAGCGGGTGCGAACGGCGCCAGGTCGAAGTCTACGGGCGGTGCTTTTCCCTGCACCTGGCTCGCGACGATGCGGCCGCTGGCAGGACCGCCCGTAAAGCCCATCCACGGTACGTAGTTGATAAAGAAACCCGGTACGCCCGGCGCTTCGCCGAGGATCGGCAGCCAGTCGTGCGTGCCGTTGACCACGCCCGCCCAGCTCCTGACCAGGCGCGCGCGGTCTATGTCGGGCACCACCTCTGCGGCTAGCGCGAGGTTTGCGGCGAGTGAGTCGATGTTCACGCTCGGACGACCCTGCGGGCCGGGTTCGGCTGGCCAGCCGCCGCCGATCAGGATCGTTCCTGCCTGGCTCTGTTTGAGCGTCAGCATGTCGGCGGCCGAATACAGCAGGTGCCTGATCAGCGGCGTGGTGGGTTCGGTGACGCTGAGCTGAATCGGGAATGCCTGGATGTCGAGCCTGACGCCGACGAGTTCTGCGATACGACCGGCATCGACGCCCGCGGCATTGACGAGCCGCGGTGCCTCGAACCTGCCGTCTGTTGTGGACACGCGGAATCCCGAGCCATTGCGTTCGATGCCGAGAACCTCGCTGTCGCGGCGCAGTCTCGCTCCGGCAGATGTCGCCGCCGCGGCCAGTGCCGTCGTCGAGTTGAGCGGGCTCGCCTTGCCTTCGAGCGGGCAAAACGCGCCGCCGATCATCGCGTCCGATATGTACGGGGCGAGGTCATTAAGCGCGGCCGCGTCGAGCAGTTCGGTGCCGAGTCCGGATTCTGCTTCGTACTTTGTTTTCGCCTCGACCTGGCGCATCTGTTCGTCTGTCGCGGCGACGATGATGCCGCCGTTGCGCACGAACTCGAGGTCGTCGTCGAGCGTGTTCGAGAGCTGCTCCCAGGTATCGATCGCATAGCGATAGAACGGCAGCGCCGGCAGGTAGTCACGAACCCAGTCTTCGCCGTACTCGACGAAAGGTTCGTGCTGAATCTGGGCATGCAGGCTGCCCGCGTTCAAGCCGGACGCCTGTGCGTTGAGATCGCCGCGCTCCAGGAGCAGCACGTCGGCGCCGTCCTCGGCCAGGAACATCGCGGTGCTGCAGCCGGCAATACCGCCGCCGATGACGATGACGTCGGTCACGCGTCGCCCCCCGGGCTGTCAGCACGCAGCGCATCGATCAACAATCCAACCGGGTCGTCACCGCTACCCGCCACGAACGGGGCGATGTCGAAGGACTGCCAGGACGACGCCGTAAGCCGCGCGCGAACCGGCGCCTCGCGTTCAGGCCGGAGGACGGATTCTCCAAGGTCGAGTATGCGCTGCCGGTGTGCAACGAGTGCACGACGGGAATGCTCGACCATCGTGTGCAGGTCAGCCGGGTCGTAGGCCTGCCAGCGATTGGCCGTGTCGGCGAGCCCGGAGCAGACCTCGGTGATGATGTTCGCGGGCGGATGCTGGCGGCAGAAATCCTCGGCCGCACGCATCGACTTGTCGAGGCGCGTCATCGCGAGGCCCGGATTCTTGCCACGGCGGATCCGTGCGACGAGTTTCGCCATGGCGTCGAGCGGCCCGTTGGGTGCGAGCAGCAGGTCGACCTGGCGGTGTTGTTCGTGGTTTTGCCGGACGACCTCACTGTTCTCGCTGTGCGCGAGCCAGTGCAGCCTGCCACCCGGACGAAGCACGCGCTCGACTTCGGCAAACGCCGCGTCGAGGTCGGCGTACTCGAGTCCGTACTGGGATACGACGACGTCGAAGCTGGCGTCGTCGAACGGCAGCACCGCTGCGTCGATGCCGCCGATGAAACGCACGTTCGGGTGCTTGTCGAGTTCGCCGGGCGAGTAGCGCAGCGGGTCGATCGCAGCGAGATCGACACCGACCAGTTCGAAGCTCTCGCCAACCGGCGTCGCTGCCGCCTGTCGCAGCAACACGCCATTGCCAGTCGCGATGTCGAGTATCCGGCTGCCCTCGGCAAGCCCGGCGAAGAAACCGCGCCAGCGCTCGTTGATCTGTTCCTCGGTCGACGCGGTCGCGGGCACGCAGGAGGCGACCCTGTCGGCCTTCCAGAATTGCTGCCAGGCCCAGTTGCGGCCCGCACGGTCAGCCATCGGTGCCCGCCGGTGCCATGCCCCGGTCCGTTTCCGCTTCGATGTGCGGCGGCGGCCCGACCCGCACCTGCATGCGTCGCCGGTAGCCGACCGTCACCGGCAGGTAGCCCGCCAGCGAGTTGTCGACGGCGTCGTCGCCCGTGTCCACGTAAAGCTGGCGCTCCGGCAGAGCGAAGAGCTTTTCCGTCGATGAGACGATCACGATGCGATCGCGGTCGATGCGCCGCAGCACGTCGGCACTCAACTGCTGGTTGCCGCGGCCGAACAGGAATCCCTGGCCGCCGATGACGCCCATCAGCAGCCATGCATCCGACAGATCCGGGATCGCGAGTATGTCCGCAGCGTTCAGGTCGATGCCGACGGGTTCGCCGTTGCGCACGGCGTCGACGCCGAGCAGCGTACCGTCGAAGCCGAGCTGCCGCTTAATTTCCAGCATCGTCGAGCCGGGACCGATCAGGACCAGTCCCTCATCTCTTATGCGCTCGAACGCGTCGTCGCAGGCTGATTCGATCGAGCCGGTTGCGCCAGCCGCTTTCCCGTGCTGCACGAGCGACGGTACGATCGGCGTTCTCGCGTAGCCAAGGAGAACCGGCGAGGCATTGGGTTGACCGGCCGGGCGGTCCATCACCTCGGCATCGTCGAGGAGTGCGTCGGCATCGCCGGCAGCGACGAATGCGGCGATGACGTCAGCGGCTGCACGGGGCGAGATGGCGAATACGGCCGAGTGCATTTTTACTCCGGCCGGAATGCCGAGCATCGGCACGCGCTGGTCGACGATCGCCAGTACCTCCGTCGCCGTTCCGTCGCCGCCGGCAAATACGACGAGTTCGACTTTGTGGTCGAGCAAGGCCTGCACGGCGGCTCTCGTATCGGCCGAACCGGTGTCCGCGTGCGCTGCATCATGCACGACGTCGAACGGCAGTTCGGCCGCCGCCAGGCAGTCCGCGCCCATGTTCCCGGCCGAGGTCAGCCAGTCGATATCCTGAGCGGTACCGGCAAGCGCTTCGAGTGTCTTCCGGGTCCGCGGCGCCGCGACCGGATCCGCACCGAGTTCGCGCGCACGCGCGGCGTTGTCACCGTCGGTCCCCTTGAGACCGACAGCGCCGCCCATGCCGGCAATCGGGTTGACGACGAGCCCGATCCGGCGTTTATTCATCGGCTTTCGAGCCATCGTGTTTGATATGCGAACAATTGTTCGCAGTGATATAGTCCCCGACACTATAACACCCGAATAACCCGTTACGGCTGTCGTCGAGAGAGGAGAGACAATTGCCAGCTGACAGGCGCGCGCACCCGTTCATGCCCAATTCCGTGCCGGCGATCAAGGACGAGCTGATGGCCGCGCTCGGCATCGATTCGATTGACGAATTGTTCGAGCAGATTCCCGCGGATCATCGACTCGACAAACCGCTCGACCTGCCGCCGACGCTGAGCTCGGAAGCGGCGCTCAGCCGTCACATGCGCGGGCTGCTCAACAAGAACACGAGCGCAGCCGATGCGCTGAGTTTTCTCGGCGGCGGTTGCTGGCAGCACTACGTGCCAGCCGTCTGCGACGAGCTTGCGCGGCGCACCGAGTTCCTGACGCCCGTCTGGGGTACGCCATCGTCGGATCTCGGTCGCAACCAGTCCTGGTTCGAATTCACGAGCCAGCTCGGTGAACTGCTCGATCTCGATCTCGTCGCGCTGCCGGTTTACAGCTGGGGCTGCGCGGTCGGTCATGCCATCCGCATGGCGGCAAGGCTCACGGGCCGTAACAAAGTCCTGCTGCCGCGGCACCTCGATCCCGAGCGACGTGCGGTCATCGACAACTACTGCGAGCCGGCGGAAATGCCGTCACATATCGAGGTCGTCGAAATCGATCGCGATCCGGAGACGGGCCGGCTGAACCTCGACGATCTCGCTGCAAAACTGGACGAGCAGACAGCCGCGGTCTACTTCGAGAATCCGTCCTGGCTGGGACAGATCGAGGCTGATGCCGCCACGATTGCCGCGGCGGCCCGCAAACACGGCGCCGAGACGATCGTGGGCGTCGATCCTGCTTCCCTTGGTGTGCTTGCGGCGCCCGGCGACTACGGGGCCGACATCGTCGTCGGCTCGATCCAGCCCCTCGGCGTACCGATGTATTGCGGCGGAGGGCTCGGCGGCTTCATCGCCTCCCGCGACGAGCCTCGCTATGCGCATGAATACCCGGCACTGATGGTGAGTATCGCGCAGACGACTCACGACGAGCACATTTTCAGCCTCGCGCTGATGCACCAGTGCTCGTACGGGTCGCGAGAAGAAGCAAAGGACTGGACCGGCAACTCGACCTACCTCTACACCGTCGTTTGTGCGGCATACATGGCGCTGCTCGGGCCCGAAGGTTTTCGCGAACTCGGCGAGCTCATCCTCCAGCAGTCGCACTACGCTGCGCAGAAGCTCGATGCCATCGACGGTATTCGGGTGCAGCCGCGAGAAGGCTTCTTCAAGGAGTTCGTCGTCAATGTCGACGCGACCGGAAAGAGCATTGCCGAGATCAACAAGGCACTGCTCGCTCGGAACATCTTCGGCGGCATCGACCTGAGCGCCGATTTCCCGGACCTCGGCCAGAGTTCGCTCTACTGCGTCACCGAGGTCCATACGAAGGAAGACATCGACACGCTTGCCGCCGCGCTCGAGGAGGTGATCCGATGAGTGGGCAGGACCTTCGGCGCTACCAGTCGGCCATCTGGGACGAGCCGCTGATCATGGAGATGGGCGTGGCCGGCCGACGCGGCAGTCATTTCCCGGCCGCCGATTCCGCTATCGCGTCGGCCGTCGGCGACGCCGCGAGCCTGGTTCCCGATTCGATGCGCCGCGCGGAGCCACCCCGGCTTCCCGAGATGTCGGAGCCGGATGTGCTGCGGCACTACCTGCACCTGTCGCAGGAAACCCTCGGCATGATGGGCATCAGCCTGTTCGGTACCTGCACGATGAAGTACAACCCGCGGCTGACCGAAAACCTGGCAATGACCCACAAGGTCGCTGAAACGCACCCGAAACAGGATCCCGAGACGCTGCAGGGCACGCTGGAAATCCTCGCGGGTTTCGAGGACATTCTGTGCGAGCTGTCCGGCATGGACCACTTCACCTTTCAGCCGGCAGGCGGTGCCGATGCCGCCTATACGCAGACGTGCATCACGCGCGCGTATCACGCCGCGCGCGGCGAACTCGGGCAGCGCAACCAGATCATCACGAGTATCCAGGCGCATCCCTGCAATCCGGCGACGGCCGCGGCGGCCGGCTTCGAAGTCGTCACGCTGATGCTCGAGGACAACGGCTATCCGTCCGTCGAGGCACTGAAGGCGGCCGTATCGGATCGCACCGCGGCGCTGATGATCAACAACCCGGACGACATGGGCATCTACAACCCGCAGATAAAGGAGTGGGTCGACATCGTCCACGACGCGGGCGGCCTGTGTTTCTACGATCACGCGAACTTCAACGGCGTCATGAGCAAGATTCGCGCACGCGAACTCGGCTTCGACGCCTGCATGTTCATGCTTCACAAGACCTTCGGCGTCGGCAAAGGCGGCGGCGGTCCGGCTGTCGGCGCTTACGGCTGCACGAAGGAGCTCGCCGAGTATCTGCCGGGTCCGCGGATCGAGCGTGGCGACGGCGGCTTTACGCTCCGCGACGATTCGGAGCCGTCCGTTGGTCGCGTGCGCGAGTACCTGGGCAACGTGCAGCAGGTCATCAAGGCGTATGCGTGGGCGCGGGCCATGGGTGCCGAGGGCATCCACGAAGCATCCGACATCTCTGTGCTCGTCAACAACTACATGGAGAAGGAGCTCCTGAAGATC
>JASJBG010000207.1 GCA_030066625.1 Woeseiaceae bacterium
GAGGGCACGCCCGGCCAGTACAACGTGCTGGTCGAAGACGGCGTACTGCGCGGCTATATGCAGGACAAGCTCAACGCGCGTCTCATGGGCGTTGCTCCGACCGGCAACGGTCGCCGCGAGTCGTTCGCACACGTGCCGATGCCGCGCATGACAAACACCTACATGCTCGCCGGGCCACACGATCCGGCGGAGATCATCGCCTCGGTCGACAAGGGCCTGTACGCACCGAATTTCGGCGGCGGCCAGGTCGACATCACGTCAGGCAAGTTCGTCTTCTCGGCGAGCGAGGCTTACCTGATCGAGGGCGGCAAGGTGACCGCGCCGGTAAAGGGGGCGATGCTGATCGGTGACGGTCCGGAGGCGCTTACGCGGATCTCGATGGTCGGCAATGACCTCGAGCTCGACACGGGCGTCGGTATCTGCGGCAAGGAGGGCCAGTCCGTGCCCGTGGGCGTCGGCCAACCCAGCCTGAAGCTCGATGAGCTCACCGTCGGCGGCACGGCGTAGCTGCTTGACATAAGACCCGAGTCCACGTCACAACGCAGTCTGAGAGCTGCCTCACGGCCGCTGACATTATGTTCGCGTATTGTTCGAGCTGTCCAAACATGGGGAACCGAACAGCATGGCTTTCGAAAGCACGATAACGGAAAACGACATGGATCCGGCATCGCAGCAGTTCGTCCAGAACCTTCGCGGCGAGGCGCCGGATGCGGAGCCTGATCTCGCCGTCGACGGCATGAGCGAATCGATACTCTCGCGGATTCTCGGGCTGTTCGGCCGCTAGACGCGGTTGACGGTCACGAAGGCTCGACGGGCCCGGCTTCTGCCGGGCCTTTTTCGTTCAGGTGGGTCGTTTTTGACCGGGTCTGGCGGCTGGACTTCCTGCCTCGTTGCGGTGGATACTGAACGGCCCGGTGGTTCGAGGGCATCTGCCATGTGGGTCGCCAAACCGATCTACGAGAGTCTGCCGTATTTCTACCTGCTCGTCGGCGCGATCGCGCTGGGCGCATCGATGTACATGAACTACTCGTACTGGCCGACGATCTGCTTCGTGCTGGGGGTCGTGTGCCTGGTCGCCGGTCTGGTCGTACTGCTCAAGCGGCGCGACGCGCGCATCGAGCATCGCCGTACCCGACCGTCCTGAGCCGCTCAGGTACCGACGTCGTCCTCGAGATCGTCGAGTTCCTCTTCATCCAGTTCTTCTTCCGACGCGTCGTCGTCCATGCGCAGGTCGTGATACACGAGCTGGTGTACGCCGAGTGAGACGACGTCGCCATCCTGCAGCCGGTACTTCTTGACCTGCTTGTCGCCGACGAACACGCCGTTGGTACTGTTCAGATCCTCGACGACACAGCCGTGTTCGTCGCTAACGAGCTGTACGTGATGGCGGCTGACGAACTTCGACTTGATGTAGATCTCGTTGTCAGGCGAACGTCCGACGATGACGCGGCCGACCGGAAAGGTGTGTACCGCTTCCTGCTGGCCGTTGCTTCTTACTTCGATCTGAGTGACGTGCGACTCGGTGCCCGGTACGCGCCGAACGGGGCTTATCGAGCTGAAAACGCCGGTATTGCTCTCGTGTTCCTGCCAGTCGAGTTCACTGATCGCGGCCATGATGTCATCCACGCCTACCGCGGCCTTGCCGTCCGCGAATGCGCACAGGAGTGCCGTGTCGCAGAGCGTATTGACGAGCCGCGGGATACCGCCCGTGTAGCGGTGCATGACCTCGTAGCAGTCTTCGCTGAACAGGTCGTTGGTGTCACGGCCGGCGACGCTCAGGCGGTGATTGACATAGTTCGCGAGCTCGGCCAGGTCGAGCGGTCCGAGATGAAAGCGCAGCCGAATGCGCTGGACGAGCTGCTTGAGGCTCGGTGATTCGAGCGTCTCCTTGAGCTCGGGCTGGCCGGCGAGGATGATCCGCAGCACTTTTTCCTTGTGCGTCTCGATGCCCGAGAGCATGCGAATCTCCTCGAGCACCTTTTTCGACAGGTTCTGTGCCTCGTCGACGATCAGGACGACTTTCTTGCCGTTCGAATACTGCTCGATCAGGAACATGTTCAGCATGTCGAGAAGCTCGACCTTGCGGGCATCGAAGGGCTTGAAGCCGAACTCGGTCAGCACGGCCTGCAGGAACTGGGTCGCCGTCAGCTGGGTCTGCGAGACCACGGCGTAGACGATGTTGTCGTCGAGTTCGGACAGGAAGGACTGCAGCAGCGTCGTTTTGCCCGAACCGATTTCACCTGTAATCACTACGAAGCCATCGGCCAGCCAGATCGTCGACTCCATGTACGCCTTGGCGCGAGCATGCTGCTTGCTCCAATAGACGAAATCCGGGTCCGGCGTCAGCCTGAACGGTTGTTCTTTTAGCTTGAAATGCTCGAGGTACGACATGTTATTCGCCCGAGTTTACAAGGTTTTCCGGGTGAGCCGCCATGTCGGATGCCCTTACAAAACAGTGCGCTGCGTCACAGTTTGTCGAGAGTAGTGAGCAGCTCGTCACGCTCCTTTTCCGAGGCCGCGACGACCGTGATATGGCCTAGCTTGCGCCCCGGCCGGGGCGATTTTCCATAGTCATGCAGGAACAGGCGCTCATCATCGAGATCGCGGGCGGCGGCCGGGAAGTCCCCGATGATGTTGACCATACCGGGCGAGCCCCGCAGCGCCGTCGCCCCCAGGGGCTGTGCGGTTATCGCAAGCAGGTGATTGGCGAACTGGCTGGTCTCCGCACCCTCGATCGTCCAGTGCCCCGAGTTGTGCACGCGCGGAGCGATCTCGTTGGCGAGCAGCTTGCCGTCGGCGACGAAAAGCTCGAGTGTGAGAACGCCGACGTAGTCGAGATGGTCGAGCAGGCGCCCTATGTAATCGCGAGCCATCGCGTACAGCGCATCGTCGTCGACGGGGCCGCGCGCGGTCCGCAGGATGCCGTCGCGATGCTCATTGCGGGACAACGGCCACGTCGTCGTTTCGCCCGACGGGCTGCGCGCGCCGATGATGGACACCTCGAAGTCGTAGGGGACGAACGCTTCAACGATCAGCGGCTGGGGGCTCAGCGTATCGAACGCGCGCTGCACATCCGCGGCTTCGCGGATCACCACCTGTCCCTTGCCGTCGTAACCGAAGCGGCGCGTCTTGACGACGGCCGGCATGCCGAGCTCGTCGATGGCGGCCTCGAGTTCCTCCAGGGTGTCGACCGAGCGGTTCGCCGGCACGGGAATACCAAGCTCCGCGAACAGCGCTTTTTCGTTCTTGCGATCCTGCGCGACGCCGAGCGCGGCGGGCGGCGGGTACAGCGGCGTGTCGCCCGGTATGTGTTCGAGCGCCTCGACGGGCACGTTTTCGAATTCGTAGGTGATCACGTCGCAGCTTTGGCCGAGTTCGGCCAGTGCGGCTTCGTTATCGAACGGCGCCTGGATAACGCGCCCGGTCGATGTGGCCGGGGGCGTTTCCGAGGGATCGACGAACACGCATTCCATGCCCAGCGCTTCCGCCGCCTCGCCGAGCATCAGGCCGAGCTGGCCTGCACCGATGATACCGATACGCATATTCAGTCCCGCGGGTCGGGGTCGCGCAGGACGCGCTGGGTCTGCTGGTCGCGGTACTGGTCCAGCGCGTCGGCAACCTTGGGATCGTCGGTCGCAAGCATCGCTGCGGCGAAGAGTGCCGCGTTGATAGCGCCGGCGCGGCCGATAGCCATCGTCGCGACCGGCACGCCGGCCGGCATCTGCACGATCGACAGCAGCGAATCCTGGCCGCTCAGGGCGCGCGACTGTATCGGTACGCCGATGACGGGCAGGCGCGTCTTCGAGGCGGTCATGCCTGGCAGGTGTGCGGCGCCACCAGCGCCCGCGATGATGACCTTGAGGCCGCGGTCGACGGCCGACTCCGCGTACTCGAAGAGCAGGTCGGGTGTCCGATGCGCCGACACGACCTGGATGTCGTGACCGACTCCGAGCGCGTCGAGCGTCTCGCTCGTGTGCCGCATGGTCTCCCAGTCCGAACGGGAGCCCATGATGACGCCGACGGTGTTGGCAGGATTACTCATCGGCGAATTCTAACGATCAGGGGCGCGAGCGGCCAGCGCCCTGTGGATCTCGCGAAAAATCTCGCGCTTCAGCGTCTTCTCGGTCCTGTCGCTGACCGCGCGGTCGAGGTCAGCGAGCAGCCTCTCGAGGTCGCCGACGGCACCGACTTCGGCTTCGAACTCCATCAGCGCCGGATGACCCTCACGCAGCAGCCGATCGCGCCAGCGTTCGGCATTGGCAAACACGCGTTTCTCGCGGCGGTCGTCGGCGCGGCGCCGGTCGAGCAGGGCGTTGATAGGCGCCGGGTCAACGTCTTGCATGAGCTTGCCGATGTACTGCTTCTGCCGACGCAGGGCCTCGTTCGATTTCATCGAGCGCGCCGAGTGGATCGCGTCCACGAGACGCTCGGGGAGGTCGAGCCCGGCGAGCTCATCGTCGCTCATGTCGAGCAGCGCGACACCGAGGGCCTGGAGGGCATGCATCTCCCGCTTCCGCTCGCTTTTGCTGGGCTTATGGTCGGTCAACGGCTAAGCTACCGGGCGGCCTGTAACGGCCGCGAAGTCTATCACGCCGCAAATCCGACACCCGTATGAACCAGCTTGCACACACCCAGACCATGGCGCCCGCCGATCTCGAAGCTCTGATCGGCCAGGCGCTCGACGAAGCCCGCCGCCTCGGCGTGGACCAGGCTGAAGTGGCTGCGAGCCACGACCTGGGCCTCGGCGCGACGGCCCGGCTCGGCGAGGTGGAGAACCTCGAATACACGAACGATCGTGGAATTTGGGTCACCGTATACCGCGAATCGCGTAAGGGGAGCGCCAGCACGTCGGACTTTTCGCCATCCGCGATTGCCGAGGCGGTGCGCAAGGCCAACTCGTTCGCGAGCTACACGGCCGCGGACGAGTATGCCGGGCTGGCCGACGCCGAACTCATGTGCAAGGAGATACCGGATCTCGACCTCGACCATCCGTGGGCGCTCGACGCGAACCAGGCGATAGCGATGGCGATCGAGTGCGAGGCGGCCGGGCTCGGCGTCGACAAGCGGATCAACAACTCCGAAGGCGGCAGTGTTTCGACGAGTCGCGGCGTTCGCGCGTACGGCAACACCCACGGATTCGTCGGCAGCTATGCGAAGACGAGCCATAGCATCTCCTGCGTCCTGCTGGCCGAGCAGGATGGCGCAATGCAGCGCGATTATTTCTATAGCTCCGGCCGCGACGCAGGGGACCTCGACGACATCGAGTCGATCGGCCGCGAGGCGGCGCGCCGCACGGTGGCACG
>JASJBG010000208.1 GCA_030066625.1 Woeseiaceae bacterium
CGGCGAACCGTCGCGCATCGCGCACGCCTGCTACATGCACGCCATCGCCAACAGCATCCACGATCGAGCGCTGTCGGCGGGCCTCGCCGCCCGTGCGTCCGACGCCGCTGCACGTTCGGGCTGCCCCACCGACCGGGCCGCGGCGCTGGCGGCGACGGGCTTCGCAGCCGACGGCCCCGACGCCGCGCTCGAGGCGTTCGCCGAGAGCGATCGTGTGGCCCGGTCGGCCGGGAACCGGTGGATGAGCACCTTCGCCCGGACCGAGCTCTACGGGCTGCTCCTCACCAGGGGCGAACCCCAGGAGGCCAGTGTCGGCCTCGCCGAGGTCGTCGACGTCTGGTTCCGAGCGGGCGAGTGGTCGCAGCAGTGGCACACCCTCAGCCGGTGCATCGTCGCGCTCGACCACGCGGGCGACGACGACTCGGCCTGCCGGCTGATCGGTGCGATCGAGGAGCGGACCGCCATCGGAGCACCGCCGGTGAGGGCGACGCTCCGGGAACGGATGCTGCGCTCGCAGGACGAGCTCAGGTCGCGGGTCGGCGCCGAGCGGTACGACGAGCTGACGGCCGAGGGCGCGGGCCTGCCCGTGGTCGAGGTGGTCCATCGCACCCGGGCCGCGCTGCTCGGCATCGGCGCCTGAGCGATCAGGTTCGGACGAGGTTCAGAGCTCCGGGACGACGAGGTCGAGGTCGAGGGCTTCGGCGACCGCCGGTTCGGTGATCTCGCCGTCGTAGACGTTGAGGCCGTTCAGGAGGTGAGGATCGCGGCGCATGGCCTCGATCGGTCCGAGGTCGGCGAGCGCCAGCACGAAGGGCAGCGTGACGTTGTTGAGCGCGAGCGTCGAGGTGCGCGGCACCGCCCCGGGCATGTTGGCGACGCAGTAGTGCACGACGTCGTCGACGACGTAGGTCGGCTCGGCGTGGGTCGTCGGGTGGCTGGTCTCGAAACAGCCGCCCTGGTCGATCGAGATATCGACGATGACGGTGCCCGGCTGCATCGACTTGACGTGCTCCGCCGTCACCAGCTTCGGCGCGGCCGCGCCGGCGATCAGCACGGCGCCGATGATCAGGTCGGAATGCGGCGCCAGCTCGTCGATTGCGTGCTTGGTCGAATACGCGGTTTTCACGCGCCCGCCCCAGATATCGTTGATCTGCCGCAGCCGCGGCACGGAACGGTCGAGGATCGTCACGTCCGCTCCCAGGCCGATAGCCATCTCCGCGGCGTGGGTCCCGGAGACGCCGCCACCGATGATCAGCACCTTGCCCGGCGCAACGCCCGGCACGCCGCCGAGCAGCACGCCGCGGCCGCCTTTCGCCTCGCACAGGTGATGCGCGCCTTCCTGGATCGACAGGCGCCCGGCCACCTCGCTCATCGGCGTGAGCAGCGGCAGCGAGCCGTCGTCGGCCGTGACCGTTTCGTAGGCGATCGCCGTGGTGCCGGATTTCACCAGCGCCTCGGTCTGCGCCGGGTCCGGGGCCAGGTGGAGGTAGGTGAATATCACCTGGCCCGGACTCAGCATCTCGCACTCGTTCGCCTGCGGCTCCTTGACCTTCACGATCATGTCGGCCGACTCGAAAATCTCCTCGGGCGTCTTGGCAATAGTGGCGCCGACCGCCTCGTAGTCCTGATCGCGCATGCCGATGCCCATGCCGGCATTGGTCTCGACGACCACCTCGTGCCCGTCGTGCACCAGCTCGCGCACGCTCGACGGCACCATGCCCACACGGTATTCGAGAACCTTGATTTCCTTCGGTACGCCTATCTTCATTAGTTATCCCCCCGGATAGTCGAGAAACGACGGTTATCCTTGCAGAATACGCCCGGCTGCGGGCAATATGCTTGCGGAATCGGTGACGAATCGATTTCGGAATGGCATATTCCGTCTATGGATACTCCTTCCAAGCAAGATTCTGCTACAGGTTTCGATCGTTACGATCGCCAGATCCTCGATGCCCTGCAGCGCGACGGCAGGATCAGCAACGTCGACCTCGCGCAGCGCGTGAATCTGTCGGAGTCGGCGTGCCTGCGCCGGGTGCGCGCCCTGGAGCAGGCGGGCCTGATCGAGCGCTACGTCGCGCTCCTCGACCAGAAACACCTCGGTCTGTCGGGCACCGTATTCGTGCACATCGCGCTGCGTCGCGAGGAGCAGAGCGAGCTGGCCGCGTTCGAGGCCGCGATCCAGCGGATCCCCGAGGTCATGGAGTGCTACCTGATGACCGGCGAGTTCGACTACCTGCTGCGCGTCGTCGTCGCCGACATGGCGGACTTCGAACGTCTACACAAGGAAGCGCTGACGCGCCTGCCAGGCGTGGCCCGCGTCAACTCGAGCGTGGCGATTCGTACGGTGCAGAAGAAGACAGAGCTGCCGTTGCAGTAGCGTGATTCGACGTCCAAACAGTGACGTGTGTACGGGCCGTTTGACGGTGTGCGGCGTAGTCTCGGAGCATGGAATTCATCCGGAAACTGTTCGCAGCGCTGATATTCCTGTTCATCGTGCTGCCCATCGGCATCGCTGTAATCAGTGATGTTTCCGGCGGAACGGCAGACGTAGCGGGCACCGGCGGACTGGCGTCAGCGGGGCTGGCGCTCTGGATCGTCTCGTATGTCCTCTGGAAGCGCGATGGCTTCATGCGTGAGGTCAAAGCCGTTCTCGAGAAGTACGAGAAGGACGGCGCCTACGAGATTCCCGGCGACCTGGAAACGAAAGTCTCGCTGATGAAGTACCGCCGTACCGGCCAGTTCGTCTTGCCGATGTTCCGTCAGCGGGTCAAGCTGTGGAAAGGCGCATCGTTCTCAGTGAATGCGGGCCAGGTATCCGCACCGAAGGACTGGATGAAAGAAGAGTCCGGAACGCTCACCCTGGGCGACAAACACCTGATCTACATGGGCAGCCGCTCCAACAAGAAAATGACCTGGCGCTCAATCGTCTCGATGTCCGCGGATCGCGGCGTCATCGAAGTCCAGCAGTCCAACCGGGGCGCGATTCGCTGGCAGGGACGAGGCATCACGCCGGAGTTTGTCGCCGCCGCAAATCTGCTCTGGATGGCCGCCGAGGTGCAGGAAGTCTCATAGCTCGTCTCTCCCTGCGGTGGAGGACGTAATCCATATGAGGTAGGGTGGATGTTCTCCCCGAGTTGACAAGGAAGGAGCCGGAAATGGCTTCCCGAGCGGATTCGCTTCCGCACGATTCAGCGAATGACCTGTCCGCGCGCTATGCGCGGGTACGCAACCTGACGGTAGAACTCACGCGCACGCTGGCCATCGAGGACACGGTCGTCCAGTCGATGCCGGACGTCAGTCCGACCAAGTGGCACCTGGCCCACGTCACGTGGTTCTGGGAGCGATTCGTGCTGCAGCGCTACGTCGATGGCTACACGGACTTCGACGCCGGCTACGACTTCATCCTCAACTCCTATTACTACACGGCCGGTCAAATGTACCCCCGGCCGAAGCGCGGACTCCTGTCGCGTCCGACCTTCGACGAGGTGCTCGCCTATCGCCAGCATGCTGACGATGCGATGCAGGCGCTGATCGCCGAGCGCGCCGACGACCCCGAGTTCGTGTTCCTGATCGACATCGGGCTCAATCACGAGCAGCAGCACCAGGAACTCCTGCTGACCGACATCAAGCACGTGCTGGCCTGCAACCCGATGCTGCCGGCAATGAACCCGGAGCTCGCGGCACCGCCGGCGGCCAACGTCCCGGATCTTTCGTTTGCATCCGTGGACGGCGGCATCCGGAAGATCGGCGCGACCGACGGCTTCTGCTTCGACAACGAGACGCCGCGCCACGACGCGCTGCTGCACGCGCATCGCATTGCGAACCGGCTCGTGACCAATGCCGAGTACCGCCAGTTCATCGACGACGGCGGCTACACGACGCCGGAGCTCTGGCTGTCGGACGGCTGGGCAACAGTGAATGAACGCAGCTGGACGCGGCCGCTCTACTGGAGCGAGGACCTCGAGCGCGAGTTCACGCTCGCGGGCGAACGGGAGGTCGATGACAACGCGCCGGTCTCGCACATCAGCTACTACGAGGCGGATGCGTTCGCACGCTGGGCCGGCGCCCGCCTGCCGACAGAGTTCGAATGGGAGCACGCCGCAGCGAGCAAGCCAGTCGACGGCAACCTGCTCGAGTCCGGCTACTGGCACCCGGCAGCGGCAACGCACGAGCAGTACTTCGGTGACGTATGGGAATGGACGTCGTCACCGTATTCGCCGTACCCGGGCTTCACGCCGCTCGCCGGCTCGCTCGGCGAGTACAACGGCAAGTTCATGTGCAACCAGGTGACGGTGCGTGGCGGTTCCTGCGTCACATCGACCGACCACATCCGCGCCAGCTACCGCAGCTTCTTCTACCCGCACCAGCGCTGGCAGTTCCTGGGCCTCAGACTCGCCAAAGATGGCTCGGCCTAAGTCCGAGCGCCGGCCTGATTCCAATACGAACGCCGCCGAAGAACAACACGAGAAATCGATGAACGAATTCGCGGACAACATCTCGGAGATCGTCGCCGGGCTCAAGCAGCAGCCCGAGAAGATGATCTCGCCGAAGTACTTCTACGACGAGCGCGGCTCGCAGCTGTTCGATGAGATTACGAAGCTGCCCGAGTATTACCCGACCGATACGGAAATCGAGATCATGCGCGCCAACATCGACGAGATCGTCGGCCTGATCGGGCCGCAGGCGAGCCTCATCGAGTTCGGCAGCGGCTCAAGCCTGAAGACGCGCATCCTGCTCGAGCATCTGCACGAGCTTGCGGCGTACGTACCTGTCGACATCTCGGAGGATCACCTGCTGGCGTCGGCGGCGGACATCCGCAAGGAGTTTCCGAACATCGACGTGCAGCCCGTCGTTGCCGACTTCACGAAGCCGTTCGCCCTGCCCTCACCGGCGATCATGCCGATTCGCAACATCGTCTACTTCCCGGGCTCGACGATCGGCAACTTCACGAACGAGGACGCGCAGGAACTGCTCGGGGTCATGTACCACGAGGCAGGCGAAGGCGGTGCGCTGCTGATCGGCGTCGACCTGCAGAAGGACCCGGAGATCCTCGAGAACGCCTACAACGACAGCCGCGGCGTTACCGCTGAGTTTAACCTGAACGTGCTCGAACACCTGAACCGCGCGTTCGGCGCCAACTTCGACGTCGACCGCTTCGAACACGATGCGCGCTATGACGAAGACGAGGGCCGCATCGAGCTGCGCCTCATAAGCGTCACCCAGCAGGAAGTGAGCATCGGCGGCGAGGACTTCTCACTCGAGAAAGACGAGAGCATCCTCACCGAGTACTCGCACAAGTACACGCTCGACGGCTTCGCGACGATGGCCGAGACCGCGGGCTTCAAAGTGCAGAAAGTCTGGATGGACCCG
>JASJBG010000209.1 GCA_030066625.1 Woeseiaceae bacterium
AGGGCGTCGGCCAGCGTCTTTTCGTACGCAAACATGCAGTCCATCGCGGCGTGTACGAACTTACGCCGGCCTTCGAACTGAGGGTAGTTCGCCTGCTGATCCCCGGCCATCGTCTCGCCGATCATTGCGAAGTAATCGATCGCGGCGGTCGTTCCGGCCATGCCTTCGTGACTCTGGGTGCCCGGTTCGAAACACCACGGCAGCGAATCGTACGACGGTCGAAGTTTGTAAGGCTCGAGTGACTCGAGTATTTCGCGTCGCCCCCAGAGAATGCCCTGGTGCGGCCCGAAAAACTTGTACGCCGAGCAGACGAGGAAATCGCAGCCGATCTTCTGCACGTCGGTCGAAACGTGCGGCGCCGACTGCACCGCATCGATGTAGGTCCATGCACCGACCTCGTGCGCTCGTCGAGTGATCTCCGTCACGTCGTTCAGCGTGCCGAGCAGATTGCTCGCGCCGCCGACGCAGACGAGCTTGGTCCGTTCGTTCAGCAACTCATCGAGAACCGAAAGATCGAACTCGAAGGTTTGCTTATCGAATTCCATCCAGCGAACGGTCAGCCCATGATCGCGCGCCATGAGGACCCACGGCCAGACGTTGGCGTCATGATCCATGCGCGACAGCACGATCTCGTCGCCGGCCTTTAGCGCCGGACCGATCGAACGCGCCAAATGGAACGTGATCGAGGTCATGTTCTGGCCGTAAATGATCTCGTCGGCCGACGGCGCGTTGAGGAAGTCCGCCATCGCCTCGTGCGCTTCCTTGACGACGACATCGGCGAGCGTCGACGTGCGGAAGCCGCCGCCGAGATTCGCATTCGCCGTCAGCAGGCACTCCGCAACGCGGTCGGCAACGGACTTCGGCACCTGCGTGCCCGCCGGGTTATCGAAATAGATACGGGGCTTCCCGTCGTCGGTCTCGGCCAGTGCCGGAAACGCGGCGCGTACGGTGTCGAGGTCAAACGCCATCGTGACTTATTCTTCGGCTTTGCCGCCCCACTTCTCGCGGTGAGCGTCTTCGGCCTGCTGCCGGACACGACGGTGCCGGCGCGTCAGCAGCAGCGTGTTCGGGTCGCACACCTCGGCCTTGATCAGGCCCAGGTCGCTGGCCGCATCGAACAGGCTGGGGTACCAGCGTTCCCAGTTCGGCAGCAGCTGTTCGACTTTTTCGCGAAGACTCATGCCCGGACTGTAACCGAGCATTGGGGCGAGAACAATTGCACCGTCGCTTGACTTTGGGAGGCGTCGATGACTACGGCTCGTCGTCGTTTTCTGGGCCCTGAAAGGCGACTGCTTTCTCCGGATTACGGTCACTTTTTCCTCTTTATTATCAGCTACTTAAGTATATAATACTGTTTTTCTATACAGTATTTTCTGAGGGAAAGAAGCATGGCTGCCGTCGTACCTTTCAATACCCATGTCGTGCAAACCGAGGGCGAGCAGCTTGGCGATCGTATCGCCGAGTTGAACGCCTACCTCAACGTCGCGCAGGCCGAGTTTCTCGAGCTGCTGCGCGAGTTCGATGAGCAGCGCTACTGGGAAGACCAGGGCTTTTGTTCCTGCGCCCACTGGCTCAACTTCAAGTGTGGCATTGGTTTCAACGCCGCGCGCGAGCGGCTGCGGATAGCGCATGCGCTGGTCAAGCTGGCGAAGATTCGAGCGGCATTTGCCGAGGGGACCGTAAGCTTCTCAAAGGTCCGGGCAATGACCCGTATAGCCAATATCGAGAACGAGGACTTGCTGCTCAGTATCGCGTATCACGGAACGGCGTATCACGTTGAACGCTTCGTCTCGCAGTACCGACGCGTCGAGAAACTGCAGCAGCCAGGGTATGCACAGGATCTGTACGAACGCCGCGAGTTGACCTATCGCTATGACGAGGATGGCTGCATGGTCATCAAGGCGAAGCTACCGGCCGAAGACGGCGAACTCGTCATCCGGGCACTGGAACGGGCCATGGAAATGAATGACGTTTCCCCAGAGGGGACAATGTCCGCAGAAACGGAGGAACGAGGACCCGTTGGCGCACGCCGGGCGGACGCGCTTCGCGAGATGGCGGAAACTTATCTCAACAACCCGGAGAACTCGGGTAGCACCGCGGATCGTTACCAGGTGGTGGTTCATCACCATGAAGGGACAGCGGCGGAGGCGCATCTCGAAAACGGCCCCCACGTTTCCGCGGAAACGTCGGAACGGATCGCCTGCGACTGCTGCGTTTCGACGATCAAGGCGGATGCCGCCGGCGAGCCGCTCAACATTGGCCGTCGTTCCAGGACCATTCCGCCGCCGATGCGGCGCGCATTACAGGCCAGGGACGGCGGTTGCCGCTTCCCCGGCTGCACCAGCCATCGATTTACCGATGGCCACCACATTGAGCACTGGAAGAACGGCGGTGAGACCAGCCTCGACAACCTGGTGCTGCTATGCCGGCATCACCATCGGCTTGTTCACGAGGGCGGTTTCGACTGTCGTAAGGCCGACGACGGTGAAATCTACTTTGTCGACCGGCGGAAGCAGCGTCTTGCCGAGCACGAGAGACCCGATCCAGTCTCCATCGGGCAGATGCTCGCGTCGATGACCCGTCGCTTCGACAGATTTCGACTGAATGACGATTCCTGCACGGCGAGACTGCACGCCGGCGAGACGATGGACTGGGATCACGCGATGTTTGTGGCGTTTCAGCATTCCGCAGGGCCTGTGCCCTCCGCGTAGACTTTCCGGTCTCGGAGATCGGGATATACTTTTGCGGAAAGCTGATCGCGGGTGCAGAATTGAAAGGAGCGAATATGAAAAATAAAGAAGCTAAGTTGGTGATTCCAGTTCTGATGGCCCTTCTGGCGGCAGGCTGCGAGGGACCACCTGGCCCTGCGGGACCCCCGGGCCCACCGGGTATCGCAGAATATGAGGTGGTCGTCGGTGAAACTCCGGTCGACGCGACGGCCTCAAAGCAACTGCAGGTAGACTGCCCGGAAGGCAAGAAAGCTCTTGGCGCGGGCTGGTCGGTTTTGGACCCGACCGGTGCCATCCTCGATGGACGCGCGACCTACTTTCAGCCAGCTTTCGATGGCTCGCACTGGTTGGTGAATGCACAGAACCGAAGTGCCTTTGCACCTGACTGGAAACTTCGGGTGAGAGTCATATGTGCGAAAGTCAGCAGCTAGGCGGAGCGGCTGTTTGTGACCAGGGAACTCTGATTGTCATACGTTTACGCTCAAGCCTTGCAGACGAGCTCAACAGGTTTTAGGGAGTTCTAATTCAGAAGACAAATGAAGATTCTGCTGTCGCTGCCTGGGCGAGAAACCCGGAGTATCAATGAAGCTAAGCTCCTTACTCGGCTCGCACCTGAAAGACCCGGCTATCGTCGAGATTCTCGAACACTACGAAGCAGACGTGGTCTACGATTTCGACCGACTGGTCGAGGGGCAGCCGGACGTCTACTGGGCAGCGTGCCGTCCCGGCGGATTCCTGTTGAAGTTTGACGAAGATCAGGTGCTGACCACGGTCTTTCTGTACGTTCGCGGCGACGACGAGTACTCGCCGTGCAGCCCGGTCGACTGTTTCGGGGTCCAAGGATTCGATTCAGTTGAGGATGCGGGGTTTTTCGCGAAGAAGAAGGGGCTGGATGCGGTATCACGTCATCTCGGACCTAACGGCCCGAAGTGGATCAGGATAGATATGGGCGACTACTCCGCTCACTACGAATTCGGCGACGCGGGTCTCGACATGGTGACTCTGATGCTGGCGAGGGCCGTGCCACGCTAAGCCGGTCAGTCCTCGAGCATACGCACGCTAACCATTGCGACCGCGAGCATCAGCCCGCCGGCGACGATCAGGTGCGACGCGGGATTCGGCCACACCTTCGCGCCGGAATTCGCTTCCATCTCGCCTGAACTACACTTAGATGATGTAAGCGGACGCCGGAGCGGACATGAAAAAGTCAAGACTCAGTGAATTGGCTCAATATGCCGAGGTGGTCGCAGCAATCGCTGTCGTCGTTCGCTTAATTACGTTGGTCAGCAAGTCCGCGACAACACCGCAGCAATACGTTCAGCAACGGTACAAGCGGTAGCCGACTCTTCGGATAATGCGCTGAGACAGCTTGCGGCAAACGAGGAGTTCGCCGGTCTCCGCGTCGCGGGAGACTCCGACTACGAGTCTCTATTTGAAGTGGACGCTCGTCGGTATCGCATGTTCACCCGGGGGCAGTGGATTCGAATGCAGAAAATATTTGCCCAGCATCAGCTGGGCGTGTTGGAAGATAGCTTCTGGAGCACTTACGCAAAAATCATCTGCGAAATCTATGCTAGCCCTGGTGTCCGGGCAACTTGGCCTTGGAACAAGGAAGTCTTGGATTCGGGTTTCGTTGAGTTCGTGGAAAACTGTAGCTCCTAGATTCGCCGATGAGCGATAGACGCACGCCGGAGTCAGTTAGACGCCTCCTGACGCAAAGCAGAGATTTGGATAAGGAGGCACCAAGTCAAACAAGAAGAGAGCGACAAGAATGAACTGGGAGGCTATTAGCGCGATTGCGGAAGTGGTTGGGGTAACCGCGGTTGTGATTTCTCTCGTATACCTGGCGTATCAGGTGCGAGGAAATACCGATCAACTGGAACGGTCTGCTCAAGCTAACCGTACACAAAACTGGCAGTCAGTCTGTGTGAACTTCAATGAGTGGCGACAGATGTTGGCAATGCCTGGCAACTCGGAAATCTGGATTCGAGGAATCAACGACCTTCGTGATTTGAGTCAGGATGAGCGGGTCGTCTTCAACAACATGGCTAATTGCATGTTCTGGGCCGGTTGGTTCATGTACCACATCCAACGAAGCGAAGGATTGATGAATGACGTGAACGCAAACGCTTACAGGGACCTGTATCGGCATCCTGGATTGCGAGAGTGGATAGAGGTCAGTAAGAAAGCTCAGTTAACGGACGTCTATAGTGATTTTCTTGACGAGGTGAAGGACTCTGTCGGCCGTGACAGAATCAACCCGGGCGAGGCGTCAAGCTACAGTCAAGGCGAGTACTGACGCTGTCGATGGTGGACGGCGCCGGCTATTGAACAGCGGCAGGTTGAGCTTAGCGAGAGCCCTGAGCATCAGTGAGGAGATGCTTGCTCGTCACCTCAATCTTCGAGCATACGCACACTAACCATGGCGACCGCGAGCATCAGGCCGCCGGCGACAATCAGGTGCGGCGCGGGCAGCCAGCCGAACGATGCAGCCAGGAAGTCCTGCGGCGCCAGACGAACGACGAGCTGTGACACGACGTTTGCAAGCGTCACCGCCGGTTCGTAGGCAACCAGGCCGCCGATCGTTGCAGCAACGGGCAGGCTCAGGCGCTTCAGCCAGAGCTTGCGCCG
>JASJBG010000051.1 GCA_030066625.1 Woeseiaceae bacterium
GGTGCACGATCTCGTTCGAGACCGAACCTGCCGGAATCTTGCCAGGCCACGATATGAGCGCCGGCACGCGGAATGCGCCTTCCCAGTTGGAGTTTTTCTCGTTCCGGAACGGGCTGGTTGCGGCATCCGGCCAGGTGTTCTTGTGCGGGCCGTTGTCCGTCGAGTAAAACACGACCGTGTTATCGGTGATGCCGAGCTCGTCGAGCTTGTCCAGGAGCTGACCGACGTGGCCGTCGTGTTCCAGCATGCCGTCGACGTATTCGCCAAGACCGGATACGCCGCGCAGCTCATCCTTCACATGGGTCCGGAAGTGCATGCGCGTACCATTCCACCAGATGAAGAACGGCTTGCCCTGAGCGTGTGCACGCTCGATCGCGTCGAGCGCGGCTGCCAGCGTTTCCTCGTCGACCGTTTCCATGCGCTTCTTGGTCAGCGGGCCGGTGTCCTCGATGTCGCCGTCAGCAGATGAGCGGATGACGCCGCGCGGTCCGAACTGCTCGATGAAGGTCTTGCCGTTCGCGAGAACCATATCTCGGGGATAGTCTTCGTTCTCCGGCTCTTCCTCGGCATTGAGGTGATACAGGTTGCCGAAGAACTCATCGAAACCATGATTCGTCGGCAGGTGCTTGTCCTGGTCCCCGAAATGGTTCTTGCCATACTGGCCCGTGAAGTAGCCCTGGTCCTTGAGCATGCCCGCAATCGTGGGATCGAGCTCGTTGATGCCCTGGTCGGCACCGGGCAGGCCAACCTTGGAAAGCCCGGTCCGGAAGACGCTCTGGCCGAGCAGGAAGCTCGAACGCCCTGCCGTGCAGCTCTGTTCGCCGTAGTAGGTCGTGAACTTCATGCCGGCGTCGGCAATGCGATCGATATTGGGCGTCTCGTAGCCCATCATGCCGTCGGAGTAGGCACTGATGTTCGAGATGCCGATATCGTCGCCCCAGATGACGAGAATATTGGGCTTATCCTGCGCCATTGCGCCTGACGACATCGCCAGGAGGGCAATGAGCCCGAGGACCTGTTTCTTGTGCATTGCGGTTCCCCTTGGGTGCTTGATTGCTGTGTTTGCTTGTTGCCAGCGGCCGCGAAGCTCTCTTGCGGCAGCTCGCACTAGAGTACAGCAGGGTTGTACCAGACTGTCGCTGGCTCGCCTATCCGCTTTTCGGCGCCCTGCCGGCGTCCTCAAGTCTGCGCCGTCCGGCGATTCTGCAAGGTTTCGCTCGGCAGCTCTCCGAAATGACGGCGGTAGGCAGCCGCGAAGCGGCCGAGATGGTTGAAGCCGCAGTCATGGGCGAGGTGCGCCACCGATGTCTCCGGACTGGTCGCACTCTGCAGCGCCTGCCGCACCGCTTCCAGCCGTATCGCAAGCACATACGCGCTCGGCGACAGGTTCATTTCCCGGCGGAAGGTGCGCTCCAGCCGGCTGAGGCTCGTTGCGGCGTGAGCACAGATATCCGTCATGCGTATGCGTCGACCGAGGTGGGCTTCGATATAGTCTCGTGCCGTCACGACGATGCGATAGGCAGTGTCGTAGGCCTCCGAGTCCTCAGCCGTTGCCCTGCACCCGAGCTCGTCCGCGTACTCCCGGGCGCAGGATGCCTTTTCCCGTTCGCCGCAATCGCCGGTGACGACATTGGCGAGCGCGTCGCCACCGGTCGGCAGATGCCCGAGCGCGCCGACCGAGTCTGAGGGTTTGGCCGGAATCGACACGAAGACTACATGACTGCTGCCGCGGAAGATCGCGAGGACGTCCAAGCCCGGCGGCACGCTGAGAATTTCGTGACGCCCGACGCTGCGGCCGTTCATCCACACAGGTTGTTGGCCCAGCGGCGCAATCAGCGTGAGACAGTCTTTTGATGAGCGGCCGGCGAATTCCAGCGACGCCGACGGGGCCAGGCGGGCGACGGTCAGGCCGTCGTGCGAGACGACGCTGTGCTCAAGCGTCATCCCGCCGGGTTGCAGCCGCGACACGGCTCCATCCCAGCCGAGCGCGCCGAACCATGCCGGCAACGGCCGATCAGGCGTGCCGGGTCCGGCGCGCCGCGATTCGCAGTTTTTCGGTCTCGACCGGGGCGACGTACGCTCCGGCCAGGCGTCTGAGGACATGGTTTTGGCCGTTATTTATTAGAATAGTGGAACGCTTCATACAAAAAATAGACGATTTGGACGGTTTCCGCCAGCGCACACGGCGACGATCTCGTGGCGCAGCTCGACGCCGCCCGATTGCCGAATAACGGCTAGCGTTCTCCCGACCGGCGGGGCAGCATCGTGCCGGTGTCGCGTGCCCTTCGCGAACCCGTCCTGCCGGAACTACGTAGCGTCAATGACTAACTGGGTCAGCACCAAACAGGCAACCGAACTCCTCGGCGTCGGCCCGACGACGATCAAGCGCTGGGCGGACGAAGGCCGGCTGGCCCACTACCGGACGGCGGGCGGACACCGCCGCTACCGCCTGTCGACGATCGAGGCACTGGCGAGCGGCCAGGACGCAGACCGGCAGGCAGCGGCTGGCCACACGGCACAAAGATGGTATGAGTACCTTCGCGACGCTAGCCTGGACACGGTCGTCAGCCGCATGCGACGACTGCCTGACCAGACCGGCGACTGGTACGCTGCCGCCGAAGTGCTGGGCGCGGCAATGGACCACCTTGGCCGGCGCTACGCCGATGAAGCCTGCTCGATTGCCGAGACGAACATCGTGACCTGGAAACTGTTGCAGACCGCATCAGCCACCGCAGCGAGTTTGCGGGCGCCGGCCGGCGCAGCGCGCTGCCTCGTGGCGGCCGTACCCGGTGACCTGCATGGCGTTGGTGCTGTGCTTGCGCAGTTGTGCCTGCGGGGCGCAGGCTACGAAGCGTTCGTGCTCGGCAGCGGAATCCCCGCCCGGCAGCTGAAACAGCATCTGGCCGGGTCCGGACTGGGGCTGCTCGCGCTGTCGGCGGCGAACTGGCATACGGATCCGGTTACGCTCAAGCAGTATGCCGGCGAGATCTCCGGTGCGTGCCGCAAGGAGAGCATCGAACTCGTCCTGGGCGGGCAAGGCGCATGGCAAGACAAACCAGGTTACGGCTACAGGTGCCGTTCGTTCATGGACCTGCGCTCAGTCATCGACAAGATCAGTTTGAAGTAACAACCAGGCATTACATCCCACTCACCCAAGCAGAGGAAATTATCATGGGACTTTTTGGAAACGACAAGGAACAAGACGCTCGACTCGATGCACTCGAGGCACATGTGCGGGCAATGACGGAAGCCGTGCAGCAGACGCAGCTCGACGTTATGAAGGTCAACATCTCACTGATTCGCATGGAATCCGCACTCGGCGAAAAGCTCGACACGGATGCCGTCGACCCGGCGATCAGCGCCCTCAATGAGGAGCTCGGTACTGCGCGCGCCGAATACGAACGCATGGCTGCTGCCGCATCAGAAAGCTGGGCAACGCTGCACGCCGGTGCTACTGACGCTGTTGAAGCGCTCCGCAGCAGCGTCGAGGAAGCGGCAGGCCGCATCGAGCAGGAACTGCAGGACTAGCCCGGTGGCCAGTGACGATACCGGGCGCGAGCTCGAGAAGCTTCGTGCCGACGTCGCGGCGCTGCAGGATGCGCGGCGGGCGGACAAAGTAAAGGCAGAGGAAGCTCCGCCGGCCGCAGTGCCGTCGGAGCCTCCCACCGCAGACATCGCCGAGTCCGCAGCTGCGGAGACGGCGGCCTTGCCTGAAGAGCAGCGGACCCAACTCGAGGAACTCGGTGACCTGCTACAGCAGGAGATCCGCGACCTGCCGACGATAACCTGCCTGGCCGTATTTTCGCTGGGGATCCTCATGGGTCGCCTGATGCGATAAGGACTCTGTCATGAATGAATTCATCGTAAAACTGCGCATCCTGGCCCGCGCCGAGGTGACGCTCTTCAAAGCCGACGCGCGGCGCCGCAGCAACGAGCTCATGCTGGCTCTTGTTTCGATAGGCTGTGTGTTTGTCGGCCTCGTCTTCGTCAACATGGGCGTCTTCTATCGGCTGACCGAGGCGGCCGTCGAGTCGAGGGCGGCATTCATTCTTGCCGTCGCCAATTTCGGGCTTGCGATCGTGCCGTTCCTGCTGCGCCGGCGCAGCGGGCCGGGGGCGGAAGAACAGATGGTTCGCGAAATTCGTGAGATGGCGGCCGAGGAACTGTCGAAGGACTTTGCCGCCGTTGCGGACGAAGTCTCGGCGGTCGGGGATAGCATCAAGAATGTGAAATCCGGCATCTCGTCATTCGCCTCAGCGGGAAACGGCATCGGCGGCGGGGCGCTGGGGGCCATCGGTCCGGTCCTGCCCGTCGTGATCGACCTGCTGAAGAAGAGCAGGAAATAGCCGGTTCTACCATGGCAGACCAGCGACTGTTCGAATTCAATCCACTGCGCCTCGCGGCCTGGGGAGTGATATTCGCGTTGACCGTAACCGTGCTGGTCGTCGGCCGGCCCCTGCTCGTGCCGCTGGCCATCGCGATCTTCGTCTGGATCCTGCTGAGCGCGATTCGCAGCACGCTCAATCGTCTGCTGCCGGGAGAGCGGCCGATGCCCGTGTGGCTCGGCAACCTCGTGGCGATCCTGATCGTTGCGGTCGCAACGTATCTTTCGGTGCTCATTATCACGAGCCAGTCCGACCAGCTCACGGCTGCCATACCCGTCTACCAGGCCAACTTCACGGCGCTGCTCGATTCGATAGCGGACCGCTTCGGCCTCGAAGAAGCGCCGACGATCGAAGCCCTCCTGGCCGAAGTCGACCTGGGCGCGGTATTGACCTGGGTTGGCGACTCGGTGACGGCGTTGATGTCCGACGTCATCCTGATTGCCATCTACGTTGGTTTTCTGCTTGCCGAGGAGCGATTGCTACCGATCAAGATCCGCCACCTGCACCGCGATCCCGCGGATGCGGATCGCACTGCAGGCGTCGCCCTCGAGATTGCGACATCGATTCAGCGCTACATCGGCATGAAGACCGTGATCAGCATCGCGACGGCTGTCGTCAGCTACGTGATCCTGGCCGTCGTCGGCGTGGATTTCGCAGCCATCTGGGCACTGCTGGTCTTTTTCCTGAACTTCATACCAACCGTCGGTTCGATTATCGCCGCCGTGTTCCCGGCGCTGCTGACCCTGGTCCAGTTCGACTCGATCACGCCGTTCCTCGTGGTGATCTCCCTGCTCAGCGTTACGCAGTTCATCTTCGGCAACGTGATCGAGCCTGCTTACATGGGCAAGTCGCTCAATCTCAGCTCGCTGATGATCTTGCTGTCGCTGTCATTCTGGGGTGTTGTCTGGGGGCTTGCGGGAATGTTCCTCGCGGTCCCGATCATGGTCATGACCGGAATATTCTGTGCCCAGTTCAAAGGCCTGCGCTGGATCTCCGTCGTCCTGTCGACCGACGGTAGCCTCGTCTCCGACTCGCGTGCGCGACACGCGACCTGAAACCACTTCTCACGCAAGGAGCTACAACAATGAATGAAGTATCGGATATTGCTCGCCTTCCGGCACGCGTCGGCACCGGCTGGGGTTTCGCGGTCATGGTGCTCGGCGTGCTGTGCATCATGGCACCCTTCGTGTCCGGACTCGCCGTCAACCTGACGGTTGCCGTGGCTGTGCTGGCAGCAGGCCTGGTCATGGCCACTTACGCCTTCAAGGCAGGATCGTTTGGCAAGGGCTTCTTTCAATTCCTGTTCGGCGGCATAACGATCCTCGCCGGCGCGGTCATGCTCGCCCAGCCGGTGGTCAGCCTGTTCGCACTGACGGTCGTCCTCATCGCCTGGTTCCTCGTCGACGGCATCTTCGCCATCATCCAGGGCATACGGAGCAAGGGCGTGCCCGGGCGCGGCTGGGTCATCGTCAGCGGCATCGCCAGCGTCATCCTGGCCGTACTCCTGTACCGGCAGTGGCCCGACTCCGGCAGGTACGCCATCGGGCTGCTAGCCGGCATCCGCCTGGTATTTTCGGGCTGGTCGATGGCCATGCTCGGCATCATGAGCGACGCGAGTGTCGACGTCGTCGAGCAGGCGGTCGACACCGCGGTCGACGAGGTCCTTGCCGGCGCAGGGAATGAGGCGTCCGGCCGCGCTGAGCAATAGACCATGGCTGCTATCGACTACTTCGCCTGGTTCGTATTCATCACGATCATCGTGTCGGCCGTGGCCGTGGTCATTAGCCTGGCCCAGCTGCCGGGCAAGATCGCAGCCGGACGCGGCCATCCGCAGGCCGAGGCGATCAACGTGGCCGGCTGGCTGGGCATGCTGTTGACCGTCGGCGTGGTCTGGATATTCGCGATGGTGTGGGCTTACACGCGCTCGACCTTGGCCATCCCGCCCTCGAAGCCGGGCGTTCCCAGCTAAAGGAGCCGTCGGGCGACACGACGAACGACACCGGGGAAATCTCATGATCGTATTCCTTACCCTAATCTACGTGCTGCTGCTGTACGTGCTGACCAAGACCGGCAAGGTGCCGAACACCAAGGTCACGTGGCTTACGATCATCCCCTACGAGCTCGTACTCCTGGTTGGCTTCTTCATCCCCATGCAGTGGGGCGCACCTGCCGGCGACCTGGCCGTGCTGACCTACTCCGTGCCGATAACGCCGAACGTGGCCGGCGAAGTGATCGAGGTACCGGTCGAACCGAATGAACCGCTCGAGAAAGGCGATCTCCTGTTCAGTATCGACCCGACGCAGTACGAGGCGGCGCTGGAAGGCCTGCAGGCGCAGCTTAGACTCGCGGAGCTGCGGCTCGTGCAATCGCGGGAGCTCGCGTCACAGGATGCGGGGTCCATCTACGAAGTGCAGGCCTATGAAGCACAGGTGGCGGGACTCGAGGCGCAGATCAAGAACGCGGAGTGGAACCTCGAAATGACCGAGGTCCGCGCGCCCACCGACGGCTACGTAACCAACGTGGCGCTGCGCCCGGGCATGCGCGTCGTGAACGCGCCCTCTTTCCGCGCCATGGCATTCATCGATACGTCGGAGACCGGCCTAGTGGTCCAGATTCACCAGATTTACACGCGCAACATCGAGTCCGGCCAGCCAGCCGAGGTCACGTTCAAGTCGCACCCGGGCAGGGTCTTTCCGGCTACGGTGCGCTTCCTGATCCCGGTGACGGCACAGGGCCAGCTGATGATGACGGGCATGGCCGTTCAGCCGCAGGGGCCGATGCAGCCCGGCCCGTTCTCGGTCCGACTAGACCTCGACGATCCGGAACTCGCTCGGGACATCGGTATCAACCCCGGCACCGTGGGCTCGGCGGCGATCTATACATCTGAAGTCACCGTTACGCACATCATCCGCAAGGTCATGATCCGCATGGATGCCATCATGAACTTCATCAAACCGGCGTAGGATGGTGACCAAGACGACCCGCTCGATTCCGGTCATACTTGCGGCAACCGGCCTGCTGGCGGCCTGCGCCGTTAAGCAGCCGCCCCCGACCGAGGAGCTGATCGAAGACGCGCTGCCGGAATCGACGGTAATCCCGCCCGACTATGAAGAAGCGGCCAACGCCGCAACCGGCAAGGTCGCCGACGGCTGGCTCGCGACTTTCGGTGATCCGGAACTCGAAGCCGTCGTCGCCGAGGCGATCCAGAACAACCTCAACCTCCGCGCCGCCGTCGCCAGGGTCGATGCGGCGGCCGGGTTCGCGACGCAGGCCGGCGCCGAGCTGACGCCTGTCGTCGGCATAGGCGGCACCGGTCTCGCCCAGGAGGGCTTTTCGACGGCGGACCCGTCGCTGTCGGGGAGCAGCGTGCAGCTCAAGGCCTCGTGGGAACTCGATTTGTGGGGGCGGGTGCGCTCCCAGGCGCAGGCGGGCCAGGCGGCATTCGAGGCCGCGCAGTACCAACTCGAGTGGGCGTATCAGTCGATCGCGGCGCAGACCGCGAAACTCTGGTTCCTTGTGACCGAGGCCAAGCTACAGCTGGATCTTGCCAACGAGGCGCTGGCGCTCTACGAGCGCACGCTCGAGCTGGTCGAGGCGAAATACGAGCAAGGCCAGGTGACGTCCAGGGAAGTTGCTCTCGCCCGTGCACGGGTCGCGACCGGCAAGGCGACGATTCGGCGTGCCGAGGCAGCGCGACAGCAGGCAACGCGGGCACTGGAAGTCCTGCTTGGCCGATATCCAGCCGCACAGATCGAGGGTGCCGAGGATCTCGTCGCTACCCCGCCGCCGATTCCGGCCGGGATCCCGTCCGAACTGCTCGAACGCCGCCCCGACCTGCGCGCCGCCGAGCGCGCCGTTGCAGCGCGCTTCCTGTCGATCCAGACGGCAGAAGCCGCACGGCTACCGAGCATCTCGCTGACCGCGGGTGCCGGCGCGACCTCTGCAGAACTCACCGACCTGTTGGCGATCGACAATGAGTTCTGGTCCATCGGCGCAAACTTCATGGCCCCCATCTTTACCGGCGGCGCACTCGAGGCGCAGGTCGATATCAACTCGGCCGAGTTCCAGGCCGCGATGGCCGAGTACGGGCTGCTGGCGCTGCGGGCGTTCGCGGAGGTTGAGCAGGGGCTCGCCAACGACACGCTGCTTCGCGAGCGCGAGACCTACCTGCGAGAAGCGCTTGCGGACTCGGAGGAGGCGCTGCGCGTTGCGACGGCGCAGTTCAAGGTCGGCCGCGTCGATTTTTTGGATGTCCTGCAGGCCCAGGGCCAGGTAATCGCGACGCGCGTAGACCTGATGAACCTGCGTGACATTCGACTTCAGCAGCGGGTGGACCTTCACCTGGCGCTCGGCGGCAGCTTCAAAGAACGCGGCGAGGTTGACGAGTCCTGAACACCCTCAATAGCCTTCCCAGCGTCGGGGTTTACCAGTAAGCTCGCGCGGTAACGACGCGGTCGAAGGCGACCGGCTCGGCGACCCTGTGTCCGCTGCCAGTCAGGCACGCGTTTTTTGTTTCAACCCGAGGTTCCTTGACTTGTTGATTCCCAAAATATCCGTCTCGCTGCGAGCTGCGAACAAACTCCGCTCCGGCTTTACAGTACTGCTCGCGCTGCTGCTGTCGGGTTGTTTCAGTATTCCCGTCCAGGAGCGCGACCGCATCCGCGAGCGCCTCGACGAATCGGCAGATCGTGTGCTCCAGGAGTTCGCCGAGCGTGACGCGACGCTCGCAGATCGGACCAAGGATGCCCCTGGCTACATGCTGGCAGCACTTAACCTCGATGTGCTCGCTGCCTTTGCGCGAATGGACGGGGTCGGCCTCGTCGTAGATAACTCGGACAACACGCGGACCTACGTCGCTGTCTCGGGATCCGAACTCGGACTTGGCCTCGGCTCTGCGGAGACGATGGTGCTTGCTCTCCCGGACAGCCGGGAGTCTCTCGAGCGCATCAAGACGGGATTCACGTCAACGCGCCTCGTCGCGCGTTCTGTCGCGGGCAAGGCCAGCGGCGTCGCGTCGACGCGCTACCGCGACGTGGATCTCTTCTTTATGTCCGAGTCCGGTGCGGCTGTCAGCACGACAGCGAGCCGGATCCGCGTGTCCGTCCTCGAGGACCTGACCGAGACCGGCCTGGGCGATACTTTCATTCCAACTATTGGAGCACCAAACATCGACCGGCAGGGAGAGACGGCACCGCGGCGCTGGGGTCGGCCACTGCCCTTCCTCGCCCAAAAGGTCGTCGACCAGGGATTCGACCTGCCGTTGCCTTTCGGCGTCGGCATGACCTATGCAAGCGTGGACCAGCCCAATGACATCACCGACTTGCGCGTCGGTTTCGGCGACGGGCCCAAGGTGCCATACGACTGGGTCGCTTTCGAGAACACATTCAGCGACACCGACTCGTGGCAGCTCAAGCTCGATGCCTGGCTGTTTCCATTCCTGCAGGTATTCGCGCTCTATGGTCAGGTCGACGGGACCGTGTCTTCCGACGTCTTCCTCGAAGGCAACGGCCTCATCGACGCCATCGAGCTGGACTGTACTCGCCTGGTCAATCGGCCGATTTGCTCACGGTTAGAGGACCAGCTGTTCCTGCTGCCGATTCGCACGTCGATCGACGTCAAGACCTACGGCGGCGGCATTACGCTTGCCACGGGCTGGAGGAACTTCTTTTTCACATTGCCTGCATCGATCACCTATTCAGATCCCCGCTTCGCCATCACCGACGGTGAGGCAATCACGGTAACGCCGCGTGTTGGCTACTACTTCGATCTGCCGCGGTTCGGCAATCTCGCCGTATTCGCGGGCGGCAACTACCTCGACAGCGACATCGACGTTGACGGGTTTTTCAATTTTGGTGAGGGCCTGCCTGCCCTCGATTTCAGTATCCGGCAAGCGAATCGTGATCCCTGGAACGCCGTACTGGGATTCAATTGGGACGTATCACGCCGCCTCGGCATCAGCGCGGAGTACAACGGTTTCAGTGGATCGCGCGAGGCGTTTATCGGCTCGATTACGTACCGATTCTAGATTTTACAGCTCGTACTGTGAGCGGAACAGGAGTTTGACTCCTCGAAGTTCGCTGCTGGAACTGACGCTGTAGGCAAGGCCGAGTCGGTCGAAACTCAGAAACCCGAGCCGTATCGGCCGTTCCTTGCGGCCAATCCCGGCTCCTACTTCCCAGTAATCGTCAAGAAAGTCTGAATCTCCAGACCCACTGTCGAGTCGGACGCGATCCGGAAACTCCGCATACTTGACGTGCCAGTAGAACAGCGTTTGCTGTCCCTCCCTGGGAAACCAGCCGACCGCGTGTGCAAACTCCGCAGCGGCGGAAACAAAGGAGAATCGGTCATCGCTGCCGACGCGGCTATCGTAGCCGACGTACCCCCCATCCAGTATCAGCGCCCAGTCGAAAGACTCGGGCTCGAACAGGAACCGGCCGCGCATACTTGCCCTGTATGACCACGCCCGGTCTTGTTCACCAATCACGCCTCCGTAGCCGACCTCGACGTTCGGTCGCAACGAGAATCGCTCGGTAACCGGAACGTCCGCATCCACGCTGATGCCCGCCGCCAGGGTTGCCAGGTTTCCCGGGTCCACCGTCCCCGGAATGTCGTCGAAGTCCAATTGCGACGCGCCAATTGTCAGCGGTAGCCTGAGCGTGTATTTGACCAAGCGGGTCCCATCCTCGCTGAAACCCGAGTCACCGATCGACCAGCGGGGTGCTGTCCGAAAGACAAACGCACTCCGCCGTTCGTTCAGCGTGTACCAACCGGTACCGAAATACGATGCGTATGCCCAATGTATGCTGGGTTCAAACAGTTCCTGCGCAGCCGCAGGCGCACCGGCGAGGAGCGTGACCACAAAAACGGCGAGGACGCGACGCCGGCCGGTCTTCCTGTGCATAATCAGCATCGAGTTTTGGTTACCGTGAAGAGCAAGCCGTTAATCGCCTGCTCGCTAGTAGGAAAACACCGCTTGAAACGGATTGCAATTGCCCTGTCAGTTCTTGTATCGATCGTCGCGGGCGGGTGCGCAAACCAGCCTGTCGACGGCGCCCCCCAACAGGTGCTTATACCGTTGGTGTACGTCACGGACCGCAGCCTGAACGACGGCGCCAGACCCGGACGTTACTACGGTGGTGGACGCGGCGCACCTCAGGCCGGCATCGCTACCGTGGCCGTGAGCACTCATGGCGCGGAGCCCAATCCGTTCGCCGACTGGCGCCGTTGGGAGCCGAGGCTCGACGGTTCGCGCAGACGAAACGAGTTCGTCAGCGTGTCAGCCAGCGGGACCCCGCCCATACAAACGGTCACTGATTTCGCCGTCACTGTCGGGACAGGCACGGCCATCGTTTACGTCCATGGGTTCAGGCGGCGGTTCGACACCGCGTCCGTAAATTTCGCCGAATTGCTATACCAGGTCAGCCCGGATGCAGTACCGATTCTGTACAGCTGGCCGTCTACGGGCGGTCTACTCAACTACCGTGACGACGTCGAGAACCTCCAGTGGTCGAATGGCACTTTGCAGTCACTGCTGGTGCAGCTGCTCGCCGACCCGAAGATCGAGACGATACATGTCGTGGCCCACAGCCTCGGCGCCTTCGCACTGCTAGAAGCCGTCGCAGCAGTCGCTGACAACTCCACCGAGGAATTGAGCCCGGGACTCGGGCAGATCATCCTGGTATCACCCGACGTGGCTCGGGAACGATTTGAAAGCAAATACCTCCCAATCATCCGCGAGAACGATCTGCAGGTAACGATCTATGCCGCTGAAAACGACGTGCCGCTGCGGACATCACGCCGCGTCAACAAAGGCGAACGCGTTGGGGATGCGAAAAAGCAGGTTCCGGTCTTTGCCGGTATCGAGACGGTGCTTGTCTCCGATGTCGTCAGCATCATGAACAGCCATGATTCTCATCTCGAGGTAGCCCAGGTCCAGATAGACATTGCATACCTGCTCAACGACGGGCTGCCCGCCGACTCACGACCGACGCTCCAACGCACCGACAGCGACTACTGGCGAATCAAACCAGATTTGCCCTGAGCTCGATCCCGGCAGAACCGTCCGCGAATAAAACCGACGCCGATCAGAATCGGAAGCGAGCCCGCACTGCCCAGCTTGCGGGCGGATCCATCCGTCCCTGGCGAGCGCCGTCAAAGAGCGGCATGTCATTGACATACGATGTCGTTACTTCGTCGAAGATGTTCTTGCCGATGATTCCGACGTCCCACTGACCCTCGGTCGGACCGAACATCATGGCGAGGTTTGCCTTCGTGAAAGACTCTTGCAGGGAGAGCGGGTCGAGATCGTCCTGTCGATACACGTCGTCGCTCCAGCTCACGTCGAAGATGGTCGCAAACTCGTAGCGAGAGCCGATCGGCGCGCGGTAGTCGACAGCGAGTGACGCCGTAAACTCCGGCGAATGCGCGCTCGGACGCCCCGCAAGGTCGTTGACCCCGGCCGACGCGCAGACCTGGTTATTGATCACGAGCGAGGACACTCCGGCGGCAAGGAAGTCGCTTGCCGCGACTGCCTGCTGGAACGCCTCCTCACGAAACGCCAGGAACTGTTCCGCGACGCAGCCCTGGTTGGGGAACTCGTCGTAGCTGAAGTCGAGCCAGCCGACAGAGCCCGTCAACATGAGACCGTCAGTCGCCTGCCAACGGCCGTCGAACTCGATGCCCCGCGACGTTGCCTCTGCCGCATTCTGTACCACGAAGGTAGTGTTGCCACTGAAAATCGACGCCTGCAGATCCTCGTAGCTCATGTGGAATGCGGCGAGGTTAAGTTCCGCACGGCCATCGGCGAACAGCATTTTCGCGCCGACTTCGAAGGCGAGAACCTCCTCGTCCTCGAACTGGACGTCCTCGGAACTGGCCCCGAGCCCTTGCGGCAAGCCCATGTAAAACGAGTTATAGCCACCCGCCTTGAAGCCCGTGCTCGCCGAGCCGTATACCATGAGATTCTCGCTCACATCCCACTGCAGGTTGACCGCCCAGGTCAGGCTGTCTTCATCGCGCGTCATACCCGGATCCGACGGCGCAAATTCATGGAACGTGAACTCGCCGACCAGGAAAGCGGCAAGCGCCTGCGGGTTGGTCGGGCTCTGGTCGGCCAGCGGTACCGTCCCACGTTCGACATAGTCGGTTGCATAGGCGCTTTGACTCGCTTTCTTGTCTTCGGTCGTGTAGCGCAGACCGACGGTGGTGCGCACAGTGTCGCTGAAGTTGTAGGTGAGCTGCCCGAAGCCCGCGAGGGTCTCAGTCGTCTGGTCCAGGAACGCATACCGTCCTGCGCCGTTGAGACCGGAAGGAAGCAGGGCCTGCGTGAGCGCCGTTTGCGCACAGGCGTTCGCCACTGCCGCCGTGGCACCCGGTAGTGCAGACGCCCCGACCGCGGTGGCGACCGGATCACCGACGACGACGGCGCCGGGGCCGCCGGGGAGCGCGGCACAGGTACCGCCGAGTAGCGCATCGATGGCAACGACGTTGAATTGGCTCAGTCCGTCGACGTACATGTCGTTGTCCTGGTAGTACAGGCCGGCAATGTAGTCGACACGCCCGCCCGTATTTGACGTCAGACGCAGTTCGAGACTGTTCTGTTCGAAGTCCTCCGTATCGTCGAAACGGACCACTGGCAGCGGGTTGAAATCGGCATCGAGGAAGCGGTCGTAATCGTACGCCGAGTGCCCGAGTATCGCGGTCAGTGTCGCGTCGTTGCGGAGGGTATGATCAAGCCGAATTAGACCTTCTTGTGTTTGTCCTTCGTAGCGCCCAACGGAACCGAAATCAATGACGTCGTCACCGGGGAGCCCGAGCACGGCGAATCCGTTGTTACCCATTGCCGTGTCGAATCCGGGGCCTTCCGGCACGCCGGCCGCTGTCAGCAACGGCGTGATCGGTCCACCTTCCCAAATGACCCATGGCTGGCCGACGACGTCGAATTTTCCGCTTTCGAACTTCGCGTACATCGAGGTCCGCTCACCGATATCCCAATCCAGCGAAGCGCGGGCGAAAAACTCTTCTGAGGAAGGGTTGTCTTCGGGATACGACGCGTTGGCAACCCAGCCCTCGTCCATCTGCCGTGAAAGCACCACGACGCGACCACGCACGGACTCCGACAGTGGACCGGACACGAGAGCCTGGATCTCGCGCTCGTCAAACTCCGGGTTGTACGCCACCGACAGCTCGGCCTTAGCGACGTCGGTCGGCCGTGCGGATGTGATGTTCAAAGCGCCAGCGACCGTGTTCTTGCCGAACAGGATCGGCTGGGGCCCTCTCAGGACCTCGACGCGCTCCAGATCAAGAAAGGACCAGCGCGCCTGGGTGCCCCTTCCGCGGTAGATATCGTCAACAAACGTGGCAACCGACTGCTCGAAACCGGCCTGGTTGCCCGACTGGATACCGCGGATGTTGATCTTGTC
>JASJBG010000210.1 GCA_030066625.1 Woeseiaceae bacterium
AGACCGCCCGCGGGGTTGCCGCCGGAATGACACGCTGCACTCGCGCAGGTCGGCGTAAATACGTTGAGCTGGATCTCCGAAAACACCGGGTTGAAGGTGCCGCCAATCGGCGGCGGAGGTGGCGGCGGCGGAGGTCCGGGCGGCGGAGGACCAGGCGGAGGCGGCGCCGGCGGATTGTTGATTGCCGAAACAGCATCATCGAAGGTCTGCACCTCGCAGCCGGCGAGCGCGAGCAGCGCAAACGTCGTTGCGATCAGCGCCTTGACGCCCGGAATGTTGCTGTTGATGCGAATCACCGGCACCCCTGCCCTGCAAATCGTTCGATTAACTTCAAACGATGTTAGCGATTTGCCCCCGTCAAATCGGGACGAGCGTCACATTAATGGGTTCAGTGATTCGGCAACAAGTGTCTGTAAACAGCGACAAAATGACAGTAGCTGCCACCGAGTACGAAGACGTGAAAGATCGAATGTGCGTACGGCAAACGGATTATGTAGATGACCGCCCCGAGCGTGTAGGCGATGCCTCCGGCGATCAACCACGCGAGACCCGGACCGGACAGTGCAGCGACCAGCGGCTGCCAGGCAAAGACGATGATCCAGCCCATGAAGACATACATCGCGGTCGACACGATCTTGAAGCGGGCGGTCGTGACGAACACCTTGATGAAGATACCCACGGCTGCCATGCCCCAGCACACCGCGAACAGCGTCGTACCGACCGGGCCTGCCAGCGTGACCAGCGTGAATGGTGTGTAGGTGCCGGCAATGAGAACGTAAATCGCAGCATGGTCGACCGTCCGCCAGCGCTTTCGAATCACCGGGTCTTTTGCGCTGTGATACAGCGTCGACGCGCCGTACAGAATGATCAGGCTGATGCCGAATACGGCAACGCTCAGCGCGTAGGTCAGGTCGTGGAACGGCAGTGCGGTCAGCAACAGCAAAATGAGCCCCACGCCGCTGAACAGGAGTCCAACGGCGTGAGACGCAATATTGAGGCGTTCCTCGGCGAGAGAGTAGATGCTCAGAACTCGGTCGGGGCAGGCGGCGCTTCCACAGTCTCACGCGGAGTGCGCTCCAGCTCCTCGAGCAGGTAGGCGACGGCACGTTCGAGCGTGGGATCTTCGCCGGCCGCGATCAGCTCGGGCCGGTCGAGCACTTCGATGTCCGGCGCGACGCCTTCGTTCTCGACGGCCCAGTTGCCGTCCGTATCCAGGAAACGGAACGTGGACGCGAGTATGCCGCCACCGTCCGCCAGCATCGGGTTGCCGGAAATACCGATCAACCCGCCCCAGGTCCGCATGCCGATGAGCGGACCGAGTTCCAGCTTCTTGAAGTAATAAGGAAACGCATCGCCGCCCGATGCCGAGTACGCATTGATGAGCGTCGCCTTGGGACCGACATGGGCGATGACCGGCGTGGCCTGCGGGTCGAGGCCGCGTCGCTTCCAGTAGTTGAGCGGCTGTCGGGAGACGATCTCGATCATGCGATCCGGAATGAAGCCGCCGCCGTTGTAGCGCACGTCGATGATCAGCGCCTCCTTGTTCACCTGCGGCAGGAAGCGCTTGAAGAGCTCGCGATTGCCGGCGGTCGCCGTGTTCGGCAGGTGCAGGTAACCGATGCGGCCGCCCGACAGTTCCTCCACGCGTCGGGCTCGGTCCTCGACCCAGTCGAGGTAACGCAGCTGCGTCTCCGAGGTAATCGTCCGGACGAGGACGTCTCGCGCGTCGCGCTCCCGTGGTCGGTCATTGACGCTCAACGTGATCACATCGCCGCCCGTGTTCTCGAGCAGGCTGTAGAAGTTTGCCGCAGTCGCCGTCGACACGCCGTTCACCGCGATGATGTAGTCGCCGACCTCGACGCCTGCGCCCGGCGCACCGAGCGGCGAATAGAATGCCGGGTGCCACGGCTCGTTCGCGTAGATCTTCGTGACGCGATAGAAGCCGTCGGCCGCCTCGAACTCGGCACCAAGCAAACCGCCGTTACGGCGCTCGACGGCCGGCTGGTCGCCGCCCTGCACGTAGATGTGACCCGCGTTCATCTCGCCGGCGATTTCACCGAAGATGTAATCGAGGTCCATGCGGTGCGCGACGTGCTCGACCAGCGGCTGGTATTTGTCGCGAATCGCCGGCCAGTCCATGCCGTGCATGTTGGGATCGTAGAACCAGTCCCTCAGGATGCGCCAGCCGTCGACGTACATCTGCTGCCATTCGACGGCAGGATCGATGCGTACCTCCATGTTGTCGAGATCGAGGTGACCCTTGCTCGAGTCCTGGTCAGGCTCGACCTTGGCAATGCCCCAGCCGCCGTTCCTGGCGAACAGGACTTTCTCGCCGCCCGCCGCGAGCGTGTAGTTCTGCACGCCCTCGAGGATGACTTTCTCCTCCTCCGCCTCGAGATCGAACAGGTGCAAGGCGGCATCGGCACCGTTCCCTGCGATATACAGCGGCCCTTTGGCGGTTGCCGACAGGCTGTTGTAGTTGCCGCCCGAGTCCTGCAGCGCCACGACCCGTGACGAGAGACCGTCGTAATCGATCTCGACCCGAACCGGCTCGTCGCCGTTGCCGTTGTCCTCGCCGTTGCCATTACCGTTGTCGCCGGCCTCGTCGCTCTTCGGGCGCAACAGCGGCGGCTGGTCGCCATTGAGCTGCGCCGCATAGACACGAATCGAATTCGTCACCATGTAATTGAACTCGATCGAACTGAATTCGAGGTCCTGGTCGCGCGACGACAGGAAATACAGGTAGCGGCCCGCGGGATCGAATGCCGGGTTCGTGTCATTGGTCATGTCGCTCGTAACCTGGCGACTGCGGCTATCGTCGAGCGAGTGAATCCAGATGCTGGAGAACAGTGCACCGTTGTCCTTTACGTAGGCGACGAAGCGGCTGTCGGGCGACCATGTGTAATCGGTGATGTCATTGCGGCGCGAGGAATCGAGCACCGTCGTGCGGCCGCTCGCGACGTCGACGACGCTCACGCGCTGGTCTTTGTCACCGTACAGCAGCTTGCTGCCGTCCGGCGACCAGGCGGGCGGGAATCGCCAGATGCTGCCGTCATTGGTGACTCTGCGCGGCTCGCCGTCGCCCATCTGCGGGCGAACCCATATTTCGTATTCGCCGCTCTCGTCGGACAGGTACGCAACCTGGCTGCCGTCAGGTGACCATGTTGCGTCAATCTCTCTCGCTGCGGGCGTACGGGTGATGTTACGGATCGGCCCGTTCTCGGCGGGAACCGTAAAGATCTCACCGCGTGCCGAAATCACTGCGCGCTTGCCGTCGGGCGAAAGGTCGGCCGCCTGGACGTGATCCGCTGCCTCGACCACGCGCGGCACGCGAGCGGGCCGGTCACCCGCCACCGTGATATCGAGACGCTCGGCATTGCCGGTCGACGGGTCGTAGCGATACAGCCAGCCACCGTTCTCGTAGACGACCGCGCGCGGCCCGGCGCTCGGCCAAAGCACGTCGAAGTCGTCGTGGTTTGTCACACGTTGCGGCTCACCGCCGGCGTTGTGGCGATACAGGTTCAATGTGAAATCGCGGTCCGACGTAAAGAAGATGTCGTCGCCTATCCAAACCGGTTGATTGTCCGTCCCGGGATGATCGGTAAGCTGCTCGGAGCTGCTGGCCTCTAGATCGTAGACCCAGACGTCCTGGGCCCGGCCGCCACGGTAGCGCTTCCAGGTACGGAATTCGCGGTCGATCGGCGTGTAGACGACCTTCGTACCGTCCGGCGAGAACATGCCGCCGCCGCCCTCCGGAATCTCGAGCGGCTGCTCATCGCCGCCGCTCGCCGGTACCAGGTAGTAGCGCCCCATACGCACGCCCCAAGGCAGCCGGTTTGCGCGCACGAGCACGTGCTTGCCGTCACGGCTCCAGTCGAGGACACGGTAGTCGAAACCGCCGCGTGGCGGCATCGGCCCGACGTCGTTGTACCAGGTGAGCTGCTCGGGCGTGCCCCCGGCCGTGGGAATAACGAACACCTGGCGCGTGCCGTTGTATTCGGCCGAGAAAGCGATGCGCGAGCCGTCGGGCGAGAACTTCGGAAACAGCTCGGCGCCCTCGTGCGAGGTCAGGCGGCGCGCGATGCCGCCCGCGACGTTTGCCACATACAGGTCACCCGCGTAAACGAACGCAACGCGATCTTCGTGGATGTCCGGCATCCGCAGCAGCCGCGTCGAGTCGGCAAACGCCGTTGCGGCCGGCAGCAGTGCCAGCATAATGAACATCAGGCGATAAGGCATCGGAGTGTCTCCACTATTGATCTTTGTCTTGTTTGCGCTTGTCGTCGACATCTGCGCATTTGAATACGGTCTGGTGCGGTACGCCGGCGATGTCGCTGCCGCGGCCGCGCGCGTACTGGGAATTCCACAGTTCCTTCAGATCCGGCTCGTGACCTTCGGCCGCCCAACGCGCCTCCGCCGCCTTCTGCTTCTCGTAGTCGACGGCGCGCTGCTTTTCCCAGTCGCCGACGCGCTGCATGAATGCCGGGTCCTCGTGCATGTCGTGAACCTCGATATGCATCTCATTGAGTAGCGCGAGGGGGTACGGCAACAGCCGGCAGATCGGTTCGCCGGCCTCGAAGCGCACGGTCGTATCCGGCGTCGTCAGCCGCCAGTTCATCGTGAACGGAAACGGGATCCAGTCCGTGCGCACGAATGCGTCGAGCGGCACGATATGATCCTTGTCGTGGTTGGCCGGCCCCGTGACGATCAGCCCGTACTCAGGCGGCGTGCGAAACAGGAACGGCAGGTACCAGGTTACGGTGCCCGAGCCGAAATGCGGATGTGGCGCGAACGGGTCTCTGGACGCGGCCTTGACCTCGATCTGGTCACCTTTGTCGCGACCGCTCCAGCGGAGCTCCACATCGACGGGATTTAGGATCTCCCAGCCCATGGTATTGGCAGCCGACAAGGGAATGCAGCGATACGCGTATTGGCCGGGCGTTGCATCCATCCAGTCCCGGGTCGGCCTGCAGGGCCGTATGCACGCCATGACGTCTTTCTTGACGCCCGGAATTACGTAGGCAATCAGGGTGTTATCGGGTACTGGCCGGACGGTTTCGGGGTCGTTCACGGCGGAGAGATCCTGGGTCATCCGGCGAAGCGGGCTCTAAAGATAAGAACCCGCGGCCCGAAAAGCAAAACGCCCTCCGTGTGGAGGGCGTTCAGCGTCGCACGGTCCGACTCAGCGCCCGGATTGTCTGACCGCGATGTCCCCGTTCAGGGTCTTGAGCTTGACCACGGTACCGCCGCCGTTGACGTTCGCGACGATGACGCTTTCGACGCGGACCTCCACCCCCGAGCGGCTGTCAGTGCGCTCGACGACCGGCCGGCTCGGCTGAACCTCCACCTCGAAGTCCGAGTAGATCTCGCCGCGCGCGTTGTCGATCTGCAGCTGCACGCCGGC
>JASJBG010000052.1 GCA_030066625.1 Woeseiaceae bacterium
CTCGAGCGCGGCGCTCTTGGTCAGGCCCAGCACGGCGTGCTTCGATGCGGAATAGACGGCGCCTCCGGGAAATCCGACCATTCCGCCGACCGACGAGTTGTTGACGATCGCACCGCCGCCCTGCTTCAGCATCTCTGCGATCTGGTATTTGAGACAGAGAAAGACGCCTTTGACGTTGATGTCGATGATCGCGTCGTAGTTCTCTTCGCTGCAATGGACCAGCGGCCCCATCTCGCCCTCGATGCCGGCGTTGTTGAACGCGCAATCGATCCGACCGTACGTCGACACGGCATGCTCGACAAGCGCGCGAACATCATCGTGAGACGAGACGTCGGTGCGCAGGAAGGAGGCTTCACCGCCCGCGTCGCGTATGGCCTGGACAACTTCTTCGCCACGTTCGGCGTTGCGATTGCCGATGACGACCTTCGCGCCCTCGCGTGCAAACGCCTCTGCCGTCGCCCGGCCTATGCCTACGCCGCCGCCGGTTACCAGCGCCACCTTGCCATCGAATTCCGCCACGTTAAGTCCCCTCGATTGGATTGAACCGAAGCGCGGAGGTTAGCGCAGCCGGTCGGCCGTGTCTTGGGATACGGTGGCGGCGTCTTCGACGTCGAGAATGACTAGTCAGCGCAGGCGAACCATCAGCTCGGCGCCCCGGCTCCCGGATTTGACCTCGCGGGTCTCGAGGTACTTCTGCTTGCGGACCAGTTCGCCGAGCTTCTTGTAGCCGTAGCTGCGCGGGTCGAACGACGGGTCGTTCTTGACGAGCATCGAGCCCACACCGCCCAGGTACGCCCAGCCGTCTTCCTGTGCCACCGCATCGACGGCCTTCGTGATCATCGGCTTCAGTGCGGGCGCCTTCGGTTTCGATTTGGAGCTCGACTTCGGCGGCTTGAGGATGTCCGTATAGATGAACTTGTCGCAGGCCGCGACGAAGGGCTTCGGGGTCTTGCGCTCTCCGAACCCGTAAACGACGAGCCCCGCCTCGCGAATCCGCGTCGCCAGCCGGGTGAAGTCGCTGTCTGACGAGACCAGGCAGAAGCCGTTGAGGTCTCCCGTGTGCAGCAGGTCCATCGCATCGATAATCAACGCCGAGTCGGTGGCGTTCTTGCCCGTTGTGTAGGCGAACTGCTGGATTGGCTGGATCGCCATCTCGTGAAGGACCGTCTTCCATCGCGTAAGCCCGGTCGTCGTCCAGTCGCCGTAGGCGCGCTTGACGTTTGCGGTACCGTAGCGAGCGACCTCTTCGAGCAGTTCGTGAATGACGGATGCCTGCGCGTTGTCGGCGTCGATCAGTACCGCCAGGTTGTCGTTGTCGGCCATGCGGCTACTCCTCGTGGTGATGCGCCAGCTGCGAGTGGTGTGCGAGCTGCTGCTTGAGCTCGGCGACCTCGACCTCGAGCTGTGCGACGCGGTCGGCGAGATCGGAAACGTCGACCCGCGTTCCGGCGGCGGCCGGGCGGTCGGCCTGGGCCTGTTCCGTATAGGCCTCGACGTCAACGTGACCTGAGAAGAGGTGCATGTACTCGGAGTCCTTGCGGCCTGGTGTGCGCGGCAACTTCACGAGCAGCGGGCCACCATCGCGCTCGATCAGGCTGTTTAGCGTCGTCACGACCTCGGCGTTGTCCGCAAAGGTGTGCAGTCGGCCGCTCCGCGAGCGCAGTTCACCGGGCGTTTGCGGACCGCGCAACAGCAGCAGGCAAACCACCGCGAGCTGCGCGTCGTCAAACTGGAATTCGCTGTAGCGCGTGTTGCAGAAACGCTGCACGTATTTCTCGACCCGGCTCTTGAAGCTCTCTTCGCTGCGCACCAGGTGCTTCCCCTCGAGGTCGCGCAAGGCGTGCTGCACCTCCCCCTGAGTTAGCGACATGACGGGCTCGCGCGAGCTTTTCTGGTTGCAGGCGTTCGTCAGGGCGTTGAGCGTGAGCGGGTACTGGTCAGGCGTGATCACGGACTTCTCGATCAGGCAGCCGATCACGCGCGCCTCGTGGGCGGACAACTCGGGCAGCACTATTCGCACTCCCACGGGGCAACAGCCGCGATCGCGGCGATGATTCGTCTCATGGCAGCTCCTACCAGGCCTGCGAGTGAATGTGGCTTATCTTGTCGGCGAGCTGCAGCCGATAGAAACGCCGCAGTCCGTCGAGCGCAAGCTTATCATCCGCAATCAGCTGGTCCTTGAGACCTCGGCAAAAACGTGCGGCGTAGTCGTTGGCGGCCTGGTAGCGGGCCAGCTGCTCCGCGTCCAGCTCGGCGTGAAAGCTCACGTCATCGAACAGCCAGCCGTGCATGCGGTTGGCGACGTCGATGTCCGACTGGCCGATGGCCAGCAGGATGGAACAGACGAACTTGTCGATCTCGCCCTGCAGTTCGAGTTCCAGCAGGGACACGCGGCGTCCTTTCGATGCCTTCCAGACGACACAGCTGAAATGGCTTATCCCTTCGACCACCTTCCACAGGTCGTCAAGCTGCTCGGGGCGAAGCTGCCCGAGCGGATCCGCCGTTTCGAGGCGTTCGAGCAGCGCTTCGTCCAGGAACAGCGACAACGCGAGTTCTTCGCCGTCTTCGGCCAGCAGCAAGGTTTCCTCGGTGTTCGTCAGCACCGCGTCGCGGCCGAGCTGGCGCGCCAGGGTCGGGTCGGTAATCAGGAAGTCACGAACGTCGTAGCCGCGATCGACCTGGTAGATATCGCTCAACTGCTGCTGCAACCTGGCAAGCATGGCGGTCGCTCAGTGGCGGCTCGGTCCCCGGGCGTCGCCGATCGGGACGATGCCCTGCTCCCGCAGCAGCCGCTCCGCGCGGCGGCTCCCTGTCCTCATCCAGATCTCGTAGGTGCGCAGCAGGTCGGTGTCGGATTCGGCGCGCGCGCCGTCGCGTACCTCATTCAGGACGTCCACGAGCAGCTGAAATTTGGCCGCCAGCTCCCGGTACACCGGGGCGAAGGCATCGCCACGCACCGTGCCGCGGACCTCTTCCGATAAGGAGCCGTAGGCGTTGCCGCCCATGTTGATGTAGTAGTCGACGTCGACCGCCTTGTTGCGCAGGCTGTCGATGAAAAAGCCGGCAATGAACAGCGCGACGTCGCCGATGCGCTGCAGCGACTGGTTTCTGCGTTCGGGATTCGGCGCATCGGCCGCATCGGCCAGCATGAGCGCGAGCGGTTTCAAGCCGTAGGTATCGCCATCGTCCTCGTAAAGCTCCTCGGAGCGCGAGAACAGGGTCATCAGGTTGACCACGTAACAGGTGGCGTGCGGGTCCAGATCGACGCCCTGCCTGACGATCACATCGTCGATGGACGTGCGGAAATAGTCACGAAGATTATGGACCGGAACGACCCGGTCGTGCCTCACTCGATCATCCATATCGGTTTCCCTGGCCGTTCTAGAGTTACGTTCGCGTCTCCGCTCAACCTCATGAAACAATTATGTTTTTTTATATAACATAAACGAACGTCAGCATGTGACCGGATTCACGACTCATCGCATCGAGTGGCAGCACGAGCGCTGCATTTAGCTGCGTATTGCGTGATTAGTCACGTATCAGTTATGCTTTACGAATGAATACTCAAAGCAACGAACAGACACTCGCACTGACCTTCGCGTCCGCCTGGAATCACGTCGAGCAGAAGCTTGACGGCTGGCTGGGCGCCGTTCGCGGCATCAGCTTCGCGGAATACCGGCTGCTCAGGGCGCTGGCGGATGCGCCAAGCGCGCAGGCCAGCCGCGTGGACCTGGCAGCGGCCGTCGGCCTGACGCCGTCCGGCGTGACGCGTGCGCTCCGGCCAATGGAGAAACTCGGCATGGTCTCGACGCTCAAGAGCAAGCGCGACGCGCGGCTTGCGATCGCCGCCCTGACGCCTGCCGGCCGCGAACTCCTGAACGAGGCATCCGCCGTCGTCGACGATACGATGCGTGCCCTCCTCGAGCGGGCGCCAAAGGCATCGGCGGCTGCGGACGATCTCGTCGATTTACTCGATGACCTGGCGCGCTGACGGGCTGTTACACTCGGCACCAGGAAGCCTGGGTACCGTGTGGCCAAGAAACTCAAAAATGAACCGGCTCTTCTGAAGGAAGCCTTGCGAATAATCCTCGACGATGCCGTCAAACGCGGCATCGTCGAATTCGAACCGACGGATTCGCACGACCTCAAAATCCAGTACGCTTATCGCCTGCTCGTTCACGACAAGAAGATCGCGCCGATTCCCAACAATCTGATCAGCCTGCCCTCGATCAAGCACCGTCTCGCGATGTGGGTCACGCACGAGTTGCCGGCCGATCACGAACTACTGAAATAACCCCGAAATGAATGCAAGGAGTCCGAACGTGAGAACGTTTTTGTTTGTGTGCCTGTCGCTGGCGACAGGCTTTGCCGCTGCCCAGGAAATCGATGCCAAGGTCGAAGCCGCGCTGGCAGCCGAGGCACGCCCCGAAGCCGATCGCGCCCGCGACCGAAACCGCCGCCCCCTGCAGACGCTAAAGTTCTTCGGCCTCGAGGACGACATGCGGGTGCTCGAACTGATTCCCGGCGGCGGCTGGTACACACGTGTGCTGGCACCGGTCCTGGCCGAGAACGGCAAGCTGTACGTGGCAATCGGCACCGGCCGCGTCGCCGAGGGCGTGTTGACCGAGCCGGGCTTCGACAAAGTCGAGGTGCTGGAAACGGATGCCAACCTTCGCCGCGACGACGAGCGCCGGGTATACGTGCTCGACGACTTCGAGTTCGGCGTCTCCGGGCTCGACATGGTCGTGACTTTCCGGAACGTGCACAATTTTGACGCCGAGTCTCGCGCCCGCCTGAACGCTGCTGCATTCGATGCTCTGAAGCCAGGCGGCCTTTACGGCGTCATCGATCACACCCGCCGGCACATGGAGCCGGCCGACCCGGAGAACCGGCGCCGCATCGACCCCGTGCTGGTTATCAAGGAAATGCTCGATCAGGGCTTCGAATTCGTTGACTACAGCGACCTGCACTTCCGCGCCGATGATGAGCTGGAATACGAGGTGGGACGCCGCTCGGTCAGCGGCAATACGGATCGCTTCACCTTCCTGTTCCGGAAGCCCTGAAGCCTGTAACGACAGCGGCGCGGCGACCTACTCCAGGTCGCCGCGATCGTAGCGCTTCAAGAAACGCTTGATGTATTTGCGGATCTCGCGCGCGGCGCTGGTATCGAGTTCCTGACAGGCGTCGATGAAGCGGTCGCGCGTCTCCTTGTCGAGGCGCAGGACCAGTTGGGCGTCTTTTTTCTTTTTCGGTTTTTTGGGGTCCTTTGCCACGTTCCCGCCTGCTCGTCCTGTGTATCAGTGAGAACCTGGCCGGCAGACCGGTGGTTCCAAAGTAACTGTCAAACGGGAGAATCCGTCTGGCCAATGTCGCCGTGACTTTCTTGTTCTCGCCCGTCTCAGCGGGCTTCATTTTTCCCAATCCCCGGACGAAACCTTAGTGTATATACATTTGATGGTCAATCACTGTGCACGGCTTCCGTTGCCTGCTTTCGGCGCCCGGGGAGTTCCGGTAGCTTTGTCGGCATTCGCCAGCCACGAGGTCTGACATGGAATGGCAAACCCCGGGGCGCCTTGCGTCCTTGATGCTGTTGGCATCCGGCATGGCTCTGGCCGATGACGAGATCTTCGAGATCCGCGAGTTCGATACGCGTGGCCGGGTTGTGACGGCGCAGCTATCCGACTTCACCGGTGACGGCCGCGCCGACCTGATGATCGCCACGCTGGAGGGCATTCCGCCGAATGAGACCCGCACGCTGCACATCTACCCACAGCGATCGAACGGGACATTCCCAGATGCGCCGAGCCACACGCTGCCCATACCGCGGTTCAGCGCGGTCTACGACGTGGCGGACCTGAAAGAAACGCCGGGCAATGAACTCGTGTTATTGCGTCCGGACGGCGTCTCCATCCTTTCCGTGGGCACCGAAGCCGGGCTGCAGTGGAACCTGCCGGTATCCGGTCCGAGCACGGTCGCTGCGGGCGATGACGAACGGGGGTTCGACCCGTTCAGGCTGGTCTACGACGACTTCGGCGATGAGCCGCTGATGCTCGTGCCACAGATCGGCGCGGTTACCGCACTCACAGCCGACGGCACGGAGCTGGCACAGATCGATGCCGGCCGTCGGGCCAACTACTACGTAACGAAATCGTCGGGCCTGATTTCCGTCGAAAGCGAAATCCAGCTGTTCCTCGATGTCCCGAAACTCACGGTCGGCGATGTCGATGGTGACGGGCTCGTCGACATCGTCGCCGCAACGCGTCATGAGATCCGGGTATTCCTGAACGACTCAGAGAGTGGTTTCAACCGTCAGCCCAGTTTCAGTCTGCCGCTGACGTTCATCAACGAGACCGATCACAGCCGCGGCACCGGCAGCATCGTCTCGACGGTGCGCGATATCGACGACGACGGCCGGCTCGACCTGATGATCTCGCATATCGAGGGCAGCTTCGTCGACACGGTGACGACGACCTATATCTACCGTAACCGGGACGGCCGCTGGGACCTCGACAACCCGGACGACAGCTATGTCAGCGACGGGACCCTGAGTTCCGACCTGCTGCTGGACGTCAACAGCGATGGCCAGCTGGAACTCGTGCGCATCCAGTTCAAATTCAGCGTGCTCGAAATGGTGGAGCTGCTGCTAACCCGCAAATTCGACGTTCGAATCGCCGTCTACAAGCTCGGCGAGGACGGTCGCTACAGCGACAAGCCGTGGTCGCGCAAAAAGATCAGCACGGCGATCAGCTTCGAGACGTTCCGGCCGAAAGGCTTCATGCCGACCGGCGGCCTCGATCTCAACAATGACGGGCGCATGGACTTCGTTACTTCGGCCGACGGCGACGGCATCGAGGTCTATCTCGGCCGCGAGGACGGTCCGTTCACGAAGCGTTCGGCGCTGCAGAAGCTCGATTCGGCCGGGGTCATTCGGTTCGCCGACTACGACGGCGACGAACTGGCGGATTTCGTCCTTTACACGCCGCAGGCCTTCGACGCGCCGGTGCGAATCGGCCGCAACCTGGGCACGCTTCCTCGCGAATAGCCCGCTCGCGGTTACTGGGCGAAGTCGGTCTCGAGCTCGTAGAACTCGGCCAGGATCCGTTCCCAGGTCGCGGTCTCCCGCTCGACCCAGCCGGCGAGCTCGTCGATGCGCACCTCGATGCGTTCGATCGTCGGGCCGACTTCGTTATCGAAACCGACCGCCCAGTCTTCCTGCTCCTGCGCGGCCATCCGGTCCCACTTGTACCGCCGGTAGCGATCCAGAAGCGACTCGTAGCTGCCGCGGGGCGCATCCGACGGATCCATCGCCGCACGCTCGGCTTCGTCGCGCTGGTAGCGTTTGAACTCGCGCCGATACCGCCGCCACAGGTCGTAGGTCGACGCGATCTCCTCGTGGAGCTCCTCGTATTTCTCGTCGACGGCATCGGTGATCGCATATTCGACACGCCGTAGCCGGTTGATGCGGCCCAGCATCGGGTCGTTGGTCGCGGGCAGGCGCAGCAGCACGTAGCTTCCGTCGTCACCGCCAGACAGGTACTGGGAGAATGCGGACGGCACCAGCGCCTCCGCGTAGCGCATCAGCGAGACATCGACAATGTTCCGCAATGCCCTTGCATCAAGCGTCTTGCGAACGGCGAGCAAGGCCTCGGCGATCTCATCGTAAAGCGCGTTGTAGCCGGCGGGGTCGAGTGCGCGTTCGTCGCGTGCGTAGTTCTCGCTCGTCGCACCGCTGAACAATCGATCGAGCCAGACGCGGCCCGTCGCGTCGACGGCCCGGACATTCAGCGCCAGCTGCTCGCCGTCTGATCTAACGATCGTCGCCGTAACCAGCAGCTCTGCCGCGTCATCGCTGTCTGGAACGACGCGTACGGCACCCCACTGGTGTGTGTCGTTCAACGTCCGGCGCAATACGAACGGCAGGAACAGCGACTCGATCTCGCGAATGCGCGGGTAGATCTCCTGGTCGCGATGTACAGACTTGTCGTCGGGAATGCCCGGGTCGAACAAAGTGATCGAAATGTCGAGTGCGCCGGGCTGGCGCGGCTCCTCGGGTGGCAACTCGCCGGGCGACCAGGCCTGCTGAGCCCCGGTGGAGCAGGCAATCAGCAGCAGGGCGAACACTGCCGCGATCCGAACTGTCACCGTTCGATCTCGCCCGTGCTGCAGACGCGCTTCATGCTCAGCGTCTCGATGCAATTGAAGTCGGAGTTCGGCGGCAGGAATCGCCGGTAGTAGCGTTCGAGCGTGAACGGTACCCGCGAGGCCTTCGATGCAACGGTCGTCGTGATGCGCAAATAATTGCGGTCGTCCGAGATCGTGAACCGGTGCCGGATCAACAGACCGTCGGGGAGGTTCAGGTTGGAGACAAGCTGCTCGCCGTCCCAGCCGCACACCTCGTATCCGTAGTCGCTGTCCGTGGCCTTGGCGAGGCCCTGGTAGAACTCGCAGAGCAGGTCGTAGTCCTCCTCGCGGTGGACACTGATCTCGGTGTCAGTCTGGGTAATCTCCAGCACGTCGTGGCGCGTTATCTCATCGGTGAACTGCGCGAGTGCCATGATCGTATCGGCCTGGCTCGCACTGAACCCGGGCGCCGTGCCGCCCGGATAGCGCAGGTCGTCCGGGCCGAGGCGCGTGAACAGGCGCCTGAGCTCTGCGTTGACGTCATTGCCGCGAGAATAGTCGCGTTCCCAGTAGCCGGACAGGTTTACCGGCATCGGGCCCGTCAAAGGCTCCGACGGTACGGGATAGGGCGGCTGCTGCGAACACGCCGACAGAATCAGCACGAGCGGCAGCAGGACATGTCTGGATTGTCTCCAGGTCACCGTCAACTCCAGTTAATACAAGGACTTTCGAGATCTTCGCCGCTAATCATACCGACAAATCCGCATCCGGATTTACGCCATTTTGTGGAATCCGTCATATTCCATAACCCGCCATTCGGCCATACTTTTCGAGCTCGGAAAGAGCCCAAAGTTCTTGAGTTTTAGCTACTTAAGTGTGTCGATGGCCGAATCCGTACTCGAAATCGCAGCTTTCCTCGCTGGCGCCCTGATCGCCGGCATCGGCATCGGCTGGCTGGTCAACGCCATGATCGGCCGGCGCCGTGTCGAGACTCTCAACGAGGATTGGCAGGCGCAGGTTGACGAGGTCAGCCGGGAACGTGATCGCCGGGTCGTCGAAATCGACAAACTCAGGACGACGATCGAGGAACAGCAGGCGCTCGTTCACAGGCACGAGATGGCCGTCAACCGGGGCAAGACCGAGCTCGAGTCGGCACGGGAAAAAGAGAATCGGATGACCAAGGACATCTTCACGCTCAAGGCCGAGCGCGAAGATGCCAAGACCAAGATCCTGCAGTTCCAGCAGGCGCTGCATACCGTGCAGCAGCAAACCCAGGACCTGCAGAACGAGTTCATCAAGTCGCGTGAGTTCTACAAGGGTGAGCTAACCAAGGCCTTCGAGAAGCGCAAGGCGCTCGAGACCAAGCTCGAAGACGCCCACGCCGAACACGAGTCATTCGCGAACCTGCTGCAGAACTCGCGCTCCGAACATGACTCGGTCAACAAGATGCTGCAGTCGGCGCAGAACCGCTTGAAGCACCTCGACGATCTCGAGCATAACGTCATCAAGCTCGAGGCAGAGAACGCGCAGTTGAACCATGACGCGCGTCTCGCGAAGCAGGAGATCGAAGTACTGAAACGCGACGTCGTCGAGCTCGACGAACTACGTGTGCAGAACCAGGAGCTTTCGCGGAGCATCCAGTCGATGGAGAGCAGCCGCAAACAGTACGAAAGTGACGCTCTCCGCTACCGCGAGCAGGCCGATCGCCACGAGCAGAAGTCCGAGACCCTGGCAATCCGTCTCGACGAAGTCGAGAAGAACTTTGCCGAAATCGAGAAACAGCAGCGCAAGGCAATCAAGGAAGCACGCAAAGAGGCGCACAAGGAAGCCAGCGAACAGCCCAAGCACAACGGCCACGACGTCGAGGAACGCGATGACCTGCAGGAGATCGTAGGCATCGGCAAGGTCTTCGAGTCAGCGCTGCACGGTCTCGGCGTCTACAGCTTCAAGCAAATTGCCGAGTTCGGCCCCGCCGATATCGCCCGCGTAAACCGGGAGCTCAAGGAGTGCCGCGGCCGCATGGAACAGGACGACTGGATCGGCCAGGCTCGCGAACTCTACTTCAAGAAGTACGGCACCGCCGTCGAGTACTGAGGCCGGGCGGCCTCCCTGCCTCAGAACACGCGCAGCAGGTTCAAATAGGCCTGCGGATCCGTCACCAACACGAAACCGAGACCGCTGAAGGCGCCGCAAAGGTGGGCGTCGTGGTTGATGCGGCCGTGCTCGTTGTTCGCTGCCCAGTACGAATACGCGACATAGCCGACGGCGAACAGGAACGCCGGTATCGGCACGGGTATCGGAAAGATGATCAGGCTCGTCGTCGGGTCGTAGACGATATACGCGAACAGGACCGCGGAAATAGCGCCCGACGCACCAATAGTCGCGTACTGCGAATTGTTGCGGTGCTTCGCGATCGAGCAAACCGAACTCAGTATGAGCCCCACCGCATACAGGATGGAGAACCGCACGCTGCCGAGAAACGCCTCGAGGTCGAAGGCGAAGAAGAAAAAGGTGAACATGTTGAAGAACAGGTGACCAAGGTCTCCATGGACAAAGCCACTCGTGACAACCGTCTCACGCTGCTTGCCGCGGGCGACGTAGTACGGCCGCATGGCGAATCGCTCTATGATCGATTGATCGCGGAACAGGCCGATAAGGCTGAGCGCGATCGTGACCGCGAAGATCAGTGCCGCTACCGGCGATTGCAGGTCAAGCACGCGCCGGCGTCTCTGCTGGAATGATCCGCCGGCGACCTGCTCCAGCGTCCCTGTCAATAAGTTGGTCGTACATCGGCGCCTCCTCCCGATAAGCGCCCAAAGCATGCAGCATGCCGGCCGACCGCTCAACGGCCAGGCCGCAATTCCTTATACTGACGTCCCGGGCGGCAAGGACCCGACAGCATGACAATCGATCTTTGGCTTTTGTACGTCGGCACCGTGCTCGTATTTATGGCGACGCCGGGGCCGAGCCACCTGCTGATGCTGTCGGTCAGCCTGTCGAACGGGTTTCGACGCTCTCTCGCAACGGCGTCCGGCGACCTGACGGCGAACGCGATACAGATGCTCCTCGCCGGCCTCGGGCTCGCAACGGTCATTGCCGCCTCACGCTACGGCTTTGCCATCATCAAGTGGGCCGGGGTTCTCTACCTCGTCTGGATAGGCCTGCGTCAGATCATTGCCTCGTATCGACGGCAGGTAGACTCTGCGGGACTGGCGCCCGCCTCCTTTCGGGAACTTTGGGTCCGGGGTTTTGTAACGTCTGCGGCCAATCCGAAAGCCGTCGTGTTCTTCGCCGCACTATTTCCGCAGTTCATCGACTCCGGCGCACCGCTCGCGCCGCAGCTGCTCGTGCTGGGCGCTACCTACATCGTGATCGACGGTATGTTCCTCGCGACCTACGGTGCCGGCGCCGGCTGGCTGGGCCGCCGAGTCCGCGGTCGCTCAAGGGCGTTGATCGACCGAGTTGCGGGCGCCGGCATGATCGGTGCCGCGATCCTGCTGGGGCTTCGTGGCCAGGGCGACTAGCCCGCAGCCACCTCGGCCTCCTCGGCCTGCAATTCCAGCCATTCCTGGATCGCGCTGCAGTAATTGCTCTTCGACACGTTGATCTCGAAGACCGGTGCATACTGCTTGAGCTTCTCGAAGGCCGCATTGACGAGTTGTTCGCAGTAGTCGGGCTCCATGCTGACGCTGGGCGAGTACCGGGCGAGCAGCACATGCATCGCCTCCTCGACATCGGCCGTCTCGTGACTCTGGAAGAGGTTGCAGAGTTCGTTGGCAAAGACCGCGTAGTCGCGCAGCTTTTCGTCCTCGGTCTCGGGCTTCAGGATTCGACCCGGCGGAACACCCTTGATCGATTCGATGATCGTTTTCGGCAGATTCCATTCCCTTGCGACAGCGGCACCGAGTTCCGCATAGCTGACGCCGAGAATTCCGCGCGCGGCAGCGTTTCGGTCAAGCTGCTTCGCGTGGCGCAGTTCGGTGATCTCCGCGTACTCGTCCGCGAAGTAGAAGATCACGAGATTCTCACCGAGGTTCTGGCACATGCCGCAGATGAAGGCTTCCTCGGCGCGAGGCAGCTTTGCCCGCTGCGCGAGGTGACGTGCGATCAGCCCCGAGAAGAATGACTTCGTCATCGAGTCGCGCAGATCCGTCGAATCGCCCTTCATGTGCCCGAAGAAGGTCAGGCTGTTCGCGGTCATACGGACCTTTTCGACGCCTAGGAACACCACGGCGTCCGAGATCTTCGTGATCTCGGCGGCGCGCGCGCCGTAGAACGCCGAGTTGACGAGCTTCAATAGTTTTCCCGTCAACGCGAAGTCGCGCAGGATGACGTTGGCAAGCTTGTCGGCGCTGGCATTCGAGCTGTCGCCGGTCAGCCGGTTGATGTCGGCGAGGGTCCGCGAAATCGTCGGGAAGTCGCCGGTCCTCGACATGCGTCGCATCAGGAAGTCGATCGTCGAGTGGCCGCCCGAATCCGGCAATGACGTCATGCCGCAGCCCTTCACGAACAGCTCGAAGGCTTCGAGCATCGCACCGCAGTCGGCATAGCGACCGTCACGGTCTTTCTCGAGTGCTCCCTGCAGGAAGGTAATGAAGGCCTCGCCGTGGAGAACGTCCTTCAGGGGGTCGAAGTCGACGTCGCTCGAGAGGATGCGCTCGCGGATCTCGACCAGGCCGCCGCCCTGCATTGCCTGCATACCCGTGACAAGCTCGTAAAACGTGGAGCCGAGAGCAAACACATCTGTCCACGGACCCAGCGGCTCGCCGCGGAAGTGTTCGGGTGCCATGTAACGCAGCGTGCCCGTAGCGACCTCGCGCTCGTCGGCCGCGGTCTCCATGTACTGCGCGAGACCGAAGTCCATGACGCGCGGAGCGCCGTCGGCATCGATCATCACGTTCCGCGGGCTAAGGTCCAGATGCAGGATCTCGAGCGAATGCGCCTCGGCGAGCGCGCGCAGGATTCCGTCCATCAGCGGTACGGCAGCCTCGATCGAGAACTTGCCGTTCGCCTTGAGCTGCATCGACAGCGGCTCGCCTTCGACGAACTCGAAGACGAGATACGGCCCGAGGCTGCACTGCCCGGCATCGAAAATCGGGATGATGTTCTGGTGCTTGAGCTGGCTGGTGATGCGGCCTTCCTGTGAAACGCCGTCCTCTGTCAGCGTGCCGAGTTCCGTACCGGTTGCCGTCAACACCTTGACCGCGACCAGCCTGTCCAGCACCGGATCCCGCGCCTGGTATACGGCGCCCTGCGCACCTTTACCGACCGAGGCCAGCAGCTCGTAGCGGCCGATCATTTGTCCGTTTTCCTGGCTCATGCACTGCCCTGCACACAGATGTACATATTTCGTAGCGGCTGCCGCACCGAATACTTTAGGAATCAGGGGCTTGGATTTCGCACGCACGAGCGGCAATGGGCTATCCTCGGTGCCGATACCACCTAAGGAGAGCTCTTCATGCAGGCCGTCGAACGACGCAGGTTTCTCCAGTTCCTTGCCGCAAGTCCCGCCCTCGCTTCGGCCGGGATGACTAGCGTCCTCGCCGAGGAGACCCTCGAAGCACATGAACTCGCCGAGCACCTGATCGCGTCGCCCGACGACGCGCTGGACGTGTTCGACTTTCACACGGCGGCAAAGCGGGCGCTGCCAAGCTCGCACTACGGCTACCTCGCGACCGGGACGGACGGTAATGAGACCCTCGCTGCCAATCGCGAGGGCTTCCGCAACGTCTACCTGCGCGCGATGCGCATGGTGGACACGCGCGAGATCAGCTTGCAGACCGAACTGCTCGGTCACGCACTCGAGTCTCCCGTTGTCCTCGCTCCCGTAGGCAGCCAGAAGGCGTTCCACGATGATGCCGAGCTGGCGACGGCGGCGGCCGCGCGCGCCCGTAACCACCTGCAGATTCTCTCCAACGTGACGTCGACTTCCATTGAAGACGTCATCGCGACGCGCGGTGAACCGGTCTGGTTTCAGCTATACCCGACGGACCAGTGGCCGGTCGCACGCGGTATGTTGCAGCGGGCCGAGCGCGCCGGCGCCCGGGTCGTCGTTCTGACCGTTGATCTGAATGCCGGCAGCAATCGCGTCATGCTCGGCCAGTATTCACGTGCCGATAGCCGCGACTGCATGGCTTGCCATAGCGGCGGCTTCGACCAGTGGATCAACGCGAAACCAATGTATGCAGGCGCGAAGCTCACCGAAGCCAACCTGGACACACCGGGAATGACCTGGGCTTACCTCGACCGCATTCGTTCGGCGACATCGATGAAGATCGTCGTCAAGGGTATCGTGACGGCCGAAGACGCAGCCGCCGCCGTCGACTCGGGCGCCGACGCGGTATACGTCTCCAACCATGGCGGCCGCGCGGAGGCTTCCGGCTGGGGTGCCATCGAGAGCCTGCCGGAAGTGGTTGCCGCGATCGACGGGACGGTGCCGGTCATGGTCGATAGCGGTTTTCGACGCGGCACGGATATCTTCAAGGCGCTTGCGCTCGGCGCCGACGCCGTCGCGGTCGGCCGTCCTTACATCTGGGGACTCGCTGCTTTCGGTCAGGCGGGCGTGGAAAAAGTGCTCGAGATGCTCGACGCCGAGTTACGCATGGTGATGGCACAGATCGGCGCCACGACCATCGAGGAAATCGGCTCGCAGCACGTCGGTCACCGCTCCTGACCGACA
>JASJBG010000053.1 GCA_030066625.1 Woeseiaceae bacterium
CCGAAGTCGTTCAGAGGCGTGTAGTTGCCCTGGTCCCAGACGATCATCGAACCGGCACCATAGTTGCCGGCCGGAATGACGCCTTCGAACGCCGTGTACTCGAGCGGGTGTGGCTCGGTTTGTATCGCGAGGCGCTTGACGGCCGGGTCGGGCGATGGACCCTTGGGAACGGCCCAGGACCTCAGTACGCCGTCATGTTCGAGACGCAGGTCATAGTGCTCGGCGCGAGCCTTGTGGTGCTGGATGACGAAGCGGTGCCCGCGCTCGCTGGGACCGGTGCCCATCGGTTCCGGTGTTTCTCCGGCTTTTCGCCGGGCGCGATACAAAGAATGTGAGCCAATCGGCATATGTTCAATGATGCTTCCGCGTTATAGTTGGCGCATTATGGCGGCACGCGCACTCGCATCGGCAACGATTTCGTTCGGACTGGTTTCCATTCCGGTCAAATTGTTTACGGCCTACGAATCGGGCCGGGCCATCCGCTTCAACCAGATTAACAAGGCCGACGGCGCCAGGGTCAAGCAACAGCTCGTCTCTTCGGTGTCCGGCGATCCGGTTGCACGCGAAGACATCGTCAAGGGCTACGAATTCGCGAAAGGCCAATACGTACTCTTCGAACCCGAGGAACTCAAGGCGATCGAGGCGCAAGCCACGCACATGATCGACATCAAGGAGTTCCTCGAGACCGACCAGGTGCCGCGCATCTACCTGGACCGTGTCTACTACCTCGGCACCGACAAGGGCGGCGCTCGCGCCTACCACCTGCTGCTCGAGGCCATGAAGGACACCAATCGCGTCGCGCTCGGCACGTACGCGGCGCGCGGCAAGCAGTACCTCGTGCTGGTGCGCCCGTTCGAAGACGGCCTCGCGATGGAGCAGCTGCGCTACGCGGACGAGATCCGCGACATCGACCAGGTGCCGATCGACGAGGCCGAGGTCAAGCCCGACGAGCTTTCGCTGGCCCGTCAGCTCATTTCACAGGCCGCCTCCGAGGGATTCAATCCCGCCGATTATCGCGACGAGGTCTATGACCGACTCAAGAACATGATCGAGCAGAAGGTCCAGGGCGAGGAGATTACGCTCACACCGACCGACTCCGGCGAGACCAAGGTGGTCGACCTCATGGCGGCGCTCAAAGCCAGCATCGACGAGGACGAAGAGCGCAAGCCAGCCAAGGCGGCGCCGAAGAAAAAGAAGAAAGCCGCGAGCAAGAAAAAGGCCGCCGCGAAGAAATAATCACGCATTGGAGTTACCCTACTCCGCGTGAAGTCCTACGACACCTCTGAAGTCGCCGAACTGTCCGGCCTTACGGCCGCGCAGGTACGCACGATTGCGCGCGACAAACTGATCGGCCGCCGGCTGCGCGGCCGCTATCGATTCGGCTTCCAGGACCTCGTCATGGCGCGTACGGCCCAGCGGCTGCTTCGCGGCGGCGTGAAACTGAGCGTCGTACGGCGCGCGCTGCGTGCGCTGGCCGACGTTGAACAGGAAGAACTCCAGTCGACCGCGGTGCGCGTACGCTCGGAGGGCCGCGAAGTCGTGGTGGAAGACCACGGCAAGGCGTTCAACGTCGAGAGCGGCCAGGGCATGCTCGACTTCTCGGTCGGCGGCGTAGCGGAAAGGCTCGCGCCGAAAGTCATCGATCTGAAGTCAGCACGCGTCGACGAGGTGACTGCGGACGAATGGTACGACGTCGGCTGCGACCTCGAGTCATCGAACATGATCGAGCAGGCGCGCGCAGCCTACGAGCGCTCGCTCGAAGCGGCGCCGTCGCATGCGGACGCGCACGTCAATCTCGGCCGCCTGGACGCGCTCGACGGCAAGACGAAACTGGCAGAGAAACACTATCGGCAAGCGCTGCAGGCTGTCCCCGAGCATGCGCTTGCCTGGTACAACCTCGGCGTTCTGCTCGAGGACTCGAAACAACCCGCAGACGCGATCGACGCGTACAAGGCGGCGGTGGCAGCCGATCCTGATCTGGCCGAAGCACACTACAATCTTGCGATGCTGCTGGAAGCAAGCGATCGCAACAGCGCGTTCCGGCACCTGAGTGCCTACAAGCGGCTTCGATCGACTAGAGGTTGATCCAGAATACGCGCGCGACGAATCCCCACATCGCGAGCAGCAGCAGGTATTTGAACGCTAGGCCCATGCGCGTACCGGGCTTGAATACGCCTTCCTGCAGGATGAGCATCGTTGGCGGCTGCTTTACCCGCATGACGAGCGTCATCAGGGTCAGCGCGATGAGGATCCCGCCAACGATATAGACGCCGACCGGACCGAACAGCTTAAGCGCCCAGGCGACAATCCACTTCTGCGTCTCGGTTTGGCTGTTGGGGTCGGCGCGACCCGCCTGGAACTCACGTGCAGCCTCGGCGAACAGCCAGGTCAGGAAGCCCAGCACCGTAACCGTCATCAGCGGCGCGAATACCGCGCGCGGCGTGCTGTAGCTTTCCTCGAACTCGTTGAATTTGTCGGCGAAGTACCGTTTCAGTGCCGCGTAGACCTCGTCGCGTCGCGCCGGATCCGCGAGCCTTAGCGTTGCAGTCTCGTTCTTGCGACCCTTTGCGTAGACGACATCAATGTCTTCGTCGTGACGATCGGTCGATATTCGCTTCACGGCATCCAGCGGGATTATCCGCGCGCCGTCGCCGAGCACCGCCGACGGTGATTCGCCAGACAACAGGCGATTCCGAAAGGCAGGCATGTCGCGATCGCGTGGCGAAGCCGTCGCGATACTGTCGCCCGTCACGGCGATCAATCCGCCGAAAAACAATTCATCCCCACACCAGACCTGTGTCATCAGTGCGCTCCGTGACCAGCGATCCCCCGAGTGTCGGCAAGCGCTCACCGCCGCACAGTGAACTGGATCACAGTCCCGCACCGGGCGTGTCCCGTTCGTCGCGGGTTTGTGACCCAGCCCGCAGCGGTCAATCCCTCGCCGTTGGATAGTGACAGGGACGTTCGAAACGATCGCGGGTGCGACCGATGACACCAAAGGAACTCGAGCAATACCTTCGTCAGCTTGTAGACAAGGAGCTCAAGCTGAGCACGATGATCTGGGGTGCCCCGGGCATCGGCAAATCGAGCATTGTCAGGACCATCGCTGAGTCCAACGACCTGGACTTCGTCGACCTGCGCCTGAGCCAGCTCGCCCCGACCGACCTTCGCGGTCTGCCGGTACCGCGGGAAGACGAGTCGGCGTGGTTACCGCCCGAGTTCCTGCCTCGCAAGGGCAAAGGCGTGCTGTTTCTCGATGAGATCAACATGGCGCCGCCCGCAATGCAGGGCGTGTCGCAGCAGCTCATCCTCGACCGCCGCGTCGGCAGTTACGAGGTTCCCGACGGCTGGTTCGTCTGGTCCGCCGGCAACCGCAAGGAGGACCGCGCAGCGGTTTTCGACATGCCATCGCCACTCGCCAACCGCTTCATTCATCTCGAGATCGAGGCATCCCTCGAGGACTTCCGTCACTACGCGTTCTCGAACGGTTTCAGCGAACACATCATTGCGTTTCTCGCCTTCCGGCAGGACCTGCTGCACAAGGTTCTCGACGGCGAGAACGCGTGGCCATCTCCGCGTAGCTGGGAAATGGCCGACAAGCTCTTCGACGCGAATCTCGACATCGGTGCTGCGGTCGGTCTCGGACCCGCCGCCGAGTTCTACTCCTATCTGGAGATCATCGCGCAGACGCCGGATCTCGACAAAGTCATCGGCGGCAACTTTAAGATCGGCTTCCCGAAGGAACCGTCGCTGCGTTACGCAACGGTCATGGGCCTCGTCGCCCGCTGCAAGGAGCCGAAGCACGCGATTACTGCCTTTAACTGGCTCGTCGACAAAGCGCCGGCGGAGTGGGTGCAGCTGTTCGCTACGGACCTGTTCCCGCTGCTGCGCAAAAAGGACCAGCTGACCGCCGTCCACCAGGAATTGACCAGCGATCCGAAGATGCGCGAGTTCCTGATGGACTTCACGGGCCTGCTCGCCGCCTGAGCCATGGACCGCCTGGTCAGCGCGTACCTGGTAAAGCTGCGTCGGGATCACCCGTTCCTCGCGACGCTGTCGCTGTACATGGACTACCAGTTCACCGACGCCGTCGCGCTGTTCGACACCGACGGTCGGCGCGCGCGCGTCAACCCGCGCTACTTCGAATCCCTTAACAGCGACCAGCAACTCGGGCTGCTGCTGCACGTAACGATGCACAGCGCCCTTCTGCACACGGTTCGCTGCGGATCACGCATCAAGGAGGTCTGGAACATCGCCTGCGACATCGTCGTTAACGAGATCGTCGCCGACACGAGCTTCGAACCACCGCCGGGGACCGCTATCGAGCCGCGCTACGCTGACCAGAGTGCCGAGCAGGTCTACACCAAGCTCCTGAAGAGCGCGACCAAGGTCATGGTGGCCACGATGGAACTGCAGTCGTCCGATGACGGCGACGACGGCGAACAACCGGTGGACAGCGGCATACCCGCTGTCGAACTGGAGGCCGTCGACGAAGACAGCAGCGAGAGCTGCGACCAAAACGGACAGTCATCCGGAAACGGCCAAAAAGGCGACGTAGTCGCAGCGTTACAGGCTATCTACCCGACAACGCCCGACCTCGTCGACAGCGACGAGCAGCCGCAGGATCGCTCGCAGCGCTCGGCGCTCGAAGGCTACTGGAAACGGGCAATGACCCGTGCCCAGACGGTCGAGCGAATGGCGCAGAAAAGCCAGGGCGACACACCTGAAGGCCTCAAGCGCGAGATCGAACAGGTCGTGAACCCGCAGCTCGACTGGCGCGTCATGCTCTGGCGATTCGTCACGAAGACGCCCTGCGACTTCAGCGGCTACGACCGCCGCTTCATACACGGCGGCCTGTACCTGGACAATCTCGAAGGCGAGTCACTCAACCTGCACATTGCCGTCGACACGAGCGGCTCAATCAGCGACGAAGAGCTGGCGCAGTTCCGCGCGGAAGTCGCGTCGATCATCCGCTGCTACGACCACATAGAGGCGAAGATCTACTTTGTCGATGCGGACGTCTACGGTCCCTACCCGCTGTCGTCCAGATCCCGCATCCCTGACGCAGAAGGCGGCGGCGGCACCAGTTTCTCCGTGTTCTTCGATGCGATCGAAGACAAGCTCCACTCCTGGGAACCGACGGTCTGTGTCTACTTCACGGACGGCTACGGCGATTTCCCGGAACGCACTCCGACGATACCCGTGCTCTGGGTCGTCACCGACGAAGGCAGCGACTACTACCCCTTCGGCGAAGTTACCCGATTTACCTATTGACGAGGCACGCCATGTTCGAACGCAGACCCGACTACGAAGAAGCCCTGGCGAAATCACGCGACCCGGAAACGTCGAACAAGGAGCTCAGCCAGCTCCTTTACGATCATCACGGCGAGATCGAAATCGCGCACGCTGTCGCGCGACACCCGAACCTCGACTCGCGAACGCTGGCAAATTATCTTCGGTTCATTCCCGAAGTCGCGGCCGAAAACCCGAATGTCGAAAAGTACCGCGAGGAAGATCGCAACTTCGACACCATCGCGAACCGGCCGCCCCGGGTCATGTGCAGCGAGTGGTCGACTGACGTTAGCCGCTCCCGCCCGCAGATCGAGCGTTTGCTGTGGGTCATGAAGAACGGCAAGAGCGCCTACCAGCGTGACGTGATGGCAACGGAGGCGATTCCCGAGTACGTCATCCGTGAACACGTCGATTCAAAAAATGCTGCGCTGAGAAAGACGTTTGCCATGCGCAAGACGCTCCCGGACGATCTGTTCGAGCAGCTTGCGAAGGACCGCGCGAAGACCGTGCGCGCCGCCCTCGCGGGCAACCCGCACGCGCCAGTAAAGCTGATTGCCAAGCTGGCTATGGACGATGAAAAAACGGTTGCTGAAGCGGCCCGCAACAACCCCGCCTGTCCCGACGAGGCCATCCACGCGGCGCGCTTGAAGGATGCTGCGAACGTGGAGACCGTAGACACAGGCAAGATGAATCTGCGCGATCTTGCCGCTCACGTGGCCGCGAGCGACGACGAGAACGAACTCCGCAAGTTTGCCGACCACGAGGACGGCTGTATTCGCTTCCTGGTCGGGTACAACCGCCGCACACCCGCGGACGTCCTCGAGAAGATCGCTGCCGACGAGCTCGATTGGGTCAAGGCCGGCGCCGCATTCAACCCGAATACGCCGGTTGACGCACTGACGAAGCTGATGAAGAGCGAAACCGAGGACGTACTAATCGGGCTCGCAAGCAATCCGTCGCTGACAGAGGAAATGCAGCTCGAGCTTACAAAGACGGAAAAGGACGTCGTCGCCAGGACGCTCGCCAATCTCACACAGCACCCGTCGGTCTGGGAGGTGTTCGCGAGCCAGGCCGAGCCCGTCAAGAAGAAGAGCGAGCGTAAATGGCGCAACTTCATCGCTGAAGCGCTCAAGAATGACTTCGTCGGTATGACGCAGGGCATGAAGAGCATGATGCTGGCGACGCACCGTATTGCCGCGCGATCGGACAAATGCCCGGCGCGGCTGATCAAGCACTATGCCTTCCACCTGTTCGATGACTATCGCCACAATGCGGCGGCATCGCTGGCGCTGCTGGAGGGCAAGACCCACGTACACCCGCAGGAGTACCGCGACTGGAAGGTCAACATGTGGCTCAGCGAACGGCGAGCGCCCGGGCACGTTGCGAACTATTACATCCAGGCGGACGATCCCAAACGACAGGTCCAGGCACTGAGCAGCCAGACCACCCTGCTCGTCTACGTCCTGCCCTTCGTCACCAGCAAGGACACAGTGACCCGCAAGCGAGTTGCGGAGCGCTGGGACGTCAACCGTTTCATCTGCGAACTGCTGATCCGCGACGACAAGCATGGCGTTCGCGAGTTCGTGGCAAAGAACAAGGCCTGCCCGAAAGACTTGCTTGGCCAGTTACACGGCGACAAGGAAACGACCGTGCGCAACGCGGCGCGCAGTCGTACGAAGACAGCTCGCACGGAAGGCAGCACGGTCAACCAGGGTTCCGCGACGGAGCGTGCAAGGCTCGCAAAGAAAACTTCGGACGAGAAGATCCTCGCCGAGCTCGCCGGAGACCGCGCTACCAGCGTTAAACGCATGGTTGCGAAAAACTATCGCACGCCACAGGAGGCGCTGGCCCGGCTGGCGACCGACGCCGACGAGCAGGTTCGTATCGCCGTCGCGTCAAAGCTCCAGGACAAGGACATCGTCCGCAAACTCGCTGCCGACGAATCCCCCGAGGTTAGAAAGGCCGCCGCGATCCGCAATATGGTCTGGCGCACACGAACACCCGGAAACGTGGAATACGACGAGGATTTCCTGTCGTTCATCGCCGGCTCCGAGGACGCGGAGCTGCGCGCCCACGCAGCGCACCTGACCAACCAGCGCGAACTACAGGAACGACTGTTCGACGACGTCAAGGAGGTCGCTCTGCAGGTCGCCAGGAACCCGCACTTCCCCACTGACAGGAGACTCGAGATCGCGCGGAGCATCGATGACCAGGAGATGCTCGGGGCTTTGGCCGCAAAAACGGACAGCGAGGAACTGTTCCTTCTGGTTGCCGACAAGATCACTAACCCGCGCGCCGACGGGCCGATCCGCTGGCACCAGGACATGCTGAGCCGGCCAGCGGTGCAGGACAAGCTGTGCACGCACCCGTGCGTCAACGTACGCCGAGCGCTACGGAATCAGCGCAAGCTCACTCGCAAGGCACGGCGCGCTTTGGCCAACGACCCGGACCAGAAATTCCGCGACGAAACGCTGAAGTTCTTCAAGCACGTCGTTCAGGGGCTGTAATAGGTCGGCGACGCCGGACCTACCGGCATACCGATCACGAACACCCAGACGAAGAAGAACGTCGACCAGAGCAGCAGGAACGAGACCGAGTACGGCAGCATCATCGCTATCAGCGTGCCGACACCCGCTTTCGGCACATAGCGGGCGGCAAAGGCCATGATCAGGCCGAAATAGCTCATCATCGGCGTGATGATGTTCGTGCTCGAGTCACCGATCCGGTAGGCAGACTGGATCACCTCGGGACTGTAGCCGAGCAGCATCAGCATCGGTACGAAGATCGGCGCCGTCACGGCCCACTGCGCCGATGCCGAGCCGAGCATCAGGTTGATGAACGCGCATACCAGGATGAAAAAGAAGAACAGCGCCGGCCCCGTCAGGCCGATACTCTCGAGGAAGTTGGCACCCGTTACAGCCGTTACCGCGCCCAGGTTCGTCCAGCCGAAGAACGCCACGAACTGTGCGGCAAAGAACACAAGCACGATGTACAGGCCGAGCGTGCGCATGGCATCGGCCATCGCATCGATGACGTCGCGATCAGAGCGAATCGCGCCCGTAACGCGGCCGTAGACGACGCCGGGCACCAGGAAGAACACGAAGATCAGCGCGACGATGCCGCGCAGGAACGGCGAGTTGCGTATACCGCCCGTCTCCGGGTTGCGCAGCACGGCACCTTCCGGAACGACCAGCAGCGCGATGCCGATCAGCATCGCCAATGCAGCGAGCCCGGCGAGCTTGAGACCGCGCTTCTCCTCCGCCGTCAGCGGATCGAGCCGATGCTCGTCGGCATCGTCGAGGCCTGCCGCATGTGCGTCGTAAGGACCGAGCGCGGGTTCCACGATCTTTATGGTGACAAGACTCGCGATCAACGTGACCACGAACGTGCTCGCGAACATGAAGTACCAGTTGGCGCTCGCGTCTACCGTGTAGTCCGGGTCGATGAGGCGTGCCGCCTCCTGGGTGATACCGGCCAGCAGCGGATCCACTGTGCCGAGCAGCAGGTTCGCGCTGTAGCCGCCGGAGACGCCGGCGAATGCAGCCGCGAGCCCGGCCAGAGGATGGCGCCCGAGCGAGAAGAACACGACCGCCGCAAGCGGGACCAGCACCACGTAGCCCATCTCCGAGGCCGTGTTCGAAAGGACGCCGGCGAAAACGATCGTGACCGTCACGGTGCGCGGGTTGGCCTTGAGCACCATGCTGCGGATCAGTGCAGTGAGAAGTCCGGAACGTTCGGCGACGCCGACACCGAGCATTGCCACGAGCACCGTGCCGAGCGGCACGAAGTTGGTGAAGTTCTGGACGAGATTCAGGACGATGCGCCGAAAGCCGTCGGCGTTGAGCAGGCTTACGACCTCGATCATGCCGGTCGGCGACCTGCCCCGCGCGCCCTCGGGTCGCGGATCCGGTACCGCGACGTCCAGCCAGCCGAGGAAGCCGCTCAGCAGCACCACGAACAGGGCAAACATCGCGAACAGCGTGACCGGGTGTGGCAGCGCATTGCCGAGCGCTTCGACGACGCGCAGGAACCGCGTGATGCGGGTCGACTGCTCCGGCGCGGGCGGCTGCCCGTCGTCGGCGACTTCCGTGTTCTGGCTCACGCGGTCTCTCCCCCGGCACAAAGCGGGAGAGTATAGAACACCGTGTCAGCCGAGTCGCCGATTCGAGGTGCGACTCCAGTCGCAGGCTATTCGGCGCCCGGACCGGAGCGCCAGATGAAGCCGAAGGAAGAAAATCCCGGCAGGTCGCGAATCCTGCGTGCCGGCCAGGAAGACCGGCAGAATGGTCTAACCGTCTGCGTCCGGGCTGCGCGGCACGCGTACCGAGGTTGCAACAATCTCGTAGACGGGCAGGCGGGCGACCGTTTCGCGGCTCTCGCCGAGGTCCTCGGCGAAGTGCTCGACCTGCTCCTCGGACAGCGTCTTCTCGACGAGTTCGCCGGTGAGCATCACCTGCTTCCCGGCAGAGTCGGTCGGGACAAAGAAGCCGTAGTCCTTGAAAGAGACGCGCAGCGTGGTCGCGCCGTCTTTGGCGATGAAGAAGCAACCCTTCTTCTGGCACACCTGGGAAACCCGAACGCTCGTGACAAAGGACTTACCGACAAACTCGTCGGCATTCTCGACCAGTTCGTCAAGCGAAACCCTGGCCAGGTTTTCGTCCAGAGGTGCGCCGAAGGTCTCCGATGAGTCGCTGGTCTCGACCGGCTCCGACAGACGTATGACCGTGTCGCCGGCAAACGCCGCCGGCAGCCCGGCCACTAGAACGGCCAAAAGTGCCGCAACAAATGTTCGTTTCTGCATATCCATGTCCTTCACTGATACTGTGCCGCGCCGCGTCGTTCGTTGGCCCGCCGCGTCGCCTCCTCCAGGTCCGGCACGATTTCGAAGGTCTCGACACTGCAGGTGCGCCTGAGGCCCGCGTCGCGATACGCGATACGGCCGTCGTCCCTGCAGATCCTGCCCGTCTCGTTGGGAATCTCGAAGAGCCGTGAATACAGCGCGCCGCGACACCGTGCCCGCATAGTGAGCAGCAACAGCGTTCCTGGCTCGGAACCCTCGACAAAGATCTGCCGGTCGTCGAACACCTTCCAGCGCTGCAATGTACCGACCTCGACGCAATCACCGACGACAACCTCCTCGAAGTCGAGTGCGTAAACGACGATCCTGTTGCCGTCCCAGTCGACGATGACCTGCTCGCGAGTCGGCTGTGAGTGTACGTTGACGCTGGAGCGCTCAGGCAGAACGGTAAGACCGAGCGCCTTTGCCCTTCCGATAACCTCGTCGAAGCCTGGTATCTCGAGGCGAAGGGTAGCGCCCGCGGGGTCTGCCGCGGAACGGCCAACCGCCTCTACCAGCCCGAGCGTCGCTATGCCCGCACGGCTCGAGAGGAGCGTCTCGCGGACGCTGCCCCGGGCATCGTTGCCGACGAGCTGCCGAACCGCGGATGTCTCCGGGTGCTCGATGGTGGAATCAACGACGAAACCGAGCGCGTCCCGGTACAGCGTAAGCGCCCGCTCCAGGTCGCTGACCTCGATGCTCGTCCGGTCCAGCTCCGGCAGCGCCGTCGACTGTGCGGCCGCATACGGCGATGTGCCTGCCATGACCAGCAGAGCACTCGTCATAATCAGCACCCGCCCCAGCAGTGTGCGCGAAAGCCGCCAGTTTCCGTTCATCGAGACCCTTCGTGCCCGGCACGTGGAGCGGCGCAGCCGTCCAAGCGTGCTCGAAAGGCCGTATCTTAAAGCAATCGAATCCTTCAAGTGACGGTATTCCCGCACATTCCGCGCGCCGGACCGACCGTAGTCACGCCCGGGTCCGCATGCGCTACACTCCGCCACGTGACCGACCACACCGAGTTCATGAAGGAAGCGCTTGCCGAGGCCCGCCAGGGCCTTGCCGAGGGCGGCATACCGATCGGCTCCGTGCTGGTACTCGACGGCAGGATCGTGGGCCGCGGCCACAATCGTCGCGTTCAGGACGGCAGCGCGGTGCTGCACGCCGAAATGGCCTGCCTCGAGAACGCCGGCCGGCTGACAGCAGCCGACTACTCCCGGGCCGTGATCTACTCGACTCTGTCGCCCTGCGACATGTGCAGCGGCGCCATCCTGCTCTATGGCATCCCCACCGTCGTCGTTGGCGAGAACCGCACGTTCCAGGGACCCGAAGATTACGTCCGCAGCCGGGGTGTGCAGCTCGAAATACTCGACGATCCGGACTGCGTCGATCTGATGACGACCTTCATCCACGAACACCCCGAACTCTGGCACGAGGACATCGGGGAAACCGGATAATTACGTATTTGCGCGCCTTGAAGCCGGGCGCACAATAAGCCTGCAATACGAGTGACGTAACCTGTCCATCGCTTGGGCCGGGCGTCCTTCGGCTGCTCGGCACATCTTCATTTGTGCCCCCACAGGAGAGTCCGATGGCAAAACCCAACATCGAAAAAGTCCCCAGTTCCAAGGAACGTGCCCTACCCGTGTTCGCCGAGTTCGAACAGGTGGTAGAGCGCATTCGCGAACGGGCCCACGAACTGTTTGCCGAACACGGTTTTGGCGAGGGTCGTGACCTCGAGCACTGGTACAAGGCCGAACGCGAGATCTGCTGGCCGACGGCCGAGCTGCTCGAGGAAGGCAAGTACTACATCAGCAAAGTCGCTTTGGCCGGATTCGAGGCCAAGGACATCACGGTAACGGCGACGCCGAACGAGGTCATCGCCAAGGCCGCGACCACGGTCAAGAAGTCCGAGCCCGAAACCAAAGGCAGGGCGACGATACGCTGGTCGGAGTTCCGCAGCGAGGACGTGTATCGGCGCATCGAGATGCCGGGCGAGATCGACGTGAAGAGCGTCACCGCTGACTTCAAGAACGGCATCCTGACGGTCAAGGCCATGAAGGCCGATGCGGTGACGAAGACCGCGTCGAAGAAGAAAAAGACCAAGAAGAAAACGACCAGGAAGAAGGTACGCGTCAAAGCGTCCAAGTAGTGCCGTGAGCCGTCGGCCGCGGCGTTTTCGGGCGGCTACCTTGGCGGGCCTGCTGGCCGCGTCCACGCTCGCCTGCGCCGAAGACTGGCGCTTCGATGGCGTAGGCAGCGGCCGATCGGCCGTCTTCGCGACGGACGGTCCGTGGCTGCTCGACTGGACGGCGACGGCGCGAACCACCGGCCTGACTATCTTCGAGCTCCGCCTGCATGACGGTGAGACGGGCGAGCTGCTGGGCAAGGTCGTCGAACTGCGCGACACCGGCAGCGGCAAGCGCCTGTTCGAACGGGCCGGCAGCTACGAACTGCGCGTTGTCGGACGGGAGATCGACTGGCAGCTGCTCGTCACCGTGGTCAGCGAGGAACGCGCGGGAGAACTGCGACGCGCCGCGCTCGGAGAAACGACGCTCGAAGACGCCGCCCGCGCCGCCCTGAAGCGAGTGCCCGAAGGCAGCTTCGAGTCGTGGCGTCCGGAGAGCAACGAGGTGCTGCTCCTGTTCCACCCATCTGGCCAGGGATTCCGGGTGGAGTTCGCGGAACCTTGTCCCGGACTCGCCGAAGCAACGGCTCTCTCCTTCGTCTCATCGCTCTCGGGATCGATCGACGAGTACGACTCCATCCTGCTTGACGACGGAACGCGCTGCCACTTTGCCCGCGCAGTGCCGACCGTTCACTGATTCGCCTGACCGGCCGCATTCTCCCGGATCGCCGCGACGATGCCGCCGAGGTCCGTGTCGCCGGACGTATCGACGCGAACGGTACGCGCGCGCTCGTCCTCCTGCAGGGCTTCCGAATGCGCGGTCTGGTAGTCGAGTACCGCGAGGTCCGCTTCTGACACGAAATCGCCGCTTGCGACGCGTCCGCGTATGCGCTCGACCAGTACCTCTTGCGGTGCAAATGCCTCGACGATGACGAACGGGGACCCGGCATCGGCAGCAACCTCGCGTACGCGCTCTCGCATCGCGCGGTCCAGCAGTGCCGCGTCGACGATCACTGTTTGCCGCGCGGCGAGCAGGCGCCGCGCCTTGTTGAGAACGTCATCGTATACAGCCGCGCGCGCCTCGGCCGCGTACAGGCCCTCGCCGGCCTTGCTGCCGGTCCAGGCGCCCTCCTCCGCGCCGATCAGCCGCTTGCGCTCCACGTCGGTCCGTATTCTCGTCGCCGGCAGTGCATGCAGCAGTCGTGACGACAACCAGGTCTTTCCCGAACCTGACAGGCCCTGCATTGCAACGAGTATCGGCTTCGGGCGATCGATCCAGCGGATCGCCAGCCTGAGGTAATGCATGACCTCGTCAACGTCCTGCGACCTCGACGCCGCGTCGCCGCGCTCGCGTGCGCGAATTGCCGCGACCTTTGCCCGGATCATGCAGTGATAGACGACATACAGGTCGAAGAGAACCATGCCGGCATAGTCGCCGGTGCGCTCGAGATACCGGTTCGTGAATACGTAGGCCAGGTCCGGGCGGCCTCGCGCCGCGAGGTCCATGGCGAGAAACGAGATATCGCTGAGCACATCGATGTCACGCAGCTCGCTCGCAAACTCGACGCAGTCGAACGCGACGATTCCCGATTCGAGTCTCACGAGGTTGGCGAGGTGCAGGTCGCCGTGGCACTCGCGAATGAAGCCCTTGCGATGTCGACCGATTAGCGTCGTCTCGAGGGCCTCGAGCCGCTTCTCGGTCCATTCGCGAACGCGGGCAAGCTCGACGTTGTCGGCGATCGCTTCGACGTGTGGATAGTTGTCGAGCACGGGCTGGGTAACGAGCCCGAGCGCGTGCTCCCTGCCTTCGAAGTCGATGACGCGTGCAGCCGCGTGCCGGTCCGCTATTCCTTCCGCGAGCTGCCGCATATCGCCAGCATCCAGCTCGCCGAGTTCGAGCTGCTTGTCGAGCCGCGCCGACTGCGGGAACTGGCGCATCTTCAGCGCGTATTCGATCGCGTCTCCATCACCGCCCATGACCGGTCGCTCGCAGGTTCCCGTCACGGGCACCACCTCGAGGTACAGCTCGGGTGCCCAGCTGCGATTGAGCCTGAGTTCCTCATCGCAAAAATGCCGGCGACGGTCGAGTCCCGTGAAGTCGAGGAAATTCAGGCGAATGGCCTTCTTGAGCTTGTAGGCAAACTCGCCCACCAGGAAGACCCAGGAGATGTGAGTCTCAAGCATGCGAACCTCAGCCGACGCATCCGCGATTCCTTCGCCACGGCGGAATGCCTCGACAATCTTCGCCTGGCAGGCCGTCTCGGCGGCATCGGCCTCGAGGAGATCGTTCATTGGGACCAGCCGATCATGCTTTGCCCCGGAGCATGCGCCGACGTGCCGCGGCCAGCAGCGCTCGCGAGTACACCTTGTGAAAGCCGAGCAGCGCGCTGTATCCGCCGCCGAGCTCCACCCGCGCAGTCTTCCGGTTCGGGACGGGAACGACGGCGGATACAGCGCGCTGCTCGGCTTTCACAAGGTGTACTCGCGAGCGCTGCTGGCCGCGGCACGTCGGCGCATGCTCCGGGGCAAAGCATGATCGG
>JASJBG010000054.1 GCA_030066625.1 Woeseiaceae bacterium
TCCGTCTTCACGTCGCAGTCGGAGTCCGCCAAGCATCGCTTCAAGGATCTCAGGATACTGTCGAGGCGGGACTTTCGCAGCGGGCTGGCAAGACTCAAACACAAGCTGATGAACGGTGACGACCCTGACGACCCGACCAGCTATCGCGACGGAGCCGCAATTCGCGTCGCAACCGCATCAAAGTACGACCGGGCGCTCCAACTCCATACCCGCGCACGGCGCGGCGGAACGGACCAATACGCGATGCTGGAACGATGGCATCACGAGGCGATTTGCCCGGACGAAGACTGCTATGTGCTGATGATGCAGCAACCGGAGCGCGAGATCGTCTTCGAACGCAAGGCGAGAAGCGCGGGCATGACCATGGGTGACCAGGAAAAGGATTTCGGCAGCTTCATGCTCGTAGCGCGGGACGGCAGTTGGGGTATTTTCGCGGACGACGATTTTCTGACCTGCTCGGGCGAAAAGGTCTTGAGCCTGCTCAAGCCCCTGTTGCAGCCACTGCCGGAAAACAAGAACGGGGACCTGTTTGTCCGATTGCGCGCGGATGTCGATGCGCTGCTCGAGAGTTTCGGCTATGCGAGGCCGGTACCAAAGCACGGCACCTACTACGCGCGGGAGTACGCGAATCATCTGGCGCTCATCGATGTTGCCGGTCGCCAGGAAGCACCGGACGATCCCGTCGACGTCAGCCTGTCCCTGCGCCAGTACTGCGCGAGCATCGACGGCCTCCTGTACAAGTACTCCGGCACGCTGGATACGTCGGTCTGGAGAGCAGAGCGCAAGCCGCCGGGTGGCGAGACGACGAAATGGACGATCGACGGCGAGCCGGACCTCGAATCGGTTCGCGAAGAGGTCGAGGCGCTGATTCGCGACGCCGTGACCTGGCTCGACAAGCCGGAAAGCCGCGAGGACTGGCAGCGCTTTCTCGAGGACGAGGGCGATTACCTCGCCGCTGCCGCAGCGGCCGTCGCCCGCGACGATCGCGACAACGCGCAACGGCTGGCGGACCTCACACTCGCCGAGGCCGACAACAAGGACAGTTACACCGCCGGCGAGGACGTGAGAAAGCTGAAAGCCATGGGCCTGAAGGTGAAGAAAGCCTGACCCGGCTGGGCGCTAGAAAAACACCACGTGATCAACGAGATAGCGACCGTCGTCTTCGACCAGGACCAGTTCCGCGACGAATTCGTCATCCGTGTTCGTGCACCATTGCTTCCAGACGACGGCGACGGACTCGGCGCGGCGGAACACTCCGACCACTTCACGGCGGTCGAGCAGTCCCCACTTCGCCTGGTAGCGCTCGCAGACGGTCTGCAGGTGTTCGGGTGTGACAATCGCCTTTAGGCGCTCCGTGAAGTCACGGATGTGGGCATCGTGATCGATGTCTGTCGATGCCTGCATGAGGTTATCCATGATCGGATTGACGACGGCGAGGATGTCGACGTCGCTTTGCGTCGCGAGCTGCATGTGCGGCCTCCGGGCTGGCGTTCAGTCTAGCAGTCGCACGCGACGGTTCGTCAGTGCGATTGGTCATAAGGCTGGTAGGCTCTGCGCATGGCGCGGCATATCTATTTCGATCTCGACGGGACGCTGACCGATCCGTTCGTCGGTATCAGCCGTTCAATCGAATACGCGCTGGAACGGCTCGGCGTGCCGCGTCCCACCGATGACGAGCTCCGCCGTTTCATCGGCCCGCCGCTACTCGAGTCGTTCGCGGAACTCGTTGGTAGCGACGCGCGTTATGCGCTCGAGCTGTACCGCGAGCGCTTCGGCGACGTCGGCTGGCAGGAGAATGAACCGTACGAAGGCATCCACGAAACGCTGGCATCGCTAAAGGAACAGGCGGTGCTGTTCGTTGCGACCAGCAAACCAAGGGTTTATGCCGAGCGCATCGTCGAATACTTCGGGATGAGCCCCTGTTTCGACACAGTCTACGGTGCCGAGCTCGACGGGACGCGAGGCGACAAGACCGAACTACTGGCCTACGCACTCGACCTGAGTCCCGGGCACTCAGCGGCCGTGATGATCGGTGATCGAAGGCACGATATGATTGGCGCCCGTAACAACAACATGAACGCGATCGGCGCGGCCTGGGGTTACGGGTCGATCGAGGAGCTCGAGTCTGCCGGCGCGCAGTCCATCGCCCACGCGCCGACGGAGCTCAAGGGACTGGTGACTCTCTCGTGACAACCACAACGACCCGCAGCCCGTGGGCTGCAATCCTCGACCGCATAACGAGCGGCAGCCTGATCGTGCAGATCGCGATCGGCATCGTCCTCGGAGTCGCGCTCTCCTTTATCTCCACGGATGCCGCCAAGGCATCGATGCTGCTCGGTAACCTGTTCGTACAGGCGCTGAAGGCTGTGGCACCGGTGCTCGTGCTCGTGCTGGTCGCCTCCGCACTGGCGAACCGCAAGGCCAGTCACGCCGCGCAGATGCGGCCGATCGTCGGCATGTATCTCGTCGGCACCTTCGCGGCGGCACTTGTCGCGGTCTCTTTAAGCTTCCTGTTCCCGACGACGCTGGCGCTGCAGGTCACCGAGGTCGAGCAGTCTGCACCGCAGGGAATAACCGAGGTCCTTGGCGGCCTGCTGTTCCGGATCGTCGACAACCCGGTTTCGGCAATCATGAATGGCAACTTCATCGGCATCCTGGTCTGGGGGGTGCTGCTAGGGATGTTTCTTCACAATGCCTCGGACGCTACCCGACAGATGCTTGCTGATATCGCCGATGCCGTGACGCACATCGTGCGCATCGTCATCCGGCTGGCGCCGATCGGCATCTTCGGCCTGGTCGCCGGCAACCTCGCCGAGTTCGGGCTCTCCGTTCTCGCCAACTACGCGCAGCTGTTGATGGTATTGCTGACGGCGATGTTCATCATGGCGCTGGTCGTGAACCCGCTGATCGTCTGGGTAAGGACTCGCCGGAATCCGTACCCGATCGTGTTCGCGGCGCTTCGAGAGAGCGGTGTCACCGCGTTCTTCACGCGCAGCTCGGCGGCGAATATCCCCGTCAACCTGGCGCTCTGCGAGCGTCTGAAACTCGAGCGCGATACCTACGCGGTCTCGATTCCGCTCGGGGCGACGATCAACATGGGCGGCGCGGCTATCACGATCACGACGCTGACCCTGGCCGCGACGCATACGCTGGGAATCAACGTCGACATCCTGACGGCGCTGCTGCTAAGCGTCGTGGCGGCGCTGTCGGCCTGCGGCGCGTCGGGCGTCGCCGGCGGCTCGCTGCTGCTGATCCCACTCGCGTGCTCGTTGTTCGGTATCTCCAACGACATCGCGATGCAGGTTGTCGCAGTCGGTTTCGTCATCAGCATCCTGCAGGACTCGGCGGAGACGGCGCTCAACAGTTCGACCGACGTCGTATTCACGGCAGCAATCGCAGCTACCGACAAGACGCCGTAGCGGTCCAGGGAGCAGCGGTAGCTTTAAGATCGCGGTAAACTGGAAGGCCGCCACCGCGCGGCATCCAGGGAGCCCGATAATGGTTCGACTCGCTGCTGCACTGATACTCGGCCTGCTTGCAGGCGCCGGCCTGACGTACCTGGCCACCCGGAGCGCGGAGCCCGAAGCACCCGACGCGGTGGTCCGCGACATCGTGACGCAGACGACGATGACCGTCGAAATCGCGGAGCAGCACCGGGAAGAACGCTACGTACAGCTCGCGACCGTGGAGGAGGTCTACGCGCTGCCGACCGAGTTCGCTCGCCGCGAAGCGCTGTACGCACTCGCCGGTCGCTCCGATGCGGGCGCCGTCCAGGGACTGATCTTCGAAGCCAACCGCATCGCCGACGACATGGAGCGCATCAGTGCGCTGCAGATCCTGTTCTTTCGACTCGCGGAGCTCGATGCGCAGTCGGCGCTGGCGCTCGCACGTACCGAATACTTCCGCGGTATCAAGAGCATCGAGGAGACGGTCTGGCGGTCTTGGGGGCGCCGGGATCTCGACGATGCGCTGTTCGCGGCGCAAACGCAGACCTCGACTCGGCATCGCAACCTCGCCGCGCAGAGCCTTTACCGTGCCTTCGGCTTCATGGGCAACGAAACGACCGACCGGATCCAGGAGGCGCTCGACATCCCGCCGGACCGCAATACGCGAGGACGCTTCCTGTACACGATGGCCGACCGCTCGACCTCCGAGGCGATCGAATACATCAATAGTCTGCCGCCAGGTCCTTCCCAGAACGAGCTCGTCTCCTGGCTCGCTTATTACGTTTCACTCGGCGACCCGCAGGCGGCGCTGCCTTATGCGGACCTGTTCGCAACCGATAGGCAGCGAACCCAGTTTCGAAACATCCTCCGGAACAATATGGCTCGCAACGACCCGAAGGCGACGCTCGAGCGCCTGCTGGCCGGCGACCAGAGAAACATCGCGCATCGCGGCGAGTTCCAGAGTGCGCTGAGCACATTGGCCAGCACGGACCTCGACGCGGCGATCGAATTCTACGAGCGGCTCGGCAACGTTGAGCAGCGACAGGGCGCGAGTTCGATTATCGCGTCGGCGATAGCGTCGAAGGACCCCGAGCGTGCTCTTGCCTGGGCGCGCGAGAATAGCGGCCCGACGACAGATTTTCGCTCCCCCGCGATGGCGGTGCTGCAGACAATCGCGCGCACGGATCCACAGCGTGCCATCGCCGAGGCGCAGAGCATGGTGACGGGGGACATGCGCCGCCAGGTCCTCGGCATGCTCGTGCAGACGATCGCGCAGAACGATCCGCAGGAGGCGTTCGCCTATCTCGATATCATCGAGAATCCGGCCGAACGGCGTGAGGCGGAAGGCGATATCGCGCAGCGCTGGATGCGCGAGGATCCCGATGCCGCTGTCGACTGGATCCTCACTCAGGACGAGGATCGCGCCAGCGCCCTGCTCGAGCAGTCGTCCTGGTCGCTGCTGCGCAGCGACCTCGATGCGGCGATTCGCATTTTGCCGCGGCTCAACGAGGGTACGCAGCTCAGTTTTCGCGCCCAGATCGCACAGCGCATGGCGACGTCGCGGTCGCCGGCGGAGGCCCAGGCGTTCGTCCGCCAGTTCGAGGGCGAGCCGGGCTACGCTGAGCTGCAGGCTTCGCTGATCGCCGGCGTCGCGGAGTCGGACGTCATGCTCGCGCGGCAGCTCGCGGACCAGCTGACCGACATGAGGGTGCGCGACGACGCCTACGCGTCGATCATTATGCGTCGCGGCCAGACGAGTCCGCAGGAAGCGGCCGCCTGGCTCAGCCAGATCCAGGACGAGGGTGTGCGCGGCAGGGCCATGGGCCAGCTTGCCTCGGTCTGGTTCGAGAACGATCCGGCCACCGCCGAGCGCTGGGTGGTCAACCTGCCGGCCGGGTCGATGCGCGACGACGCAATCGTGCAGCTCGCGAGCCGCTGGTCGAATCCGAGCGACGAGCAGATGCTCCTCGTCGCCGACATTACCGACGAGCACAAGCGCGGCCAGGCGCAGGTGCGCATGATCTACAACATTGCCCGGCGCGATCCGGTGCGTGCGCGGCAGATGCTCGAGAACGCCGACCTGCCGGACTACCAGCGCGACCAGGCCGAGCAGTGGATGGCACGCCTGCGTGACCACCGATTCTGAGGCAGAACAAGCGCCACGACGGAGCCGCCGCCGAATCGTGCTGTCGGCACTTGCGACCCTGCTGGTGGCGGGATACCTGTTGCCCGAGCGGCTGATCATCCCCGTCGAAGGCGCGACCACCCGCGACTGGAACGAACAGACGTTCTGGTACGAGCCGTGGGGCGTGTCCGGCGTGCACAAGGGCATCGATATCTTCGCGCCAGCCGGCCAGCCCGTCATTGCGGCGACCGGGGGCGTCGTCGTGTTCTCCGGCACACTCGGGATCGGCGGCAACGTAGTCGTCGTCCTCGGCCCGAAGTGGCGGTTTCACTACTACGCTCATCTCAAGCGTCGCGATGTGTCGTTCGGCAGGTTCGTGGGCCGGGGTGCCCGGCTCGGTACGGTCGGCAATTCCGGCAACGCGGCCGGCACACCCAGCCACCTGCATTACTCGATCGCGACATTAATCCCGTATCCGTGGCGGATCACGACCGAGACTCAGGGCTATCTGAAGATGTTCTTCCTCGATCCCGACGCGAAGCTTCGCCGGTAATTCCGTGCAACAGCGGTGCATAAATCCGCCGCTGGCGTCTTGCAAAGGCGGCGCACGTCGGGACAATGGCAGGTCCTTTCGCGAACCCGACCCTGGAGAGACGCCGATGCTTTCTCACATTTCCCGGCTCGCCGCGCTGGCGGCAGTGCTGGCAATGGCGGGCTGCGGCCCCAAATCGACCGACGAGACGACCACGGATACCAAGACGATGACCGATCCCCTGGCCAGGCCTTTTGCCCTGCTCGCCGCTGATGCGCCCGCCGCCGAGAAGCGGCCCGAGGAAATCGAGCAGCACGGCATCACGCGCGTCGACAACTATGCATGGCTTCGCGACGAGGGCTGGCAGGAGGTCCTGCGGGATCCGGCCGAACTCGACGACGATATCCGTGTTCACCTGGATGCCGAGAACACCTTCTATGAGGCGGCGACCGGCGACCTGGAGGACCTTCGCGAGCAGCTTTTCGAGGAAATGCGCGGACGCATCAAGGAAGACGACAGCTCGGTCCCGGCGAAGGACGGCGATTACGCCTATGCCGTCCGTTTTCGCGAGGGCGGCGAATACCCGATCTACGTTCGCACGCCGCGCGATGGTGGCGACGAAACGATTCTCTATGACGGCGACTTCGAGGGTGAAGGTGAAGACTTCTTCCGCATCGCGGCCGTGGATCACAGCCCGAACCACGAGCTGATCGCCTACGGCGTCGACCGGCTCGGCTCCGAGTACTACGACATCCGCATTCGCACAATCGCGTCCGGCGAGGAATACGAGGAGACCATTTCGTCGACCGACGGCAGCGCGGTCTGGGCGGCGGACTCGAAGTCGTTCTACTATGTAGAGCGCGACGACAATCAGCGTCCGAAGCGGGTCAAGCACCACGTTGTCGGCACCGACCCGGCAGACGACATCCTCGTCTACGAAGAACCCGACGACAGCTACTTCCTCGGTGTCGGCAAAAGCCAGAGCGGCGAGTACATCCTCATCGGCGTCGGCAAGGGTACCTCGAGCGAGTACCGCTACCTGCCCGCCGATGCGGCGCCCGGTACCGAGCCCGTCCTGATCGCACCGCGTCTCGAAGATGAGCTCTATTACGTCGAGCACCACGGCGATCACTTCTATATCCATACAAACGCCGACGATGCCGTCGACTTCAAGATCGTGCGCGCGCCAATCGAGAACCCAGATCGCGAGAACTGGGAGGACTGGCTGGGGCACGAGTCCGGTACCTACATCTCCGGCTTCGTCCCGTTCAAGGATCGGCTCATCCGGCTCGAGCGCGAGAACGCATTGCCACGCATCGTTGTCACTGACTACGAGCAGGAGGACAGCTACGAGATCGATTTCGACGAGGCCGCCTACTACCTCGGTCTGTCGGCCGGCTACGAGTACGACACGGACACGTTGCGCTTCACCTACGAGTCGCCATCGACGCCGGAGCAGACCTTTGACTTCGACCTCGACACGCGCGAGCGCGTGCTCAGGAAGACCCAGGAAGTACCAAGCGGTCATGACCCGGAGCTGTACGTCGTCGAGCGCATCTTCATCACGGCAGACGATGGTGCGGAGGTTCCCGTTACCGTGCTCCGACTGAAGAGCACGCCAGTGGACGGTACGGCGCCACTGCTCCTGTACGGCTACGGCAGCTACGGTTCGACAATCCAGGCCTGGTTCTCGACGAGCATCCTGTCGCTGGTGGATCGCGGCGTCATCTACGCCACGGCGCACATCCGCGGCGGTGCCGCGAAGGGACGGCAGTGGTACCTCGACGGCAAGCTCGAGAAGAAGAAGAACTCGTTCTCCGACTTCGCGAATGCAGCCGAGGAACTGCAGGAACGTGGCTACGGGCGTAAAGGCGAGACCGTGATCTATGGCGGCTCGGCCGGCGGCCTGCTCGTCGGGGCGACCCTGAATCTCCGGCCGGATTTGTTCGGCGGCGCCGTAGCCGCGGTGCCGTTTGTCGACGTGATCACGACGATCTCGGACGCAGATTTGCCGTTGACCCCGCCCGAGTGGGTCGAGTGGGGCGACCCGATCAACGATCCCGAGGCATATGCGACGATTGCCGCCTACTCGCCCTACGACAACATTCGCGATGACGTCGAGTACCCGCCGCTGTTGGCAACAGGGGGTTTGACGGATTACCGCGTCACCTACTGGGAGCCCGCGAAGTGGGTGGCGCGCATGCGTGAGGAGGCATCAGGCGGCCCGTTCTTCCTGAAGATGAACATGGAGGCGGGCCATGCCGGTTCGGCCGCCCGCTTCGAGCGCATGAAGGAGCGGACGCACGACTACGCGTTCGCACTCAAGATCTTCGGGCTTACCGAGCAGGCACCCGTCGAGCATGACGCGGGCTAACGCGGGTCGGCCAGCGGTATAGCGAGCGCAAGCGCCGCGTCGACCTCGGCGCGGATCTTGTTCTCGAGCTGGTAGAAACGAGCGACCTTGATACCCGGCAGGATCTTGCGGAACTTGCGCAGGTAGCGCTGCTCGAGCTGCAGCGTGTCCATTTCGATGTCGAAGTAGGCATCGAGCAGCACGTCCGCGTCGTCATCAGTCAGCGTGCCGGCCTCGTAGCGTCGTATGTAGGCACCGACGAGCTTGATGTAGCGCTCACCGATTTTCTCGCGTTCGGCATCGTACTCGTCGTAGAGCGCCCAGAAGGCTGCCTTCTCGTCATCGGTCAGCAGCAGCTCTTCCTCGAGGACCTGCCGGGTGCCCGCGCGAATCAGCGACTGCGCCTGGGCAATGCGCTCGTCGAGCGGCGCTACCTGGGCGGCGGCCGTCGGGGCGCCGGCTGCAAAAAGGACGGCTAGCAATGTGGCGGCGGTCAGGGCAATGGCGAGGCGGCGAACGGGATGGCTCATCGACGTGGGCTCCGGTAAGGTTTCGGGATCGCAAACGTCCGCGAAGTCTACACTACGCGCCGAACGCATAAACCACGATGAGCAACGCCGATACCCCGAAGATCCTGCGTCTCAGGAAGAAGCACGCGCCCGGCGGGCACGCGCCGCCAGACGCCGCCGACGGCGAGCGGCTGGTCCGCGCGCAGTCGCTGCGCCAGGCGGTGATGGCGGGCCTGATTGCCGTCGTCGTCTTCTCGACACTGTGGCTGCTCGTATCCGACCTGTTCAACCGGGTCCTGCCGTGGCTGTCCCTGCTGCTCGGCATCCTCGTCGGCATGGCCGTGCGCCGCGCCGGACAGGGTTTCGACGGCCGCTTTCCGCTGCTGGCCGGCGGCCTGACGATCGTCGGTGCACTGATCGGCAACGTCATCATTGCCGCAGCGACAACCGCCAACGAGTTCGACACCGGCATATTCACGATTCTCAGAAACGTGACGAGCTACACGTGGCCCGTATTCTTCGAAGAGGTCATGACGTCGGCCGATATCGTGTACGCCTTCATGGGCGCAGGGCTGGCGGCGTTCTTCTCGACGCGGCGGCTGACACGCCGGGAGTACCAGGCCGTTCGCATCTACAAAGCGCAGGATAATGGATAAGCCTGTCATCTACGGCGATTCGATCTCCGGCAACTGCTACAAGCTGCAGCTCGCCTGCGCGCAGCTCGACATCGGTCACGACTGGCGTGAGACGGACATCATGCAGGGCGAGTCGCGGACGACCGAGTTTCTCGCGATGAACCCTAACGGCAAGGTGCCGCTCATGGTCCTTCCTGACGGTCGCTGCCTGCCGGAATCGAACGCGATCCTGTCGTATCTCGCGGACGGCTCGGAGCTTGCCGGCGACGACCGCTTCGCGCGAGCGAACGTGCTCTCGTGGATGTGCTTCGAGCAGTACAGTCACGAACCGTACATCGCGACGTCGCGCTTCATCATCCAGTATCTCGGTAACCCGCCCGACAGGCAGGCCGACCTCGAAGCAAAACGGGTGGGCGGCTACCGGGCGCTCGACGTCATGGAAGAACACCTCGGCGATCACGCGTTCTTCGCCAACGATCGCTACAGCATCGCCGACATCGCGCTGTTCGCCTACACGCACGTGGCCCATGAGGGCGGGTTCAATCTCGAAGACTATCCGCGGATCAACGCGTGGCTCGACCGGGTCCGGTCGACGAGAGGTTTCGTGCCGATGTCAGATCGGCATTAACAAGCCGTCCTTCGCCTCGATCGCCCGGCCCTTGAACGAGGCCAGGTGGCGCTTGACGAGCCTGTCCATCTCGCGCGCGGCGTCGGAAACGCCGAGGAAGTAAGGTGGCCTGCGCCTGAGCAGTGACCAGTCCCCCGTCGAGATGATGCGCACGAGGTGGGTGATGTTGCTCGTGATCGCCTCGATGTACGGGTTGTGGCCCTCGTACAGGACCTCGACGTAGCGGTATACGCGATTGAACTTCTTGTTCAGCCGGTCGCGCATAACCTGCTGGTAGAACACCGGGGTCTTCTTAAGCAGGTCCTCGCCGGACTTGTAGCGAACGATGTATTCGCCGGGCTTGGCATTTTCCACGGCGACGCCGCCGACCACAAACTCGCTGTAGAGACGGTCCCTGCACTTCTCGAGGTAGCAGCGATCGGCCATCTGCGCGATCAGGTCGGCCGTGCCGATCAGGTGGCCGCAGATGATGTCGCGCGGATCGTCGAGTTCGATGTGGTCGAGATCGAGCTCGTAGCCGGTGAAATGCACAATCATGCTCGATACGCCGACGTCGGCAGACATGCCGAGCTCGGGCAGGTAGCGGCGCAGGAAGTCCGCGCTGCGCGAGACGTGGTACATCGTGAACTCGGCACCGTTGATGAAGTCCTCGTCGCGCTCGCCGTGGCGTATGTAGCCGGCGTCGTGGAACAGCGAGGTGACGACGGCCATCAGCGCACGCCGGGCGCCGAGGCGGTCATTGGGTTCGACGCTTTTCTCGTAGCCGGCGATCAGGCGGGCAACCGCCAGCGTCATGTCGAGCGTGTGCTGCATGTCGTGGTAGGTGGTGTCGCAGCCCATGTAGCCCGGGTATCGGCCTGTGAACAGTCGCTCGAAGTCGTAGAAAGCCAGCCACAGCTTGTCGAACGAGGCCCCCGGAAAGGTCTCGCTAAAGATCTCGTGAACGGCGTTGCGAACGGCGGGCGGGCTCGATACCTGGACGGTATTGGTAACGTCGTAGTCGTTGCGTCTGTCGTGCCTGTTCTGTCGGACGGCCGCATGCATGCCGCCCAAGTTTACAGAAGCGGTTCGGTCCTAGCGCGTTAAAATTTTCTTATTGTCAAAAGTTTGTCGGCGTTCACAGACGTATGTGTGCCGTGGTCGCTCAAACTGTCGGTTTATCTTACAGACGGCTTGTTTGGGCGGTTCCTGCCGTCAGAAACCGAGCGAGAAAAAGCTTGCCGGCTGCACGACGTCCAACGGCAATCGCTGGTAGTCCGGCGCATCGAGATCGTCTTCGTCGGGCTTGTAGCCGAAGCGAATTCGCGATGCCTCCTCCTGCATCTCGGCGCGCGTCAGTTCCTCCGCCGCCTGGCGTTCCTGCCACTCATCAAGTGTCTTCTCGAGCTCGGCTTTCAGCGCCTTGTTGAAGTCGCGGGGTTTGCCGATCACGATGATTTCCTCGATGAGGTCGTCCGTCGCTGCAGCAGCTTCGTCATCCTGTGGGAGCGGATCTGCATGTACGGCCATCGCCGCCGCCAGCATGAATCCCGCAGCCAGCCCCCGGATCGTAGTTCGTACATGCGTCATCGTGGTCACCTCGCTCTTCAGTGACCACTATGCTGGCATTACCGAACAATTCGGAAAAGCTGGTTTTTCGTTAGCGATTCATCGGCGTGGCCGAATTCTCACTCTGCGCCGATAACGTTCGCCTCAAATGCCCAGAATGCGTCGTCCGCCATCGCCGCTGAATCGATCCCTTGAATGGCAGCCCGGAAAACGTCAGCGTTGCGCTCACCCAGGTACGCAAGCAGGGATTCGGCGAGCTGTGTGACACTCGTGTTGACGAACTGTGCAGAGAAATCGTCTTCATGATCGAGCAGCCAGACCGAGCCACGGTCGCGTTCGAGACAGATCGGATTGCCGGCACCATCGCTACCGAATTCGAGATACCGGGACAGCCGGTCCCTCTCTTTACTGACCCAGCCGGGATCGAGATTCCACGTTTCCCAGATGGGACGGGCTTGTGCGCTCGGCCGGAACGTAAGCCCCGGCGCTGCCTCGGTCGGCAAAGTGTCGTCGTTTACCTTAACGAACGCTATCGGGTACCCACAGCCTGAGTTGCCGTCCAGCCAGCGTTTCCGGAACTCTTCTGACACGCCTTACTCATCCGTCATCGAGTTCTCACCGTCATAGAAGCCGGGCATGCCGCGTGGCTGTTCACCCCCGGCGATCGCGATCTCGTTATCGAGCATCTCGACCAGCTCGTCACGGCTCAGGCTATGCTCGTGGCTGTGGTTCAGCTGGGCGGCTTCTTCGATGGCCTTGCCGAGCGTCAGGCGTGCCTCCATCGGGTCGCCCGTGACCAGGTAATGCTCCTTCGGCTGCTCGGCGAACAGGGCGTGTTCGATTGCAGCAGCGACGGGCTCTGGGGACGGCCCGCTACTCGTTGCCTTGCCCTCAGCGCGCTGCTGACAGAGGTCGATGTACACCGCCATGTCTTCGGCATAGTAGCGGTAGGTTTTGTTGGCCTGGTTCTGGCGCATCCGCCGGCAGCGGGACTCGCCTATTTGTGACTGGAAGTTACCGGGCTCGACAGCACTGACCGATACGCCCAGCGGCATCATCTCCCACGCGAGCTGGTCGGTGAACGCTTCAACAGCGTGCTTGCTCATCACATACATGCCGTAGCCGGTAAGGCCGCCGGACAGGACGCCGGCGATCGAGCTGATGTTCACGATGCGGCCACGAGATTCGATGATCATCGGCGCGAAGGCCTTCGTTACGCGAAACACACCGTAAACGTTAACGTCGAACAGCCACTCGAGATCGGATTCGTCCGCTTCGATCAGCGGGTCGATGACGTTGACGCCCGCATTGTTCACGAGGCCCCATAGTCCGCGGCCTTCTTTCTCTATCAGCTCGACGGCGGCATCGATGTCCTCCTGGACCGTAACGTCGAGACGCACCGCCATGATGTTGTCGATCGCATTGAGCTCGTCCATATCCTTCTGTTTGCGAGCACCGGCGTAGACGAAATAGCCGGCCTCGGCGAGCCGCTCCGCGGCCATGCGGCCGATGCCGGTCGTGGCACCCGTGATCAGCACGGCTTTTTGCTCGTGGCCGTCGGCGACGGACGTCTCGGGCAGCGCAATGAGTACTGCTACAACGGTGAGCAGGAAGAGTCGGAACATGGTGGGCCTCCGTCACAGGGAACTGGCCCGATGATATCAGCCGGATGGCCAGCCTATAGCGAGAACTCGGCGACCACCGGTGTGTGGTCGGACGGCCGGTCCCAGCTACGTGGCTCCTTGTCGACGTAGCTGGCCACGCAGGCTTCGGTCAGTGCGTCACTGGTCAGGATCAGGTCGATCCGGAGGCCCGCGTTGCGACGGAAGCCGGCGGCGCGGTAGTCCCACCAGCTGTAGGTTTTCTCAGGCTGGTCGAACTTTCGAAAGACGTCGGTCAGGCCGAGCGACATCACCTTCTGCAGCGCCTCCCGCTCCTTCGGGCTCGCGAGGATCGAGTCGCCCCATTTGACCGGGTCGTAGATGTCCTCGTCGGCCGGGGCGATGTTGAAGTCGCCAAGCACGACGAGCTTGTCGTGGCGTTGCAGCTCGTCCTTCAGGAACCCGTGCAGCGCATCCAGCCAGTTGAGTTTGTACTTGTACTTCTCGGAGCCGACTTCAGAGCCGTTCGGCACGTACAGGTTGACGACGCGTACGCCACTGATCGTCGATGCGAGAATGCGCCGCTGCGGGTCCTCGAAACCCGGAAAGTCGGTCACCGGGTCCGCGGGTTCCCTGCGCGCGAGCACTGCGACGCCGTTATAGGTTTTCTGGCCGCTGGCGATCGCGTCGTAGCCGGCCTCGCCAAACTCTTCAACGGGGAACTGCTCGGTGACCTGCTTGATCTCCTGCAGCACCAGCACATCCGGCTGGTTTGCGTCGACCCAGTTGAGTACCTGGTTCAGACGCACCTTCAGCGAATTGACGTTCCAGGTGGCGAGCTTCACGGTCTAGTCGGTGGCGATGCCATTCAGGCGCAGCAGGGCGTCGATCGTCGGCTTGCGGCCACGGAAGGCGACGTACGCTTCCATGAAGTCGCGGCTGCCGCCGACCTCGAGGATCTCGGTGCGGAAGCGTTCGGCCGTCGCACGGTCGAAGATACCGGCCTCCTCGAACGCCGAAAATGCGTCCGCCGCCAGCACCTCGGCCCATTTGTAGCTGTAGTAGCCGGCCGCGTAGCCGCCGGAGAAGATGTGCGCGAAGCTGTGCGACATGCGGTTGTAGTCGGGGTGCCGTAGCAGGCTGACTTCCTTGCGTACCTCGTTCAGCACGCCGAGCACATCGATGCCCTTGTCGGGGTCGTACTCCGTGTGCAGTCGGAAATCGAACAGTCCGAACTCGAGCTGGCGAAGCATTGCCAGCGCCGCGCCGAGGTGGCGACTGTCCTCGAGGCGATCGTAGATTTCCCGCGGCAGCGGCTCGCCGGTCTCGAAATGCGACGAGCAGCGCTCGAGCACGTCGTAGCTCCAGGCGAAGTTCTCCATGAACTGGCTCGGCAGCTCGA
>JASJBG010000055.1 GCA_030066625.1 Woeseiaceae bacterium
GTCGATGGCCAGATTCTCGTGCTCTACGACATCCTCGATATTACCCAGGGGCGCACGCCGCGCTTCGTCAAGAATTTCCAGGCGTCTCACGATTCGCCGCTGGCGGCAATCGAGGCATTCGTCGCGGAGGTGAAAGACCGCAGCTACCCGGCGCCGGAGCACTGTTTCTCCTAGGAAGGATCAACTGGTGCAAATCATCAAGGACAAGGAAGAGCTGCTGGAGCAGCTCGCCGCGTGGCGGCACGCGAAGGATCACGTTGCGCTCGTCGCGACGATGGGCAATCTGCATGCGGGTCACGTCAAGCTTGTCGAGCTCGCGCGCGAGCACGCTGAACGTGTCGTCGTTTCGGTCTACGTCAATCCGACGCAGTTCGGCGCGGACGAGGACTTCGATGAGTACCCGCGTACGCTGGAGCGCGACACCCGCCGGCTGAAGCAGGTTTCTGCCGATGTGCTGTTCGTGCCCGACGACGAGACGGTGTATCCGTTCGGTCATGACTGCGCCACGGTTGTCTCCGTACCAGGCCTGACGGAGAACTTCTGTGGCGCGTCGCGTCCTGGTCACTTCGACGGCGTCACGACCGTGGTCGCGCGCCTGTTTGCGCTCGTGCAGCCCGACGTGGCCATCTTCGGCCAGAAGGACTACCAGCAGCAGCTCGTCATTCGTTACATGGCGGAGGACCTGAACCTGCCGATCCGAATCATCACGGCCGAAACGGTGCGCGAAAAGGACGGCCTCGCCATGAGCTCGCGCAACCAGTACCTGACTGAGGAGGAACGCGCGATTGCGCCGACGCTGCACGCCGTGCTGGACAGGGCCGGCCAGAAGCTGCAGAGCGGTAGTCGCGAGTTCTCGGATATCGAGAAAGAGGCGGTTGCCGAGCTCGAGGCGGCCGGGTTCGAGATTGACTATGTCGCGGTGAGGCGGGCCCAGAATCTCGCGGTGCCGGATCGCGACTGTGACGAACTCGTCGTGCTTGCCGCCGTTAACCTCGGCAAGGCGCGGCTGATCGACAACGTGGTGGTAACGATTTAGTTCGAGACGAGGTCGCGGCCGGCGCGTTTCGCGCGATACAGCGCAGCGTCCGCTGCGCGAATCAGGTCTTCGAGTTCGCCGCCCTTGTCGAGTGCAGCGACGCCCATCGACACGCGTATGGGTATCTGGATGAGGGAATCCTCGCCGTCCGCGGTCTTGCCGCAAACGGCGCGACGCACGCGCTCGGCAATCGCGAGTCCAAGTTCCGCATCGACGTCCGGCAGTAGCACGGCGAATTCGTCGCCGCCGTAGCGAACGATCACGTCGTGCGGACGAAACTGCTTCTTCAGAATCTCGGAGACCGCTCTCAACGCGCGATCGCCTGCAACGTGGCCGAACTTGTCGTTGAAGTCCTTGAAGTTGTCGACGTCGACCATGATCAGCGCGACCGGCCGCTCGTCGCGCCCGCAGCGTTCGATCTCGCGCGGGAACGTCTCTTCCATGTAGTGGCGATTGCCGAGACCGGTCAGCGCGTCGGTTGTCGCATTGCGTTCGAACTTGCGGATCTCGCCATAGCTGTCGGCAATGACGCGGTTGTGGCTGCGCACACGCTCGGACAAGACGACCAGCAGGTTTTTCGCGAACTCGTGTGAGGCGTTCACCATCTCCCACAGGACGCTCTGGTGAATGCAGAGCAGGTGAGAGGCATCGGCGCCGATGACGTAGGCAGACGGGTCACGGTCCTCGATGATCGACATCTCGCCGACGCAGGCGCCAGTTTCCATCGTCACGAGGACAGGTGCATCCGGGCTGCCGACGTGCACATTGAGCGCGCCGGACAGAACGATAAAGACGTGCTCGTTCTTGGCGCCGGGCGACAGCAACAGTTCGCCGGCCGCGAGGTCGCGACGGTCACAGCGCTGCAGCAGGTCCTGGACATCGTGTGGGTCGACGCCCTGAAACAGTTCCAGGGCCTGTAGCAGTGAGCGCTGGTAGTCCGAGTTGATTGCAAGGACGTCTGCCATCCGGACATTTTCGCGCTGCCGAAGCCTTCAGAACATCGACTGCGACACAGTATTTGACAATATTCGGGTGCTTCAGCCGTCTGCTTCGAGCTCCGCCCGCGATTCGGCGAACTGGCGGCGCTCCTCGTCGGTCGGTTCCGGGTAGCGGAGGCCGATGCTCTTGAGCGTTTCGATGATGGTCTCTGCGACCCGGGCACGCATGTAGCGCTTGTTGTCGGCCGGAATGGCATACCACGGTGCCCAGGGTCGCGACGTGGCATTGAGCAGGTGCTCATAGGCCGCCATGTAATCGTCCCAGTAGCGGCGTTCGACCACGTCGCGGGGCTCGAATTTCCAGTTCTTGTCCGGGTCGTCGAGCCGGGCGAGAAATCGCCGCTTCTGCTCTTCCCTGGAAACGTTGAGCCAGAACTTTATGATCACGGTGCCGTTCCGTGCCAGGTGTTCCTCGTGTTCCCGGATCGAGTGCAGCCGCTCGTCCCAGATTGTTTCCAGGTTGAGTTCGCCGGGCAGCTTTTGCGACGCCAGGATCTGCGGGTGCACGCGCACGACCAGCACCTCCTCGTAGTGGCTGCGATTGAAAATCCCGATGCGCCCACGCTCGGGCAGGCACTTCGTCGTGCGCCAGAGAAAGTCGTGGTCGAGTTCCTTGCTCGACGGTTTCTTGAAGCTGAAAACCTGGCAGCCCGATGGGTCGACGCCCTGCATGACCGCGCGGATCGTGCTGTCCTTGCCGGCGGCATCCATTGCCTGGAAAACTAGTAGCACGGCATGCCGGTCGCCGGCCGCCAGCACACGTTGCAACTGATTGAGGTGGTCTGTCAGCAGCTTGCGGTGTTCGCCTTTGTGCGGGCTGCCATTGGTGACAGCCACCGTACTCGCCTCGCTGACCTTGAAGCTGCCGTCGTACGCAACCAGGTACGGTGATTCAGGTGCCTCAAACATCGATTTGTTCTCCTTGTTTTTCGAGTGACCAGTGAACGTGTTCCACAACGAGTTCGGATTCGTCGTTCGCTCGTCCGCGCAGTGCTTTTATCACGTCCAGCGTCGGCGCCGCGTTGCCCAGCGCCACCGCGATGTTGCGAAGCCAGCGCTCATAGCCGATGCGCCTGATCGCGCTGCCCTCGGTTCTTGCAAGCCACGTCGCCTCATCCCATTCGAAAAGTTCGATGAGGCTGGCGCTATCGAGCCCGTGCCGCGGCGCGAAGTCGCCTTCCGCGGTCGGCTCGGCGAACTTGTTCCATGGACAGACTATTTGACAGTCGTCGCAGCCATAAATTCGATTGCCCATCGCACTGCGAAACTCGACCGGGATCGAGCCCTTGAGCTCGATCGTGAGATAGGAAATGCAGCGGCGCGCGTCGAGGAGGTAGGGCGCGACAATGGCATCGGTCGGACAGACGTCGATGCAGGCGCGGCAGGTCCCGCAGTGTCCGCTCGCCGGTGCGTCGACCGGCAACGGCAGGTCCGTGTACAGCTCGCCCAGGAAGAACCACGAGCCTGCATCCTTGTTGATCAGGTTCGTGTGCTTGCCGATCCAGCCGAGGCCGGCCTTCTCGGCGATCGGTTTCTCGAGTACCGGTGCACTGTCGACAAACACTCGGTAGCCGAATTCACCCACCGTCGCCTCAATCTTCGTTGCCAGCGCCTTCAGGCGGCCCCGCAACACCTTGTGGTAGTCGCGGCCGAGTGCATAGCGCGAAACGTACGCGAGCGAGTCGTGATCAAGCAGGCCCTCCGCATCGATGGCGTCGGCGGGGAAGTAGTCCATGCGCGCCGATATCACGCGAATCGTCCCGGGCACGAGTTCGCCGGGCCGCGTGCGCTTGCTGCCGTGGCGCCGCATGTAGTGCATCTCGCCGTCAAAGCTGGCTTCGAGCCAGTCGGAAAGCCGCTTCTCGGCCGTTGCCAGGTCGACATCGCTGACGCCCGTCTGCTGGAAGCCGAGTTCGCGACCCCAGCGCTCGATGTCCGCCTTGAGTGAAACGGGATCGATGTTGTCAAAGCTTCGCTGCATGCGTCGTTGACGACCGGGTGATCACGGAACGGCAGTCAGTATAATCATGCGCATGCTTGCGCTTCAGGAAATTTACCCGGTCGCCGCGGTTCGTGAAATCGACCGTACCGCGATCGAGGACGAGGGCATCCCGGGCTATACGCTGATGACGCGTGCGGGGGCGGCGGCGGTCGCCGAGGCGAAGTATCGATTTCCGTCGGCGACCCACTGGCAGATCGTTTGCGGCGCGGGCAACAACGCGGGCGACGGCTACGTGGTCGCCCGTCTTGCCGCCGAAGAAGGCATAGCCGTCTCTGTCGTCGCTGTCGTCGATCCCGAGGCCCTGAAGGGCGATGCAAGAACCGCGCACGACGACTTCCTCGAGAATGGCGGCGTCGTGATGCTTTGGTCCGGTGACCTGGATGCCGATGCGGATCTCGTCATCGACGGTCTGCTCGGCAGCGGGTTGGAGCGCCCCGTCGAGGGTGTGTTTGCCGATGCCGTCGATGCGATCAATGCGCATCCCGCACCGACGCTCGCGCTCGACATTCCCACCGGCTTGCACGGTGACACGGGTGAGGCACTCGGCGCCGCGGTGCGCGCGGACCTGACGGTCACGTTCGTCGGGCTCAAATCGGGCCTGTTTCTAGGCGAGGGCCCGACGCTCGCCGGCACGATCGTGTTTGCGGGTCTCGACATTCCCGCGCACTGTCGCGACGCCGTTGAAGCCGTGTTCAGGCGCATCGACGACGATCTGCTTACAGAATACCTGCAGCCGCGGCCGCGCGCTGCTCACAAGGGCGACTTTGGCCACGTGCTCGTCGTCGGCGGCGGACCCGGTATGCCGGGAGCCGTACGTCTGTGCGGCGAGGCGGCGCTCAGAACGGGAGCGGGGCGGGTGAGTCTCGCAACCGACCCGGCACATGCGGCCATGATCGTGGCGAATCGTCCCGAACTCATGTCTCACGGCGTGCAGCAGGCGCGCGACCTGCTGCCACTGCTGGAGCGGGTCGACGTGGTCGCGTTCGGGCCGGGCCTCGGCCAGTCGGAGTGGGCGAAGTCGATATACGGCGTGATTGCGGAGTCCGAACTGCCATCCGTCTGGGACGCGGATGCGCTCAACCTTTTGAGCGCCTCGCCGTCAAAGGCGGACAACCGGGTGCTGACACCTCATCCGGGCGAGGCGGGCGCGCTGCTTGGATCGACGGCGGGCGACGTGCAGGCCGACCGGCTGGCCGCGCTCGAGGCGCTGGAATCGCGCTACGGCGGCACTATCGTCCTGAAAGGCGCAGGCTCCCTGGTGTCCGCCGCGAATGCGGCGCCGTGGCTGTCGACGTCCGGTAATCCCGGCATGGCGGCGGCGGGTATGGGCGATGTCCTGACCGGTGTCATTGCGGCCCTGATGGCCCAGGGCCTCGAGCCCGCAACGGCCGCGGCTGTCGGCGTCGAGGTGCACGCAAGGGCGGGCGACCTGGCCGCCGAGGCGGGAGAGCGCGGACTGATTGCAGGCGATCTCATCGCGGCCCTGCGGCAGGTCGTCAACCCCTTGTGAGCATCGAGTTGCCGGAGGAGGGCGCCACGATCGCGCTCGCGGAGCGGATTGCCACGGCCTTGCCGGACGAGCGCGGCGGCTGGACGATACTGCTGGAAGGCGAGCTGGGCGCCGGCAAGTCGACGCTGGCGCGCGCGCTGATTCGTGCGCTTGGCCACGCCGGTGCCGTGCCGAGCCCGACCTACACCCTCGTCGAGCCCTACGACTTGCCCGGCGGTACGATTTATCACGTTGATTTATATCGGGTTTCCGACGCCGAAGAGCTGCGCTACCTGGGCTGGAACGAGCTCGACCACGGCCTCAGGCTGGTTGAATGGCCGGATCGCGCGCCGGAGCTGGCGGAACGCGCCGACCTGAGAATCCGGCTCGCCTACGCTGGCGACGGCCGCGCAGCGAGCCTCGAGCCATTGAGCGAGCGGGGCGCGGGCCTCGCGGAGCGACTCAGGTCTCAGTCGCTGGATTAACTTAGTCGACTATCTTCATAATTTCGCAGTAAAAATCTTGGCATTTCGGCCAATTCTCGTATACTCACCCGACATAATTCCAACGAAGGGGAACCCGGGAGCGATGCCCCGACTGCGAATGCTTACGGCGCTTGGACTTCTGTCCGCGTCCCTCACGACCGCCTCTCTCGCCGCCGAGGCAGAGACGACGGTGGAAAACGTTCGTATCTGGTCAGAAAGCGACCGCACGCGGGTCGTCCTGGACCTGTCTCGCCCCGTCGCCCACTCGATATTCACGCTGCGCGGCCCGGACCGGCTCGTCGTCGACTTAAAGGACAGCGAGCTTTCGAAGAAGCTCAGCGCACTGCCTGACGGCACCGGACTCGTGCGCAGGATACGCTCCGGTGTACGTGCCAACGGCCAGCTGCGCGTCGTCCTGGACCTCAACGCGGCGGTGCGCTCGCGCAGCTTTACAGTGCAGCCGAACAGTGCGTATGGCGATCGCCTCGTCATTGACCTGCAGCGCACGGGCGGCCCACGGACCGTCAAGCGCGCCTCGGAAGGCTACAACCCCGGCCGCGATATCGTCATCGCGATCGATCCCGGCCATGGCGGCCACGATCCGGGCGCGGTCGGCAAGGCACGCACGCGCGAGAAAGACGTCGCGCTCGCCATTTCGCGTGCGCTCGAGAAAAAAGTCGATGCCGAGCCCGGCATGCAGGCGATCCTGATTCGCGAAGGCGATTACTACGTCGATCACCGCAAGCGTATGGAGATCGCGCGCCGTAACAACGCAGACCTGTTTATCTCGATTCACGCCGATGCCGTCGACGATCGGCGTCCGCAGGGCACGACCGTCTACGCGCTCTCGCTAAAGGGTGCGAGCGACGAGGCCGCGCGCCAGCTTGCCGAGCGCGAGAACGCGACCGTCGGCGGGGTTTCGCTGGACGACAAGGACGACGTCCTCGCATCGGTGCTGCTCGACCTTTCGCAGAACGCATCCCTGAGCGCGAGCCTGGATGTCGGCGACGACGTCAGCCGCGAGCTTGCGCGTCTCGGCAACGTACATCGGCGCAAGGTGCAGCAGGCCGGACTGATCGTACTGAAGTCGCCGGACATGCCGTCGATCCTCGTCGAAACCGGCTTCATCTCGAACCCGACCGAGGAACGGCGCCTCAAGGATGCCGGTCACCAGCGCCGGCTCGCGGACGCAATGCTGGCCGGAATCCGCAGCTACTTCTATGAGAATCCGCCGCCCGACACGCGCATTGCGATGCAGCTCAAGCGCGAGCCGGTTCGGCAGGTGCGCCACGTCATCTCCCGCGGCGACACGCTCTCGGAGATCGCCGAGCGCTACAACGTTTCGGCGGCGGAGATCCGTCGGGCAAACCGCCTCTCGAGCGACAAGATCCGCGTCGGCCAGACGCTGTCGATTCCCGTCTACGCGGGCGGTTAGGCACGCCACGACTTTTTCTGAAAGAATGACGGCTTTGCCGTCAGCCTCGCGGCCGTTCCCAGATGCCGATCCGCGAACTACCAGATCATCTCGTCAACCAGATCGCCGCCGGCGAGGTCGTCGAGCGCCCGGCCTCCGTGGTCAAGGAGCTCGTGGAGAACAGCCTCGACGCCGGCGCGCAAAGCGTACAGGTCGATGTACAGGCCGGCGGCGCCAAGCTGATCCGTATCCGTGACGACGGTGCCGGTATTCCGAAGAGCGAGCTGACGCTTGCCATGTCGCGGCATGCAACGAGCAAGATCACGAGCCTCGAGGACCTGGAAGCCGTCGCTTCTCTCGGCTTTCGCGGCGAAGCGCTGCCGAGCATCGGCTCGGTCGCGCGCATGACGCTGACCTCGCGGACGGCCGAAGCGGACTCGGCCTGGCAGGTCGAGGCCGACAACGGCAGCCTGAGCGAGCCGCGACCGGCTGCGCACCCGCAGGGCACGACGGTCGAGGTGCACGATCTCTTCTACAACACGCCCGCGCGACGCAAATTCCTGCGGACGGAGCGTACCGAGTTCGGCCATATCGAGAAATGGCTGAGGCGTTTGGCGCTGTCGCGTCCCGACGTTGCGCTGCAGCTCACGCACAATCGCCGCGCGGTATTCGACCTGCCGGCGGCGAGAACGGCCGAGGCCCGCCGGCGCCGGATCGCGAAGCTCTGTGGCGATGCCTTCGCCGACCAGTCGATCTACGTCGAGCGCGATGTCGATGACATCGCTATCTCTGGCTACATCGGCCTGCCGACCTTCAATCGCAGCCAGCCCGACCTGCAGTACTGGTTCGTCAACGGCCGGGCCGTCACCGACAAGACGCTCGCACATGCGGCACGGCATGCCTACCGCGATGTCCTGTTCCATGGTCGCTACCCGGCGTATGTCCTTTATCTAAGCATGGACCCGGCCGGTGTCGACGCCAACGCGCACCCGGCCAAGCACGAGGTGCGGTTTCGCGATGGCCGCCGAATCCACGGCATCGTTTCGCAGACGCTGGAGCATGCGCTCCGGGATACGCGTCCCGGTGGGGAGGCGCCCGCGCCGGTGCCGGTGGGCAAGTCGCGGGTGTTCGACCAGGCAAGCATGCCGCTGCCGACCTCGACGCCGACCGCGTACCCGGTTCGTGAGGCGATGGCTGCGTACGACCGCTTTGCCGGCGCGGCTGCGGCCCGCCTCGAGCCGGCTGCCGGGGACGAGCCGGACGACGTCCCGCCGCTCGGCTTTGCGCTCGCGCAGCTCGCAGGCGTGTACATCCTGGCCGAAAACCGGGACGGGCTGGTCCTCGTCGACATGCACGCGGCCCACGAGCGAATCACCTACGAGAAGCTCAAGACCGGATACGCCGATCGCGCGGTCGTGCGTCAGCCACTGCTCGTGCCGCAGTCGGTGTCCGTATCGGAGCCGGAGGCGAATCTCGTCGAGGCGTCGTCGTCGACGCTGGCAGACATCGGCCTGGTTGTGGATCGCAGCGGACCGACGACGCTCGTGATTCGCGAGATTCCGTCGCTTCTGAAGAATGCGGACGCCGAGGCGATGCTCCGCGATGTGCTGAGCGACCTCGCCGAGGCCGGGCAGAGCAATCGGGTCGAAGATGCGTGCGACGAGTTCCTCGCCACGCTCGCCTGTCACACGTCGGTGCGGGCAAACCGGCTCCTGACGCAGGGCGAGATGAACGCGCTGCTCCGGGAAATGGAAGCGACGGAGCGCGCCGACCAGTGCAACCACGGCCGGCCTACCTGGACCGCCATCACGATGGCGGAGCTCGACCGGCTGTTCCTGCGCGGCCGGTAGCGCGGCCCGATGACCACCGAGCGCACGGCCATCTGCCTGATGGGGCCGACGGCCTCGGGCAAGACCGACATCGCCGTCGGCCTCAGCAAACGCTTCCCGCTGGAGCTGATTAGTGTCGACTCCGCGCTTGTCTACCGCGGCATGGATATCGGCACCGCCAAACCGGACGCCGAGCTGCTCGCGCGCGCGCCGCATCGCCTGATCGACATCCGCGAACCCGAGGAGCCGTATTCGGCCGGTGACTTCGTCCGCGACGCGCGCGAGGCGATCGACGAGATTCATGAAACGGGCCGGGTGCCGCTGCTGGTCGGCGGCACGATGATGTATTTCCGGGCGCTGACGGGCGGGATTGCCGAGCTTCCGGCCGCCGATCCGACGCTCCGGGCCGCTATCGACGCGGAGGCGGAGGAACTCGGCTGGCCCGCGCTGCACGCCGAACTCCAGAAGGTGGACCCGGAGTCGGCGGGCCGTATCAAGCCCAACGATCGGCAGCGGATCCAGCGTGCGCTGGAGGTCTTCCGGCTCTCCGGGAGACCGCTGTCGGATTGGCAGGCGGCCGCCGCGGAGCCCAAAGACGACGTCCGCTATGTAAAGCTGGCGCTCAACGTGACGCCGCGTTCGGTGCTGCATGCGCGCATCGAAGAGCGCCTAAATTTCATGATAAACAATGGCTTCGTGGAGGAAGTTGAAGCGCTGTCTCGTCGTGAGGGGCTGGTGCGGGACGCCGCTTCGATGCGCGCCGTTGGTTACCGGCAGCTCTGGGCCTATGTTGCCGGCGAGTGTTCGCTTGACGAGGCGCGCTACCGGGCGCTGGTCGCCACCCGGCAGCTCGCCAAGCGCCAGATCACGTGGCTACGCTCGGAGCCGGACCTCGAATTATTCGACCCGCTTGAAGACGGCGTTATCGACGCTATATCCGCTTTCCTGATACCATTTTTAGACGCTTAGGCAGAACACTCCGTGACTTGGGCTACCGGCGCCACCGGACGGGTGTTCGACAACAATAAAAAAACGAAGGAGACCCGATATGGCTAAAGGGCAGACCCTGCAAGACCCCTTCCTGAACATACTTCGCAAGGAAAAGGTCCCGGTATCGATCTATCTCGTGAACGGCATCAAGCTGCAGGGACAGGTTGATTCGTTCGATCAGTTCGTCGTGCTGCTGAAAAACAGCGTCAACCAGATGGTGTACAAGCATGCTATTTCGACCGTCGTCCCGTCGCGCAATGTTCGCCTGCCGATGCCGGACGACTCTGGAGACGGTGACGACTAGACGCTTCCTGCGCCCGTCGCCCGGGGAGGCCGCCTTTGTTTGAGCGGCCGCAGAGCGGCGAGCGAGCAATCCTCGTCCACGCGAGCACCGACGGCGCACCTGACGAAACCGAACGCGAGGAATTCGCAGAGCTGGCGAGCTCCGCGGGTGCCATCGTGGTCGAGGAGATCGTCAGCGCGCGCCGCCGTCCCGACCCGCGATATTTCATCGGTGCCGGCAAGGTGGCCGATCTTCGTGGTGCCATCGCGGAACACAATGCCGAACTCGTCATCTCGTCGGCCGAGCTGTCGCCGAGCCAGGAACGCAACCTCGAGCGCGAGCTCAAGTGTCGTGTCCTCGACCGCGCCGGCCTGATCCTCGACATCTTCGCGCAGCGGGCGCGGAGCTTCGAGGGCAAGCTGCAGGTCGAGCTGGCCCAGCTCCGCCACCTGTCGACGCGCCTCGTGCGCGGCTGGACCCACCTCGAGCGGCAGAAGGGCGGTATCGGCCTGCGCGGCCCGGGTGAGACCCAGCTCGAGACCGACCGGCGGCTGCTCGGCAATCGCATTCGCCAGCTCAAGAGTCGTCTTGAACAGGTCGACACCCGCCGGTCGATGAATCGCCGGAATCGCGAACGCGCGGAAATCCCGACGGTCGCGCTGGTGGGCTACACGAACGCCGGCAAGTCCACGCTGTTCAACGCGCTGACCGACGCGGGTGTCTACGTCAAGGACCAGCTGTTCGCGACGCTGGACCCGACCGTGCGCCGCCTCGACCTGCCCGACGGCGCGGCGGTGGTGCTGGCCGACACGGTCGGATTCGTGCGCGATCTGCCGCACGAGCTGATCGCCGCGTTCCGGTCGACGCTGCAGGAGGCGCGGGAAGCCGACCTGATCCTGCACCTGATCGACGCCAGCGACCCGAACCGCTGGCAGCGGGTTCGCCAGGTCAATTCCGTGCTCAAGCAGCTCGATGCGGATCGCGTCCCGCAGATACGGGTGTACAATAAGATCGATAAGCTGGATCGTGCGCCCAGAGTCGCTAATAATCGCGACGGCGAGGGCCGGGCGGTCTGGCTCTCAGCGGCGACGGGCGAAGGCGTGCCGATGCTGCTCGAGGCCATCGGTCATCGTCTGCGCAGAAAGACTCTCCACGGCATGATTCACCTCGATCCGTCGCAGGGGCGTCAGCGCGCCAAACTTTTCGAGCTGGGTGCGGTCCTTGCCGAGGAGCCGGCTGATGATGGCGGCTGGAAAATCGAATTGAAAATGGCCGAGCGGGACCTACATCGCTTCATCAAGCGAGAGAACCTCTCGGCCGACCTGCTCGAACCGCTCGACGAGCCCTCTGGCTCCGAAGCGGCGAGAGCGTCCTAGGAGACAAAGCAGAGTAACTATGTCCTGGAATGAACCTGGTAACGGCAAGGATCCCTGGAAACGGGACGATCAGGAGCCGAACGATCTCGATCAGATCGTACAGAACTGGCAGAACCGCCTCGGCGGCCTGCTCGGAGGCGGCAAGGCACCCGGCGGTGGTGGCGGCTACTTCCTCATCATCTTTGCCCTGGTCGCCTGGGCCCTGACTGGCTTCTACCGCGTCGACGAAGCAGAACGCGGCGTCGTGCAGCGCTTCGGTGCATACACGCAGACGACGATGCCGGGCCTCCGCTGGCATTTCCCGTTCCCGATCGAGACCGTCGACATCGTCAACACGGTCGTTGTCACGGACTACGCGTATCGCACGGAGATGCTGACGGCCGACGAACAGTACGTGTTCATCGACATGGTCGTGCAGTACCGGCGTTCCGATCCGGTGCAGTTCAGCTTCAACGTCGTCGAGCCCGAGCTCACGCTGCAGGACGTTACCGAGAGTGCGCTTCGTGAGGTCGTCGGTACCAGCGAGCTCGAGACGCTCGTCACGGGGCGCCGCGAGGAAATCGCGTCGCGGACGCTGTCGGTGCTGCAGAGCACGCTGGACAGTTACGAAGCGGGCCTGACGGTTACGTCGATCTCGCTCGAGACCGTCAACTATCCGCAGGCCGTGCAGTCGGCTGTCGACGACGCGCAGAAAGCACGTAACGACAGCGAGCGTTTCAATCTCGAGGCCGATGCCTATGCGCGCGACATCATCCCGCGGGCGCGCGGTGAGGCAGCCCGTATCCTCGAGGATGCGCAGGCCTATCGCGACCGCGTCATCGCCGACGCCGAAGGTGATGCGGCACGCTTCCTCGCCTTGCTCGAGGAGTACCAGAAGGCACCGCGCGTGACCCGCGATCGCCTCTACATCGAGGCCGTCGAGGAGGTTTACCGGAATTCCAATAAGGTGATCCTCGATTCGGAGGGCAGCGGCAACCTGCTGTACCTGCCGATCGACAAGCTGCTCGAGAGCGGCGGCTATCGCGCACCGGTGACGGAGCGCGGCCGCGGCGTCGAGCCGACGTCGCAGATGCCGCAGGCGGATCTTACGACCCGACAGGAAGCCCGTGACCGGAGGACGCGTCAATGAACGGTGGAAGATTCGGAGTGTTCGTCATCATCGGCCTGATCATCGTGATCGCCGGCCTGTCATTGTTCACGGTCAATGAGCGCGAGCTCGCGATCAAGCTGCGCGTCGGCCAGGTCGTCTTCGCGGACTACTCGCCGGGTCTCAAGTTCAAGATCCCGGTGCTGGAAACCGTGCGCAAGTTCCCCAAGCGCATCCTGACCTTCAGCGATCGCCCGGAACGCATCTTTACGGCCGAGAACGAAGCGCTAGACGTCGACTTCTTCGTCAAGTACCGGATTATCGACCCGGTGCGTTTCTACACGTCGACCGGTGGTCGACTCGACGTCGCCAACGCGCGCCTCGGTGAGATCCTGAAGAATGCCGTCGTCACCGAGTTCGGTGAGCGTACGGTGTCGCAGGCGATTTCGGTCGGCCGCGTCGAGCTCATGCGCGACCTGCTGGCGACCGCGGCGCCGACCGCCGAAGATCTGGGCGTCGAGCTCATTGACTTCCGCGTCAAGCAGGTCGAGTTCATGGAAGAGGTATCGAACTCGGTGTACGCGCAGATGGAGGCGGAACGTGCACGTATCGCCGCCGAGCGTCGCGCCGAAGGCCGCGAGCGCGCCGAAGCGAAGCGCGCCGAGGCCGACAAGCAGCGCACGATCATCCTTGCCGATGCTCGTCGTGAAGGCCAGATCATCCGCGGTGAGGGCGACGCCCGCTCGGCGGAGATCTATGCGAATGCGTACAACCAGGATGCCGAGTTCTATGCATTCTATCGCTCGATCGATGCGTACCGCAGCTCCATGGGGCAGTCCGGAGACCTCATCGTCGTCGATCCGAACAATGAGTTCTTCCGCTACCTGAACCAGTCGTCCGGCGAGCGATAGGTTCTGGCTCTAAGCCGAGGTGTGGACCGAGATACTGACGGCGCTGGCCCTCGTCCTCGTGATCGAGGGTCTGCTGCCGTTTGCGTCGCCTGGCCGCTATCGGCAGATGGTGGCGCAAATCGTCCGGCTCAGTGACAATCACATCCGCACGACGGGACTCGTCATCATCGTGATCGGCGTGTTCCTACTCTACCTCGTCCGCGGCTAGGCGGGCGCTTCGCGAGAGCGGGAAGACTTTATGGGCAAGAACGTCGTCGTCGTCGGCACCCAGTGGGGTGACGAGGGCAAGGGAAAGATCGTCGACCTGCTGACGGATCGCGCGGCGGCGGTTGCGCGCTTCCAGGGCGGCCACAATGCCGGCCACACGCTGGTCATCGGCGGCGAGAAGACCGTTCTGCACCTGATCCCGTCGGGCATCCTGCGCGACGGCGTGAGCTGCCTCATCGGCAACGGCGTCGTGCTGTCGCTCGATGCGCTGGTCAAGGAGGCGAATGCCCTGGTGGAGAGCGGGATCCCGGTCTTCGAGCGGCTCAGGGTGAGCCCCGGTTGCCCGCTGATCCTGCCGTCGCATGCCGCGCTCGACCTCGCGCGCGAACGTGCGAAAGGCTCCAAAGCGATCGGTACGACGGGGCGCGGTATCGGTCCGGCCTACGAAGACAAGGTGTCGCGCCGCGCGCTCAGGGTCTCCGACCTGTTTGTCCGCGAGCAGTTTGCCGCGAAGCTCGGCGAAGTACTCGACTACCACAATTTCCTTCTCAAGCATTACTACGGCGCGACCAGCTCGGCAGCCGCGAGCGCCTCATCGAGCGACTGCGCGAAGTCGACCGTGTCCGCGCCGTAG
>JASJBG010000211.1 GCA_030066625.1 Woeseiaceae bacterium
AAGCCCGGCGAAGAGGATCGCATCCTCGAACAGGTCGTCACCGCCGCGCCCGATCGCAACATCCAGATGCTCGCCCGCGGCACGGTGCTGCGTGTCTAGCACACTGGCGACCTGCCGCCGGGCTCGGATTTGGCATACACTGCCGGCTTTCCTACGACGGAATCCCACGGATGTTTGACAACCTGAGCGACCGCCTGCGCGGTGCCGCCAGTAGCCTCGCCGGCAAGGGCAGGCTCACCGAATCGAATATCAAGGACACGCTGCGCGAGGTTCGACTCGCGCTGCTCGAGGCAGATGTCGCGCTGCCCGTGGTCAAGTCGTTCATCGAGCGCATCCGCGAGCGAGCGGTTGGCGAGGAGGTCAGCAAGAGCCTGACGCCCGGCCAGGCCCTCGTGAAGATCATCCACGCCGAGCTCGTCACGATCCTCGGCGAGACCACGGTCCCGCTGGACCTGAAAGCCCAGCCACCTGTCGTCATCCTGCTGGCCGGCCTGCAGGGCGCGGGCAAGACCACCACCGCCGCGAAGCTCGCCAGGAAACTAATGGCCGGCGAGACCCGGGGCAATAGCAAGGGGGACAAAAAGAAAGTCATGCTCGTCAGCGTCGACGTGCACCGGCCGGCGGCAATCCTGCAGCTCAAGACCCTCGCCGAGGAGATCGGGGCCGAGCACTCGGCCAGCGACGCCAGCGAAAAACCGACCGCGATCGTCGAGCGCGCGCTCGACGACGCGAAGCGTGCGCAGGTTGACGTGCTGATCGTCGACACCGCGGGCCGGCTGCACGTCGATGGCGAGATGATGCAGGAGGTCGTTGCCGTGCACGCCAAGGCGGCACCGCGCGAGACCCTGTTCGTGGTCGACAGCATGGCGGGTCAGGACGCCGTCAACGCCGCGACCGCCTTCAACGAGAGCCTGCCGCTGACCGGCGTCATCCTCACCAAGGCCGATGGCGACGCGAAAGGCGGCGTCGCGCTGTCGGTTCGCGAAGTTACGGGCAAGCCCATCCGCTACATCGGTGTCGGCGAAAAAGTCGACGCGCTGGAGACCTTCCATCCCGACCGTATGGCCTCGCGGATCCTCGGCAAAGGCGACGTGCTGTCGCTCGTCGAGGAGCTCGAGGGCAAGGTCGAGAAGGAGAAGGCCGAAAAGCTGGCCAGGAAGCTCAAGAAGGGCCGTGGCTTCGACCTCGGCGACCTGAAGGACCAGCTCGAGCAGATGATGAACATGGGCGGCCTCGCCAGCATGCTCGAGAAGCTGCCGATGCCCGGAAACATCGATCCGGCCGCGCTCAAGAGCGGCGCCGACGAGCAGAAACTGCGCCGCCAGGTGGCCATCATCAACTCGATGACGCCGGGCGAGCGGCGCTTCCCGAAGACCATCAACGGCTCCCGCAAGAAGCGCATTGCGGCCGGCAGCGGGCAGACGATCCAGGACGTCAATCGGCTGCTCAAGCAGCACACGCAGATGGAACGGATGATGAAGAAGATGTCGAAAGGCGGCATGAAAAACATGCTCCGCGGCATGCAGGGCGGGGGGCTGCCGCCCGGCTTCCGCCGCTAGCGCGGAGCGGCATCGCACGGGGTCCCTTGGACCCGCAGCGGGGCACCGGTAAGCGTATAAAAAACTTACAATTTCCGACCCCGAAAACGCTTCACATTTGGCTTGAAACCGGTACAATGCGCGGTCTCCTCGGGCTGGCCCGAGCACAGGCGTGTCCGCCTTTACTGAATTTTTTACGGATTATCAGATGGTTAGCATTCGTCTTTCGCGCGCTGGCGCGAAAAAACGTCCTTTTTATCACCTCGTGGTGACCGACAGCCGTAACCGCCGTGACGGCCGTTACATCGAGCGCGTCGGCTACTTCAACCCGGTCGGCCGGGATCACGAGGAGAACCTGCGCATCGATCTCGAGCGGGTCGACTACTGGATCGGCCAGGGCGCGCAGCCGTCCGACCGCGTCGCCTCGCTGCTGAAGTCGCACCGCAAGGCGGCCGCGGCCAGCTGAGACGCCGATGGAAGAGCCCGTCCTGCTGGGACGAGTATCGGGCTTCTTCGGCGTCAGGGGTTGGGTCAAGGTGTACTCCTACACCGACCCCAGGGAAGCGGTACTGGACTATCCGCACTGGCTGATAAAGAGGGGCGGAAACTGGGAGACGCACACGCTTGCCGAGGGCAAGCGACATGGCAAGACGGTCATCGCGAGGCTCGAGGGCTTCGACGACCGCGACCAGGCCACGAGCCTGCTCGACTGTGATATCGCGGTCCGGCGCGAAGACCTGCCGGAGCCGGACGAGGGTCACTACTATTTCAGCGATCTCGAGGGACTCGAGGTCGTGCACCAGGATTGCAAGGCGCTCGGGCGCGTTGCCTACCTCCTGGAAACCGGCGCCAACGACGTGCTCGTGGTCCGGGACGGCGAGACCGAACGGCTGATTCCGTTCGTCGCCGGCGACGTCATCAAAGACGTGGATCTGGCTGCAGGCCTGATTCGCGTCGACTGGGACTGGGATTAGGGCTGGGACTGAGGTGAAAATCGCGGTCGTCACGCTGTTCCCGGAGATGGTGGCCTCGGTCACCGACTACGGTGTCGTCGGACGGGCCGCGGAACGTGATCGGCTGGAACTCGTCACCGAGAACCCGCGCGACTACGCGGACGATGTGCACAGGACCGTGGACGATCGGCCTTACGGCGGCGGACCCGGCATGGTCATGAAGTACGAGCCGACCGCGGCCGCGATCGAAAGCGCGCGGCAGCGCGTGCCCGAAGGCAGTCCGGTCGTGTACCTGACGCCGCAGGGCAGGGTGTTCGATCAGGCGACGGCACGCCGCTACAGCGAACTGCCGGGGCTGGTGCTGCTGTCGGGCCGTTACGAAGGCATCGACGAGCGGCTGGTCGAGCGCGAGGTGGATGAAGAACTGTCGCTGGGCGACTTCGTGTTGTCGGGCGGCGAAATTGCCGCGATGGCGGTGATCGACGCGGTAACGCGTCTGTTGCCGGGCGTGCTCGGCGATGCGGAGTCGGCGGAGCAGGACTCGTTCATGGACGGTCTGCTCGACTACCCGCACTACACGCGCCCGGAGAACGTGGCGGGACTCGACGTGCCGGCCGTGCTGAAGTCGGGCGACCATGCGCGTATTGCGCGCTGGCGTTACAAGCAGGCCCTGGGCCGCAGCTACCTGCGGCGCCCGGACCTGGTGGAAAAGTTGCAATTGGATCGCGAGCAGCAGGCGTTGCTCGACGAATATTTGAAAGAATCTGGTAAAGAATCATGAGCAAAATCATCGAAGCGCTGGAACAGGAACAGATGGGCAAGGACATTCCGGAGTTCGCTCCGGGCGACACGGTCGTTGTCCAGGTCAAGGTGAAGGAAGGCTCCCGCGAGCGCCTGCAGGCCTTCGAGGGTGTGGTCATCGCCAAGCGGAATCGCGGCCTGAACTCCTCGTTCACGGTTCGCAAGATCTCCCACGGCGAGGGCGTCGAGCGTGTCTTCCAGACCTACAGCCCGACGGTCGATTCCATCAAGGTGAAGCGTCGCGGCGACGTTCGTCGCGCGAAGCTGTACTACCTTCGTGGCCGCACCGGCAAGGCAGCGCGGATCAAGGAAAAAATCTAGCGCGAGCAGCCGGTTATGGCGGCCCGGCTGGTTTTTTCCAGCTGGGCAAATCGGCCACAGTGTCAAATCCGTGCGCCAGTCGACATTATGTGGACGGTAACGGGCAATAAGCTGAAACCTTTTCCTCTGTGACAGGGTCTTCTGTGGCATGAAAACCGCATTTTTGACAGTTGTGCGACGCGCGGCCGTGGCCGCGTGCCTGCTGCCGCTCCTCGGCGGCTGCGCATCGCTCGTGTCGAACGCGGCCAGCGGCTTTGCCGACAACCTGTCCAAGGCCGTCCTGAACCAGGACGATCCGGAGACCGCCAAGGCGGCAATCCCGTCGTACATGGTACTGATCGACAGCCTGATCGAGGGCAATCCCGACGATCCGGACATGCTGTCGGCGGCCGCCGAGATGTACGCGTCCTACGGCGCCGTGTTCGCCGACGACGAGATCCGTGCCAGGCGGCTGACTGCCAAGGCGCGCCGCTACGCACTGAAGGCCATGTGCGAGGATTACTCGGAAGCCTGCGGCTGGCGCGAGATGAACTTCGACGAGTTCGAGGCATCCGTCCGCGGCGTCACACCGAAACAGGCGGATCTGCTTTACACGTACGGCTTCACGACGCTCGCGTACATGCGGGCGCACAGCTCCGAGACGGACACACTCGCCGAGCTGCCGCAGGTCGAGACGCTGTTCTATCACTACCTGGACATCGCCGGTGATTCCGTGTCGGCCGCGACGCACACCTACATGGGCATCCTGCTGACGCTCCGGCCTCCGGCGCTGGGCGGCAAGCCAGACGAGGCCCGCGAGCATTTCGAGAGGGCAATCGCGATGAGCGATGGCCGCGACCTGAGCGCCAAGGTCGAGTACGCACGTGGCTACGCGAAGCTGCTGTACGAACGGGAGCTGCATGACCGGCTTCTGAACGAGGTGTTGGCCGCCGATCCGTACGCGGACGGGCTGACGCTCGGCAACGTCATGGCGCAGGATGACGCTAAACAATTGTTGGCCGAGGCCGACGACTATTTCTGATGGCATTTACGGCTTGGGCAAAGCCATAGGACTGGACATGAAGAGATTCATTATCGCGCTGACGCTGATTGCGTTTGGTGCCGTCGCGAACGCCGCGACCCTCAAGATAGCCACCGTGACGCCGGAAGGCTCGCAGTGGATGTCGGACATGCGCGCGAGCGCTGCCGAGATCAAGGAACGCACCAACGGCCGCGTCCAGATCAAGTATTACGGCGGCGGCGTCATGGGTAACGACACCAAGGTACTCGGTCGCATTCGGATCGGCGCGCTGCAGGGCGGTGCGTTCACGCCGGGCGCGTTGGCTTCCGTCTACCCGGACATGAACCTCTACGGCCTGCCGCTGATCTTCGAATCGGAAGAGGAAGCGGCGTACGTCCGTGAGCGCATGGACAAGAAGCTTCTCGACGGTCTCGAGGAAGCCGGCTTCGTCAGCTTCGGTTTCGCGGCTGGCGGCTTCGCCGTCGTGCTGTCGAATACCCCGGTCAGCTCGCTCGACGACCTCAAGGGCAAGCGTGTCTGGGTTCCCGAGGGCGACGACGTCAGCTATGCATCGATGCAGGCGCTGAATCTGTCGCCGGTTACGCTGCCACTGACCGACGTGCTCACCGGCCTTCAGACCGGCCTGATCGACATCGTCGCGATCTCGCCCATCGGCGCACTCGTGCTGCAGTGGCACACCAAGGTCAAGTACATGACCGAGCTGCCCCTGTCCTACACGCTCGGCTTCATGGCGGTGGACAAGAAGGCGTTTTCCAAGCTAACGACGAACGACCAGAACATCGTTCGCGAGGTCATGGAAAGGACCTATCGCAATTTCGACCGTACCAAT
>JASJBG010000212.1 GCA_030066625.1 Woeseiaceae bacterium
ACGCTGCACTGGACGCGGTTCGCCCGGGCATCATCATGGTCCGCGTGTCCGGCTACGGGCAAACCGGTCCGTACGCAAAGCGTGCCGGCTACGCGGCTATTGGCGAGGCGATGGGTGGAATGCGCTACCTGTGTGGCGATCCAGATCATCCGCCGAGCCGGACCGGTCTCTCGATCGGGGACACGCTCACCGCGACCTTCGCCTGCAATGCGGCACTTGCGGCGCTGCATCACCGGGAGATGACCGGCGAGGGGCAGGTGATCGATGCGTCCATCTTCGAGTCCGTGCTGACGGTGCTGGAGTCGACGGTGAGCGAATACGTCGTCGGCGACTACGTGCGCGAACGCACCGGCGCGACCCTGCCGAACATCTCGCCGTCGAATATCTATCGCTGCAAGGATGGCATCTACCTGATCGCTGCCAACCAGGACACTGTGTTTGCCCGTCTGGTCGCGGTGATGGGGATGCCGGAGCTTGCGGACGACGAGCGTTTCAATTCGCATGGACGCCGGGGTGCAAACATGGAGGAACTGGACGGCATCATCAATGCGTGGACCGCGGAGCGAACCGTCGCCGAGGTCGATGCACTGATGCAGGAAGCCGGTGTGCCCGCAGGACGCATCTATCGCGCGCCGGACATGCTGGCCGATCCGCAGTACAAGGCTCGCGAAGCAATTGTCGACACGCCGACGCCCGAGTACCCGGGACTGAAAATGCAGAACGTGTTTCCGAGGATGTCGAAGACGCAGGGCGAAATTCGCTGGCCGGGCCAAACAGAGCTCGGTACTCACAACCGCGAGGTCTACAGCGAGTTACTGGGACTCGATGACGGCAAGTTGGAATCGCTCGAACGTGATGGCGTGATTTAGTCGCCGGCCTAGAAGCTGCGCTTCGCCTCGAGCAGGATCTGTACGCTGTCGATCGACGGGTCGCCGTCGAGCGGGAAGGCAACATCGAGGTGCACGATCTTGCGAGTTCCGATTCGCGTGGGCGCAAACCGGAAGCCGAAACCGACGTTCGTGAGCCAGCCCTGGTTTTCGAAGCCGAGCGGGTTGTCGCCCCAGACGCGGCCGACGTCCGCGAACAGCGCGCCGCCAACCCGGAACAGCCGGAACGGATACCAATCCGTGAAGTAGCGCTGCTCTACGGTCAGGAGCAGGCGACTCTCGCCCGATTCGTAGCGCAGCGGGTAGCCGCGCAGGCCGGTATCGCCGCCTACCTCGATCGGGTTGTCGAGATCGAGGTTGTCGCCGACCTTGACGTCGAGCGTCGCAAAGAACAGGCGCTTCGCCGACTGTGTCCAGTAGTAGCGCGCATCGATACCGACGACGGCATTCGCAAAGTCGCCGTCTTCCACGCGGCCGCTGGCCGCGGCGTTCAGCAACAGCGCCCTCTTATCCAGCGAGCCGAAGCTCTGATCGGCCGAGACCGAGTAGAGGAGGGCGTCCCGGTCCGCGTCGAAGCTGGTATCCGACCAGCCGAGTGACGCCGCAATTCGCGTACCGAGATAGAAGTCCTCGGAACGCTCCATCTGGTCCCTGTTCGCCGACTTCTCGAAGCGGTCCTCGAGTATCTCTATGCCGACGAACGGGTAGACGAGCTTTCGGTCTTCCGGCACGGCCTGCGGCAGGACAGGCTCGGCCGCATCGGTAAACACGTTTTCGTCGTAGACGACGCCGGCCGTCCAGCGACGGACCCAGCCATCCTGCAGGCCATTGGAAATGCCACCGAACACGGAGTAGCGATCCTGCAGCCGACGGTACTCGGCAGCCTCGTCTCCGAGAAAATATAGTGCGTCGCGGCGCTCGTCCTCGTAGAAGGTCACGCCGCCCGCCGTCCGTGCGTCGAGCTCGTGAAACGGTTTGAACAGGTTGACGAGCGTCGTGTCGCCATCGGACTTGTCGGCAAGCCTGAGCTGCGCAAAAACCCAGCTATTGCCAACCTGCCGGTTCGTGTACTCGAACACGTTGGTGGTTCGATCCACGTCGTCGGTACGGGTAATCAGGACTCTCTGACCGAGGCCGAACAGGTTGGATTCCTCAACGCCGAACACCGTCTTGTTCTCGCCGCCGCTGCGCGACACGGAAATCTCGGGCATCAGCGTCCAGACGTCGCGGGTGTGCACCCTGATGTCTACCTCGCCGTCGTCATTAAGTTCCGGCGTTACCGACGCGTCGAAGAAGAACTTGTTGCCGCGCAGCACCCGCTCGGTCTCTTCGATGCGGCGCTGATCGAACACGTCGCCTTCATCGAAGAGCAGCTGCTTCGCGATGGTCGACTCGCGGGTCATGATGTGGAAGCGATTGAAGAAGCGGTAGAAGGCGCCGCTCTCTTCCGGCTTCGAAGTGTCGAAGACGTTCTGGCGGTCGAAGCTGATGCGGCCGATGCGAGCGCCCTCCGGGATGGGCGCGGCCTCCGGCTGCTGATCGTCAGCCATCGCCAGCGGTATCTGTGGGCCGATGAGCAGGGCGGACGTGAGGAGAAAGTGCGGCAGGCGAGCCATTTGGCAAGTGTAATCAGTTTCGCGTGGATTTGACCCCCCGCAGGCGGTTTTCTCGCAACCGATCGCCGGCATAGCGGTTCATTTCGCCGGTGTTTCAGTATAATCGCGCGCTTGTACGCGGCTTTTGCGGGCGCCATTTAAGGCGGCCGCCAGCGCGACAGATCAGGTCGCGATCGGAGCGAAAACATGCAGCCGAGCCTGCTCAATGAGGGACTGACGCTGATGCTGGCCGGAATGGGCACGGTATTCGTGTTCCTGACCGCGCTCGTCGGCGCCATGACAACGATGTCTGCGCTGGCGCGACGCCTGCAGCCCGCCGTCGACGCGGGTCCCACCGACGAGGAGGTTGCCGCGATTGCCGCGGCGATCGACCAGCATCGGCGCCGTTCCTAGCGCCCGCAAGGACACATTCACGCACTCGAGCGAACACTAAATGAGCGACAAAAAACCACTCGGGGTCACCGAACTCGCACTCCGTGATGCACACCAGAGCCTCCTGGCAACGCGAATGCGCATCGACGATATGCTGCCGATCGCGGAAAAGCTCGACAGCGTCGGCTACTGGTCGATGGAGTCGTGGGGCGGCGCGACCTTCGATGCCTGTATCCGCTACCTAGGCGAGGATCCTTGGGAGCGCATTCGCGAGCTGAAGGCGGCGATGCCGAACACGCCCCAGCAGATGCTGTTCCGGGGACAGAACATCCTCGGCTATCGGCACTATGCCGACGACCTGGTGTACAAGTTCGTCGAGCGCTGCGCCGTCAATGGCGTCGACGTCTTCCGCATCTTCGATGCGCTCAATGACCTTCGCAATCTGGAGACCGCGATCAAGGCGACGCTCGAGGTCGGCAAGCACGCGCAGGGCACGATGTCGTATACGGTCAGCCCGGTGCATACGATCGATATGTGGGTCGACCTCGGCCGGCGCATCGAGGACATGGGCGCGCACTCGGTCTGCATCAAGGACATGGCCGGGCTGCTGCGTCCCTATGACGCCTTCGAGCTGGTGACCCGGCTCAAGGACACGATCGATATTCCGATTCATCTGCATTGCCACGCGACGACGGGACTGGCGACGGCGACCTGCGTGAAGGCCGCGGAAGCCGGTATCGACAGGATCGACGCCGCCGTGTCGTCGATGAGCATGACCTACGGGCATTCGCCCACCGAAACGCTGATCGCAGCCCTCGAGGGAACCGACCGCGATACCGGTCTCGATATGCACCTTGTCGAAGAGATTGCCGCTTACTTCCGCGAAGTTCGCAAGAAGTACGCGAAGTTCGAAGGCGGCCTGAGGGGCGTGGACTCGCGGATCCTCGTGGCCCAGGTGCCCGGTGGCATGCTGACGAACCTCGAAAGCCAGCTTCGTGAGCAGAACGCAGGCGACAAACTCGACGATGTGCTCGAGGAGATACCGCGCGTGCGCGAGGACCTCGGCATGCTGCCGCTGGTCACGCCGACCTCGCAGATCGTCGGCACGCAGGCCGTCATCAATGTGCTGTCGGGCTCGCGCTACGCCACGATCTCGAAGGAGACTGCCGGTGTTCTCAAAGGTGAGTATGGCGAGACGCCGGTCGCGGTGAATTCGGAGCTGCAGGCGAAGGTGCTCGAGGGCGCGAACCCGATCACCGTAAGGCCGGCGGACCTGCTCGAACCGGAGCTCGAACACCAGACCGACGAGCTCACCTCGATCGCCAGCGAGAAGGGCATTCGGCTCGCAAAGGACGTTGTCGACGATGTGTTGACCTACGCGCTGTTCCCGCAGATCGGCCTGAAGTTCCTCGAGAACCGCGACAACCCGGACGCATTCGAACCTGCGCCGGGCAGCGAGCCGGAACCCGCACCTGCGGCTGCCGCTCCGTCTGCGACGGCACCGGCAGCATCCGGCCCGGCGACGTACTCGGTGCGTGTCAACGGCAAGCCGTTCACGGTCGAGGTTGCCGCGAGCGGCGAACTCGCGAGCGTGCAGCCGGCTGCTGCTGCGGCGCCCGCCGCTGCTCCGGCGCCCGCGCCGGCCGCTGGCGGTGAGGAGGTCAATGCGGTGCTCGCCGGCAACATCTTCAAGGTGCACGTCAGACCTGGCGATACGGTTGCCGAGGGCGATCCGCTGCTGGTCGTCGAGGCAATGAAGATGGAAACCGCCGTGAGCGCGCCGAAGGCAGGTACCATCACGGCCGTGCACATCAGCGAGGGCGATGTCGTCGCCGTCGGCGATCCGCTCGTCGCGATTGCCTGAACACATGTCGCTCGTCGAACAAATCTGGCAGGGCTCCGGCCTCTACCAGATCACGCCCGGGCAGCTGGCGATGCTCGTCGTCTGTCTCGGCCTTTTGTATCTCGGCATCGTCAAGAAGTTCGAACCCCTGCTGCTGGTAACGATTGGCTTTGGCGGACTGCTCTCGAATATCCCGGGCGCCGAGATAGCGACCGGCGACGGTCTGCTGCACCTCGCCTACGTGGTCGGTATCGAGACCGGCGCGTTTCCGCTGATCATCTTCATGGGCGTCGGTGCGCTGACCGATTTCGGCCCGCTGCTGGCAAACCCGCGCACGCTGTTCCTCGGTGCGGCCGCGCAGTTCGGCATATTTGCGACGCTGCTCGGCGCGCTGTCGCTAACCGAACTGGGCTGGGCGGATTTCACGCTTCGCGAGGCCGCCGCGATCGGCATCATCGGCGGCGCGGACGGACCCACGGCGATTTACGTTGCTGGCCAGCTTGCGCCAGACCTGCTCGGCGCGATTGCCGTCGCGGCGTATTCGTATATGGCGCTCGTGCCGATGATTCAGCCGCCGATCATGCGCGCGTTGACCACCGAGTCCGAACGCAAGATCAAGATGGTGCAGCTGCGCGAGGTGTCGAAGGCGGAGAAGGTCATCTTTCCGATCATGCTCCTGCTGCTCGTCGCCCTGCTGCTGCCGTCGGCCGCGCCGCTGATCGGCATGCTCGC
>JASJBG010000213.1 GCA_030066625.1 Woeseiaceae bacterium
GCGCGTGAAAATCGTACTGCTCGGTCACGAGGACCTGGCGAGCCTCTACGCCCTCGACACGCTCGTCGCCGCCAACCCGGGGCATGACTACACCGTATTCTGGTCTGGCGCTCTGAAAGCGTCGACTGGCCCGGATGCGCTTGCGACGCTCGCCGATATCGATGCGCGGCTTTATCGCGAGTATCTCGCGCGTCCCGAAACGAGCAAGGTCTTCACGCAGGCGAAGAGTCTGCCGCAGCCCAATGAGCCGGCGGGCTTGTCATTGCTCGAGGCCGAGTCCCCCGACCTGGTCGTCTCGATTCGTTACCGGCGAATTTTGAAAGATGCCGCGATCGGCATACCGGTCCACGGTGTGCTGAACCTGCACTCGGGCATCCTGCCCGACTACCGCGGCGTGATGGCCACGTTCTGGGCGATGCTCCACGACGAAGCCGAGATCGGCACCACGCTGCACCGGATCGTCGACGCGGGCATCGACACGGGCCCCGTGCTCGCGATCACGCGGCGCCCGGCGGATTACGGCGCCACCTACCTCGCCAACGTGCTTGCCCTGTACGCCGACGGCGTCCTGGAACTCGGCCGCGCGATCGGCGCGATCGAGCGCGGCGAGGAAGCGGGCGGAGCGGGCCAGTCCGCCTCGGAGGGCGCCTATTTTGGGCCGCCGGGTGCAGCGGACGTGGAGAAATTCCTCGCGAAGGGCCTGAAGCTCGCGGATGGCGCCGAATTCGGGGCTTTTCAGGCCCGCCGGACCGCCGTTCGAGGCCACGACGATATCACCTGAAACCCTTGACTCCGTTATTCCAAAATAGAATAGTTGGGCCCCAGTCCTGCGCTGTCGTTATTTTGCAACGCAGGTTCTCGTGTTCTTGGGGTATATTCGCTGTTGGCATTGAACGCCCGGCCTTGTAACGGGTCACAGCTAACACCGCATGGGCATTCGATAAACAGGAGAAAAATCGTGGATAGCAAGTTCAGCATAACCAAAGGGGTTTGGCTGGCTCTCGCACTTCCGGCGCTTGTTGCATTGCCGCAACAGTCAATTGCGCAGGAAGAGGAGATCGAAGAGATCATCACGACGGGTACACGCGCTCGTGCCCGCTCGGTTGAGGACTCGCCGGCCCCCGTTGACGTTCTGACGGGTGAGTATTTCCAGAACCAGGGAGATACCGACCTTTCGAACCTGGTACGCAACATCGTGCCGTCGTACAACGTCAACTCCCAGCCGATCAGTGACGCGGCGACGATCGTTCGTCCCGCCAACCTGCGCGGCCTCGCACCGGACCACACCCTGGTCCTCGTCAACGGCAAGCGTCGTCATCGCGCCGCGGTCATCTACTGGCTCGGCAATGGCGTATCCGACGGCGCACAGGGTCCCGACATCTCGGCCATCCCGTCGCTCGGCCTGCAGCAGGTAGAAGTCCTGCGTGACGGCGCCGCGGCCCAGTACGGCTCGGACGCAATCGCCGGCGTGATGAACTTCATCCTGAAGGACGCCTCCGAAGGCTTCACGGTCGAGGCGAAGTACGGCCAGTACTCTGAAGGCGACGGCGACCAGTACTCCATCGCCGGTAACATCGGCCTGCCGCTGACCGACAACGGCTACGCGAACTTCACGTTCGAGTACGGCGAGACCGATCCGACCGACCGCTCGATCCAGCGCGACGACGCTGCAGCACTGATCGCTGCCGGTAACACGGCGGTTGCCAACCCGGCGCAGATCTGGGGCACGCCCGAGATCGCGGACGATCTGAAGATCTGGGGTAACCTCGGCCTGGACCTCGGCAACGGCATGGAAGCGTATGCCTTCGGTAACTACGCGACCAAGACCGTAGACGGCGGCTTCTACTTCCGTAATCCGACCAACCGCGGCGGTGTTTACGCCGGTGACCTGGTCGACCCGGTGACGGGTGCTCTCGACCCCAACGGCGTTGCCTCCGTGCGCGTCGGTGACGTCGACGGCCTCGGCGTCGGTGGCACCTGCCCGGCAGGTATCCCGCTGACCTCGGGCGGCGGCCTGATTCCGGATCCGGCGATCCTGGCGCAGGTCCAGGCGGACCCGAACTGCTGGTCGTTCGTCGAACTGTTCCCGGGCGGCTTCACGCCGCGCTTCGGTGGCGACGTCAATGACACGGCACTGACTGCCGGTGTTCGTGGCGAGACCGCAAACGGCCTTCGCTGGGACCTGAGTGCCGCAGCCGGTCGTAACGAAGTCGACTTCTTCATCCGCAATACCGTCAACGCCTCGCTCGGCCCGGCATCGCCGACGGCGTTCGATCCGGGTGCGTACATCCAGCTCGACAACATGTACAACCTGGACTTCGGCTACTCGCCGACCGACAACACGAACCTCGCCTTCGGCGTCGAGTACCGCAAGGAAGTCTTCGAGATCCGCGTCGGCCAGGAAGAGTCCTTCCAGATCGGTGGCCTGGCGCCGCAGGGCTTCAGCGCTGCGTCGAACGGCTTCCCGGGCTTCTCGAACCTCGCCGGCGGCCAGTTCGACCGTCGTAACCTCGGCCTCTACGTCGATGGCGAGTGGGAGCCGATGGACAACCTGCTGCTCGCGGCAGCGGTCCGCTACGAGGACTTTGACGACTTCGGCACGACGACCAACTACAAGCTCGCAGGTAACTGGCGCATCACCGATAACTTCGGTGTCCGCGCGACGGGTAGCACGGGCTTCAAGGCGCCGACGCCGGGACAGTCGAACGCGTTCAACGTATCGACGGAGTTCGACTTCGCCCTGAACGACCTCGTCAACAACGGCACGATCCCGTCGACGTCGCCGCCCGCGCAGCTGCGTGGCGGTCGTGCGCTGGAGCCGGAAGAGTCCACCAACCTGACGGCGGGTGTGTTCTTCAACGTTGGCGGTCTCGACGTCACGGTCGACTACTTCCAGATCGAAGTGGAAGATCGCCTGAGCCTGTCGCAGCTGTTCCAGCTGACGCAGCAGGAGATCGACGACCTGATCGACGCCGGCTTCACGAGCGCGGGCAACATCCAGAACTTCCGCTTCTTCGTGAACGACTTCGATACGGAGACGACCGGCTTCGACATCGTTGCCACGTACCCGATCGACTGGTCGCTGGGTAACACGGACCTGAGCCTCGCGTTCAACCAGACCGAGACGGAAGTCACGGACGCTGGCCAGACGATCGACGCTCTGCGTATTCGTGAGATCCAGGAAGGTCTGCCCGAGACGCGTTACAACCTCGCGGCCAACCACGCCTACAACGACTGGCGCTTCCTGCTCCGCTACTCGTACTTCGATGACTGGTACGACTCTGAAGACGGCAACGTCTACAGCGGCGAAGGTCTCGTCGACATCGAAGCGGCCTACACCTGGAACGACCAGCTGACGATCGTCGTCGGTGGCCAGAACATCACCGACACGCTGCCCGAAGAGAACCCGGGCGCTGCTGCCGGTGTTGGTAACCGCTACAGCCAGTTCAGCCCGTTCGGGTTCAACGGCGCGTACTGGTACCTGCGTCTGCGCTACGACGTCAACTAAGTCGTTACGCGAACAGTCTCAGACTGGGAAAGCCCCGCTCGAAGAGCGGGGCTTTTTTAATGCGCGGATCATTCGGGACTCAGGCGCGCGTATGCGCTTCGATCCAGTCAAGCCAGTCGGCCGTGACTTCGTCTCGATTGGTCTCGTTGAGCATCTCGTGGCGGCCGCCGGGATAGATCTTCACCTTGAGACGGCCGTGGTGGGTCTGTGCGTAGTGCAGCGCGAGCTTGCCGAGCTTGCGCTCACCGCCGACCGGGTCGCTGGCGCCACCCGTGATCATGATCGGCAGGTCTGACGGGATGCGCAGCAGCGCGTCGTCGCTCGTGATGTTGACCAACGCGCCGGTCAGGTCACGCCACAGGCCCGCCGTGAACGGGCCGCCGCACAGCGGGTCGGCAATGTAGGCGTCGACCTCTTCCGGGTCGCGCGACAGCCAGTCGAACTCGGTTCGCGGCGGTTTGAACGGGCCGTTGAATCCGCCGAAGCCGAGCTTGTCGAGCAGCGCGCTCTCGCGCTTCGAGCCCAGGCGCCAGCATTCGATTCGAGCAACCAGGTTGCCGGCGAGCACCTCGACGCGGTTCGACCACGTCGACGCGGACAGGAGCAGCGCCTGCAGCCGGTCGCCGTAGACCATCGCAAAGCTCTGCGCGAGGAACGAGCCCATGCTGTGGCCGAGGAGCGTAATCGGGACGTTCGCGTACTGCTCGCGGGCGTACTCGTGAACGGACAGCGCGTCCTCAATGAGTTGCTGCCACCCACCGCTGTCGGCGAAGTACCCGGCAGGCTCGGTGTGGCCGCCATGACCACGATGATCGTGCACGACGACCGCGAACTCACGGCTCATCGCTGCGGCGGCGAAGCGCGCGTACCGGCCCGAGTGCTCACCGAGGCCGTGCAGAACCTGGATAACGCCCTTCGGATCGGCGTGCGGGCGGAACAGCCGCGCATGGATCTGGTGGCCATCCCTTGCTTCGACGACCGTCGTATCGGTTGCGTGGTCAGTCATTTGCGCGGACGTAGCAGACTACAGCAGTCGGTCCCGAACACCGCGCAGCACGATGTCGCTGTAGCCAATGATGCCAAGCACCTTGTGGTGCTCGACCACCGGCGCCCTGACAAGACCGAAGCTGTCGAAAAGCCGGGCGCAATAGCGGATGTCCATTTGCGGGTGCACGCTCACGACGGGTTTCGACATGATTTCGTAGATGTTTACGCGATCGGGTGCCTTGTTCCTGGCGAGCACCTTCTGGGCGATATCGGACAAAAGCACGATACCGTACTCGTCGTCGTCATGGCGGATATCGACGATGAAGCACTTGGTTTCAGGGTACTTCGAGTTCTTCAGTGCCGACGCGACCGTGTCCATGCCATCGACAAGATCGAAATCCGGGACCATGACGTCCTTTACGCGAACCAGTTTTTGTTTATTCATATTTCTTCCCTGACGACTTGGGATAGTTGGCTAACCTGGTGCGACACGCCCACCGCGTCTTCGACGTCGACGCAAAACGCAATGCCGGTTCCGGGACTGGTGTCGAACTCGCCGGTAACCTCGATGGACTCGAGTATGTCCCGGGCAAGGTGTTCCTCAACCACCATCAAAATGACATCTCGCTGGGTTTCGAGGCTCAGCCCGAAGAAAGTCTTGCTGGGCTTGAGGCCCTCGCCACGCGCGGTGGGAATGACGGTCGATCCCGTAGCGCCTTTTTTGCGCGCGGCGTCGAGTACCTTGTCGGTGATTGAGTCCTCGGTGAATGCAACGATAAGCTTGAAATGCATGACTGTACCTATTCAGGTTTGGTTTTCGAGGAGCGGCCGGCCTTCCATTCCGATAGCTGAGCGTAGCCCAGTACGGACATGATCGGGAACAGGCTGGCGAACGCGATTAGCCCGAATCCGTCGAGCAGCGGGCTGCGGCCTGGCACGGTGCTGGACAGACCGAGACCGAGCGCGGCCACCAGCGGAACGGTGACGGTAGATGTCGTGACACCGCCCGAGTCGTACGCAAGTGCGGTGATCATCTTCGGCGCAAAAACGGTCTGGATCAGCACGAGCACGTAGCCGGTGATGATA
>JASJBG010000214.1 GCA_030066625.1 Woeseiaceae bacterium
GCCGATACGGACACCGGCGGACTGCTCGATTCGGTAGCGTTTGCCCTCATCGTCGGTGGTCGCCTCGACCCGTGCCGGCACCGGCAGCGGCTCGACGTCGAATTCGGAAACGATACGGCCGTTGTAGAGGTTCAACGCCAGGTCCAGCCCGGCGCCCCCGGGAATGCTGACTGCGACATCGCCATTGATCGTCTCGATGTCGCAGTCCGCCTGCGGACGTGCCGAGAAGCTCAGCTCGATCCTGCCGTTGATGTTGTCGATGCGATTGCAGTCGCCGACGTTCTCGATGCCGATTGGCCCATTGACATTGCTGGCCGTTACGGCACCGCTGACGTCAAGGATGTCTACGCGTCCGTCGTTGACGGTCGACGCGTCGACGATCGCGCCGGCCGGGACGCTGATCTCGAAGGCGTACTCTGCGCGACAGCGTTTGCAGGGATCGCGTCTCTGCCACTCCCAGCGGGGCTCGCCGACGAGCAGCGCAACGCCTTGGTCGTCCGCCTCGATGTCGATCGCGAAGATTTCCAGCGCGCGTTCGAGGCGCTCTGCGTCCGGCGCGGATACCGCACCCTTGACGCTGACCGCTATTTCGCCGTCGCGGCCCGCTCGTATGAAAACCGGCCCCCAGATGTTGCTCACCGTCAGCGTCGGTGATGCGGAGGTCACGGTGAAAGTTTCGGTCCAGTCGCGTTGCTCCGTCAGGCGCTCCGCGGCCACAACCGACGTGGCGAAGCCGGACAACAGGACCAGTGCGATCCGCGTTTTCATATCGTCTCCTCCCCATGGACGTCCGGGGCCGAGCCGAGCACATGCTCGTTGAGCTCCGGGTGCAGACGGCCCTCCCGGGCGAGCTCGACCAGGTGTTCGAGCTGTGCGTTGCTGCCGTTCCTCAGAACGAGATCGACCAGCGCAAGCTGCACGAGCGGCGACGGGCTCGCCTCGAGCATGGCCATGAGCTGCTCGCCGACCTCGGGGTTCGCGAGTTCCGGTGCCAGCGCATCGATTGCCGCAGAGCGCACCGCGAATACGCGATCGCCGGACGCCACGTCGAGCAGCGCGCGGGCCACGACCGGGTCCGCTTGCACGACGTCGACCGCGTCGATGACGCCTCGCAGCCGTTTCGATGCGGACGTGTTTTCGATCCGGTCGAGAATCAGGCTGCGATTGAGCGTGGCGACGTTCTGCTCCAGCGCAAGCAGCCGATCGGCGTCGCCACCCGGGGCAGACAGCAGGTAGCCGGACGCGACGCCGACCAGCACGCAGGCAGTCGCGGTCAGCCAGCCTGCCGCATTGCGAAAGCCGAGCCACTCGGACAGGCGGTGCCACCAGGGCGGTCGGGCCGCGCGCTCGAGAGCGTGGTAGAAGCCCTGCCTGAGGCCCGGGCCGGGCTCTTCGCGCGGCAGATCGGTCAGCGACGCCCAGAGTTCGGCCTCGCGAGCCTCGTCTGCCTCGAAAGGCACGCCGCCTTTGGTCTCGTCATGCATGTCGTATATCTCCCGAGATCCCGATCAGGATCTTGTCGAGTTGTTTCATTGCCCGGTGCATGCGCACGCGGGCCGTTGCCGCCGTGCAGCCGAGCGCAGCTCCTAAGTCCTCGTAGCCGTCGAACTCGAAGCGACCCAGCCAGATCACCTCGCGAGCGGCTTCAGGCAGCGAATCGAGCGCGCGCCTGACAATATCCATGTCCTGGTGCCCCGCCGCCGCCTGCTCGGCGGAACGGCTGTCGATCAGCTGGTCGCGCATGTCGTCCTCGGTGGCGGTCGACGTCTTGCGGCGCTTCGCCTTGCGCAGGTGGTTGAAGGCCTCGTTGCGGGCAATGTGGAACAACCAGGCCTTAAAGCTGCCATCTCCGCGAAAACTGCCGGCTTTTTTCAGGATCTTCATGAAAGTATCCTGGACCAGGTCCTCGCTCGTCGCTCGATGCCGGGTGAGCTGCAGGCAGTACTGGTAGAGCGCCCGGTGATGGCGCTCGAACAGCGTGCCGAGGCACGATGCGTCGCCCCTGGCGACCCATTCGATCAGCTGTTCGTCGCTAACTGCCTGCATTTACTCGGTTTCCTGCGCGCCCACGGCGCTGATTTTTCAATAACGACGCCTGCGGACACAAATTGTTACAGGTCAGACGCGAAACATTTCCTTGACTTTCGAGGGTCGTATTGATCGAATGCAAGTCTCGTTATCTTCAAAGATTTGAAGATATGAACATTTGATGACATGCAGATGTTGTTCGGGGACAATCCCTTTCGGGATTGAGAAACGGGGAAAGCTCATGCCAAGCCGTCAACTTGTCGCCAAGGAACTCGCCGAGGTCTTCAAGATTATTGCCCACCCGGACCGGGTGCGGCTGATCGAGGAACTTCGTGCGGGCGAAAAAGACGTCAACACGCTGGTGAAAATCCTGGATTTGCCCGGTCCGCGTGTGTCACAGCACCTGAGCCTGCTGCGCGCCCATCGCATCGTCGAGGAACGTCGCGAGGGTCGTCATCACTTCTACCACCTGATCCAGCCCGAGATAGCGGACTGGATCGTAGAAGGTCTCGACTTTATTGAAGGTCGCATGACCGGTATCAGCAAGTCCGCCATCAAGACCGCGAAAAGACTGTGGTCGGTGGCTGACGGCTAGTCAATCCGTTTGCTTCTGGAGGGAGTCCCATGAAGTTTTTCGATTTTTCCAACATGCGCGGCGACATCTACGGCGGCCTCACGGCCGGCATCGTCGCTCTGCCGCTTGCGCTCGCCTTCGGTGAAGCGTCCGGTGCCGGCCCGATCGCCGGTCTCTGGGGCGCGATCATCGTCGGCTTTTTCGCGTCGCTGTTCGGCGGTACGGGCGCGAACGTCTCCGGTCCGACCGGCCCGATGGTCGTCGTCTTTGCCGGCGTATTCGCGTCCCTGTCCGGCAATATCTCGCTGATCTTCGCCGCCGTCGTGCTGGCCGGTCTGCTGCAGATCCTGTTCGGCGTCATGCGCCTCGGCAACTACATCCGGCTTGTCCCCTACCCTGTCGTCTCCGGGTTCATGAGCGGCATCGGCTGTATCATCATCGCCCTGCAGGTCGCTCGCCTGTTCGGACATGAGCCGGCCGGCGGCGGTACGATCCCGGCGCTGTCGGCGATCCCGGCAGCCGTGGCAAATCCGAACATGGCGGCCCTGCTCGTTGGCGGCGTCACGCTGGCAACGATCTTCTTCTGGCCCAAGAAGCTCGGCAAGTACATCCCGGGTGCGCTCGCTGCGCTGGTCATCGGCACGGTCCTGAGCCTGTTCGTCGGTGGTGCGCCGATTCTCGGCGACATCCCGACCGGCTTCCCGTCGTTCATCATGCCGGAGTTCTCGCAGTCGACCTTCCTGCTCGTTGCCGAGGCCGCTCTTATCCTCGCGCTGCTGGGCGCTATCGACAGCCTGCTGACCTCGCTCGTCGCGGACAACATGACGCGTACGCGGCATGACTCCGACAAGGAACTGATCGGCCAGGGCATCGGCAACACGGTTGCCGGCTTCTTCGGCGCGATTCCGGGCGCAGGCGCAACGATGCGTACCGTCGTCAATATCCGCACGGGTGGCCTGACCAAGATCGCGGGTATCCTGCACGCACTGGTGCTGCTCGCCGTCGTGATCAGTCTCGCGCCGCTTGCATCGCAGATCCCGCACGCCGTACTCGCGGGCATCCTGATCAAGGTTGGCTGGGACATCATCGACGTCAGCTACCTGAAGAACGCACACAAAGGCCCGCGTTGGGACCTCGCGCTCATGGCCCTGGTACTCGGCCTGACGGTATTTGTCGACCTGATTACGGCGGTCGCGGCCGGCGTCGTCCTCGCTGCACTGGCCTTCGTCAAGCAGCTCGCGGAAGAGCAGCTGAAGGCATTCCGCGCCGGCGAGGCTACGTCTACCACCCCCGAGGAGCGCGAGCTGCTCGACCGGGCTGACGGCCACGTGCTGATGTTCGACTTCGGCGGTCCCTTGTCCTTCGGCGCTGCTGCCGACCTGGGCGTTCAGGTTCGTGAGCGCACGAAAGAAAAGGGCGATTCGATCATCCTCGACTTCCACCGCGTACCGTTCTTCGACGTTTCTGCCGCCCGCGCGGTCGAGACGATCATCTGCGACGCGCGCCACGCAGGCCGCATGGTCTACGTCACGGGTATGAACGAAGAGGTGAATCGCGTACTGAGCGGCCTCAACGCAGACCATTGCCTGCCGGCGAACCGACGCTATGACAACCGCCTCGACGCGCTGAAAGCCGCTGTCTACCAGTGGGAACAGGCGCAGGCCGACAAGGCCGAAGGCGCGGACGACGACGCCGTGCCGGCGCCGGCCAAGTAACCAGGCACCCCCGGCGGCCCTGCTCCCTGTTTCGGCCGCCAAACGGCCCCGCGAAAGCGGGGCCGTTTTTTTTTGTGAAGCGCATTGCCCCGCCCTGAAGCGGGGCTTTTTTTGCGGGCAGCGCTACGCCGAATGAGCTATCGTGAGCCGCTGTTATCGAGGAGTCCCCAATGCCAGTACGCCGTCTTGCGACTATCCTGACGATAGCAGCGTTCGCACTATCTCCGGCGCTCGCAAGCGCCCAGGTCGATGCTCCCGGCACCGGGCCGACTGTCGGCCTCGAAAAAGGCCCCGTTGATGTTCGCGAAGCCGACGTCGAAATGTACCCCGGGGACGTCAACTTCGATTCTACGATCCCGACCCCTGAGAGCGTGCTCGGTCACGAGCTGGGCCACGAGCCGGTCAGGTATCACAAGCTGGTGGAGTACATAACGGCCGTGGCTGAGCAGAGCGACCGCCTGTCGGTCGAAGTCATCGGCTACTCGCACGAGCGTCGTCCTATCCTGTTCGTTGTCGCGACCTCGCCCGACAACCGGGACCGTCTCGATGACATCAAGCGCAGGCACGTCGCGCTTAGTGAGGCCGGCAGCGACCAGTCCATCGGCGACGACATGCCGGTTGTCAGCTGGCTCAACTTTGGCGTGCACGGCGCCGAGTCGAGCGGCATGGATGCTGCGCTGCCGTTCGTCTATTACCTGGCAGCCGCAGAGGGCGACGAAATAGACCGAATCCTCGACGAGAGCGTGGTTCTTGTAACAGCGATCTTCAATCCGGACGGTCACAACCAGCGCATCGCCTGGTTCGACGCCTATGGCGGCCGTCGCCACATTGCCGACCCGGCGCACATCGAACACGACTTCAACTGGCAGTTCGCACGCACCAACCACTACTGGTTCGATCTCAACCGTCAGTGGCTGCTGCTGACGCAGCCCGAGCCGCGCGCGTGGATGAAGAAGTGGCACGAATGGCGGCCGAACCTGACCGTCGACTATCACGAGATGGGCTCGAACAGCACCTACTATTTTCATCCTGGCGTCGCGACGCGGACCAACCCGCTGGTACCGGACGAGGCCGAACGGCTGATGGCTGAGGTCGTGCGGACCTCCGAGACGTTCCTGGATTCGGAGGGGCGCCTGTACTTTCGCGGTGAGATCTTCGACAACTATTACATCGGCAAGGGCTCGACCTTCCCCCTCCTCAACGGCGGCGTCGGCGTCCTCTACGAAGCCGCGGCGAC
>JASJBG010000215.1 GCA_030066625.1 Woeseiaceae bacterium
ATGTGGCCGAAGCCCGACGAGATGCGGCAAATGATGGCGACCAAGCAGGCGCATCCAGAAGCAGGTGCCAACTGCGCCTGGGTGCCGTCGCCCACCGCGGCAACGCTACATGCCATGCACTATCACGACGTGGACGTCGCGGAGCGACAGGGGGAGCTTGCCAAGCGGCCGCTCGCGAGCCTCGATGACATCCTGACGCCGCCGATCGGCGACCCGGCCGGGCTGTCGGCCGACGATATCCAGGCCGAGCTCGACAACAACGCGCAGGGCATACTCGGCTACGTCGTCCGCTGGATCGACCAGGGCGTGGGCTGCTCCAAGGTGCCGGACATCGCCAACGTCGGGCTCATGGAGGATCGCGCAACGCTGCGTATCTCGAGCCAGCACATCGCGAACTGGCTGCAGCACGGCATCGCAACGCGCGAGCAGGTCGAAGAGACGTTTCGCCGCATGGCCGCGGTGGTCGACGAGCAGAACGCTGGCGATCCGTCCTATAGGCCTATGAGTGACGATTTCGGTGGCAGCGTCGCGTTCGCCGCGGCGCTCGACCTCGTGTTCAAGGGCAAGCAACAGCCGAGCGGCTACACGGAACCGCTGCTACACGCCTACCGGCGCAAGCTCAAGACGCTCTAACCGGCGAAACCGTCGCCGAGACCAGTCCCGGCCGTGCGGATCAGGCGGCTGTCGAGGACGCCTGCCGTTCGATGCTTAACCGCCTCCTGGTAGTCGGGATCCGTGACCATCTCGAGGAATGCGCCGGCCGTGGGGTAGCGCGCAACGAAGACGAGATCCCAGCGCCTGTCCCTCGGGCCGATCAGCATGACCTGGGGCTTGCCGCGCCAGATGATCTCGCCGCCGACACGTTTGAAGATCGGCGCGCTCTCCCGGCCATAGGCGTCGTAAGCTTCCGCGCCCGTGGCCTCCCGCCCGTCTTCATACTCGGCTCTGTCACGGAACTTGAGGAAGTTCAGCATCATGACCGGTTCGTCACGTGGCAATGCCTTGAATTCTTCGAATTGGTCGCGTTCAGGGTTCACGTAGTGGGACATGGCTTTCGCTGGTCTCTTTGGAGGAGCGCTCATGATACCTGCGGGGAATCGCGCAGGTACCGCACGACACGACCCAAGCTGCTAGCATTTGACTATGAGGGTCCTGAAAGTCGTTGGTGCCGTATTCGCCCTGGCGGTGCTTCTGCTGGCATACAACGTGCTGGCGCATCTCGTGTTTTGGGGCAGCAAGGAGCCGGTCAGTATTTCCAGCGCGGGCGTATCCGTCGAGTGTACTTTCGCGAAACCCGCCGATGAAGGCGTATTCCCCGCCGTTATTGTTCTACTCGGCTCGGGCCCGGAGACGCGCAACGGCCCGGCCTATCGAATCAATGCCAGCAATATGCTGCGGCACGGATTCGCTATCCTCATCTGCGACAAACGCGGCGCGGGTGAAAGCGGTGGCGATTTCGACTCGGCGACATTCCATGACTTTGCGGCGGATGCCAAGGCGAGCGTTGCCTACCTTGCTGGTCGCGAGGACGTGGATGCGGCGCGCATCGGCCTGCTTGCCAACAGCGAAAGCGGCTGGTTCTCAGCGCAGATAGCAGCCGAGACCGGCCAGGTCGCGTTCATCATCAACCGGGTTGGCCCACCGCTGTCGTGGGTCGACACCGTTCTCTGGGAAGTTCGTAACGAGCTTCTCGATGCCGGAATGGATGTAGCGGACGTCGACACCTTGCTGGCCGCCAACGAACGGCGTTGGCGCTTCTATATCGCTGCGGCCGATGATCCGTCGATCGCGAATGGACCGGAACTCGACAGCATCAATGCAGAACTCAAGCACCTGCGAGAGACCATCCCCAACGCTGACGAAAACCTTCCTGAGCAAGCGCAGGAAGATGCGGAGTTCTTTCGCAGTTTCGCTGCCGATGCAGCTTATGATCCCGTCGAACACCTTCGGCGGATCGACGTTCCATTGCTGTATGTTTTCGGCGGGCGTGACGTCAACATACCCACGCAGCGAAGCGTAGAGTTCCTGGAAGCCTTCCGAAGTGACTACGGGGGGACGATCGACGTTCGTGTATATCCCGACCTGGGCCACCCGATGGCGACGTGGCGCGGCATTCTTCACGGCGGCTATCCGCCGGACTACCTCGCGTTTGTCGGCGACTGGGCACAGCAGCAGGCATCATACTAGGCCGAGCGCCTTCCTGAAGTAGATGCGCCGATGCCCCGGCGGGTAGTCGGCGAGCTCGGCGAACGGTTCGTAGCCGTGCCGACGATAGAAGTCCTCCGCCTGGAAACTGAACGTGTCGACGTGCGAGTAAACGCAGCCGCGGGCGACGGCTTCGGACTCGAGGCGTTCGAGCAGCTCTGTGCCGAGTCCGCTGCCGCGGGTGCCTTCATCAACCCATAGCAGGGATACGCTGAGCCAGTTCCAGTTAATCAGTCCGTAGATGCCACCGCGAAGCTCTGCGCCCTCGTAGGCGAACAGCGCGATCGGGTCGAAACCGGATTGCTCGACGAAGGCTGACGAGTGCTGGTTGAGGCCGGCCGAGAGCCGGTCGATGCTGGCCTTGTCGGGATCGAGGTCGAGCTGGATATCGAGGTCGGTCATGCAGGCTCCTCGTCGAGCCGGATGCTCGCGATGAACTCGTCGACGTCGGCAGAGACCTGCTCCGTATCGCCGCCGTCGTGGTAGGTCACGTACACGGCGTTGGTTTCGTCGGCGCCGGGCCTGAGGTAAATCGGATCGCCACTATCATTGCGTGCGATAGCGACAGCCTCGACACCCGGCCACTCGACAGTCTCGGTAAGGCCTCGTTCGTCGATCGCCCCGAAGGAGATGGGTTCGTCGCCGAAGACTGCCGTATCGGCAAGCACGGTTTCGTGATCGGCATACAGGTCTTTGAGTGACCGCGGTACGTCCCGCCGAAGGTGCGCGGCAAAGAACGCCCAGTCCGGATTGCGAATGCGCTCACGGTAGGCGAGCCGCTCGGCCGCCAGCTTCTCGGGCGGGTTCTTTCGTCGCCAGTACAGGTCCTGCAATCGGTCAATGACGACGAGGACGATGGCCGCCAGGACGAACAGCGCTGCCACGTAAGCCAGTATCACCAACCATTCCATCGCGTTCGCCTTGTGACGGCTTCTCGTTCGAATACAGGCATTTGGACATAAGCCGACCTGTCGCTCAATAGTGACACCCGTCACGCCGCGAATTTGAGCCTTTGGGCAAAGTACTTATAACTGTGACGTCGAGGACGGCGTTATGAAAGACTCAAACAGAAACGAATCCGAGGTGTTCGCGGGTACCGATACCGCGGTACTGGATGCGCGCGATGTATCCAACGCCCTGCGAAACCGGGAGCGCGAAGCCCCTCAGGGTCATCGACTCGACTCGGCTGCGGGCGTCATCAACGGCGCGCTCATGGGCGCCGCCTGCTATGTACTGGTCTATATCGTCTATCGCCTGATGAGCCTGTAGCTCGAGCAAACACGATTGGCAAAAAAAAGCCCCGCATCAGGCGGGGCTTTTTGCTTTAGGTCTTTTCGGGTCAGCTACGTCTGCGACGAGCCAATCCGATGCCGAACAATCCAATGCCGAGAAGTGCGAGGATGCCGGGCTCGGGGACCGCTCTGACTCCGCCGATGATCAGCGTGATCGTGTCATTGGCGATTCCGTAGTTGTAGGTTCCCTCGGTCATGAAGAGGCTCGCGATCGTCGCGTCTGCGAAGATCATTCCGGAATTGATTGCATCGCCAGACTCGTAGCCGACTGCTACGCCAACCTGTGCAATGTTGCCGGCATTGCCCCAGATGAAGAAATCGTCGCCGAATACGGAGCTGGGATTGCTGAAGAACGTGCCGCTTGTACCAAAAGGTCCGTCGAAGAACGTCATCGCGTAGTTATCGACGTTGGAGCCGTCGCCGGACGCGATGTACCAGTTGGAACCGCCGGAAATGAAACCGTCTGAGTAGCCAATGCCACCGAGGAACTCGGAACCCGTCAGGTCCAGGCTACCTGAGATGTCAAAGACCACGTCGTCGCCAACCTGGTCGACGGTGATGATTACGTCGGCATTTGCAGCCATGGGTGAAAGCAGGACCGCAACCAGGGCGAGGTAGGTACTTTTTGTTTTTGTCATTGGACTATCTCCCGCGTAGAGCGCTTATATTTTACATAAGCAAAATTCGTACCAGACTCGCAAAAGCCTGATTTAACAGCAAATAGTGCCCGGATCGGTTCGGGACCGGGCGTGAGATCGTAAAGAAGCTCGACAGCGATCTACGCAAGCTCGTTCGGGTGAGAGACCGTGAGGTATCGCCACTCGGAAGGTTCCTGGTCGTCGATCATCAGGGTCGGTTTCGGGAGGAACGCAGCGAATATCGCCTCTATCCCGAGCTCGGCCGCGACTTCCCGCGCGTAGCCCACGCCAGCGGAACTCCAGGCAAACATCGAACTGCCTTCTGCGGCCATTTGCTCAACGGCAGCGACGACATGCGGTATCGGTATTCGCTTCGATCCGGCTGAACGGACCAGCGTATCGTCGATGTCCACGTAGACGATCGATGCGTTTGCGTTCATGCCAAACGCACCAGTGGCCTGAAGCCGCCGTACGCCATCCGTTCGGCATCGAAGCCTGAATTCGATGCATTGACCAGGTCCGCCATTCGCGGGTCGGACGCGACCTTTTCGTTGGCCAGATCGCGTGCCTCGCGAGACTCGAACGTGACCCAGCCGAACACGATTGCGTCACCCTCACCGGCGCCAACGACATCGGTAAATGAGCGCGTGCCCTCGAGGTTCAGGTCGTCGCCGACATACTCCAGGTAGTCGAGCGCGCCGTGTTCCTTCCAGATGCTTGCAACGGCCTCAGCGAGACGCCTGTATTCGTCCAGGCAATCGCGCGAGACCGGGACTACGAATCCGTCAATGTAGTCAGCCATGGTGGCTCCCATACTTTTTCTTCAGCCGGGAATCGGCTGCGCCTCATTTTACTGTGATCACGCGGGCGCAGGCGGCTACGGGGACGTGTCCCGAGTGACAATGCCGTCTATTGCGTTGTACGCCGAGAGTATGGCGCCCTCCTGCCAGCCCTGCAGGATGCTCAGGTGCTCACCGGCGAAGTACGTATTGCCGTCCGGCGTTAGCAGCACCGATGGCGATGAGACGCCCCAGCCACCGAGCTGGAACGGCACCTTCGACCACGCGACGCTGATGCCGCGGCTCGTCTCGCTCGAAAACTCCGGGTGCACGGCGGTCGCCTGCGCCGAGGTCGTGTCCAGGCGCGCCTGCGGCGAGAGGTTGGTGAAGCTGTCGCCCGGCGGACCGCCGAAGATGTAGGCGCCGAGCACGATGCCCTGGTCTTCGCCGAAGCCGTAGTTCGGGTACCAGAGCTGCGTGATCGGCTGGTTGCTCCAGGAGATGCCGCCGTAGATGTTGTGGTCCTGCTCCCAGAAGCGCCGCGACTGGAAAGCGACCCGTACCGACGACGTGTACTGGAAGCCGGCGATCTCGGCCTGGTGCGCGGCCGAGAAGTTCGAGCTAATGGAAGAAAG
>JASJBG010000050.1 GCA_030066625.1 Woeseiaceae bacterium
GACATCTACAAGACCGACGCCAAGGTCAAGGAGTTGATACCGGACGACCCGCATCTGCATGACTGGCTCGACGGCGCCCGCGAGTCGATCCATTTCCAGGGTCTCCCGGCTCGCATCTGCTGGGTGGGTCTCGGCCAGCGCCACCGACTCGGGTTGGCGTTCAACGAGATGGTGCGAAGCGGCGAACTCGAGGCCCCGGTCGTCATCGGCCGTGACCATCTCGACAGCGGCTCCGTGGCGAGCCCGAACCGGGAAACCGAGGCAATGCGGGACGGTTCCGACGCGGTTTCCGACTGGCCGATCCTGAACGCGTTGCTCAACACCGCGAGCGGCGCGACCTGGGTGTCGTTCCACCATGGCGGCGGCGTCGGCATGGGTTACTCGCAGCACGCCGGCCTCGTCATTGTCTGCGACGGCAGCGAGGCGGCGGACCGTCGCATCGAACGCGTACTGTGGAACGATCCGGGCACCGGCGTCATGCGGCATGCCGACGCCGGCTACGAGGAAGCGATCGACTGCGCCCGCGAGCAGGGCCTCCGGCTACCGATGCTGGATACGGGCGGGAGCGGCCAGTGACACTGACGATCGACAACCAGCTGATCTCGCTTGCCGAGCTGCGCAAGGCCTGGCTCGCGCCGGTGGAAATAGCCATCGGTGGCGACGCCCGTCATCGGATCGCGGAATCCTGCGAGTACATCAACGAGATCGTCTCAGAGGGCCGTGAGGTCTACGGCGTCAACACGGGCTTCGGCAAGCTGGCTAACGTGCACATTGCGGATGAGGAGCTTGTCCATCTGCAGGAAAACCTCGTGCGCTCTCACGCGGTCGGCGTTGGCGAGGATCTCGACGACGCGATCGTGAGGCTGGTCATGATCATGAAAGTCATCGCGCTGGCCGAGGGCTTTTCCGGCGTGCGGCCGGAGCTCGTCGACATGCTCTGCCAGCTGATCAACCATGAGATCTACCCGCGCATACCGTCGCAGGGCTCGGTCGGCGCCTCCGGCGACCTCGCGCCACTCGCTCACCTGGCCGGTGCCCTTATCGGCACCGGCGAGGTACGTATGAACGGCACGCTGATGCCTGCGCACGTTGCCCTCGAGGAGGCTGGACTGGCACCGCTGACGCTCGCGCCCAAGGAGGGCCTCGCACTCATCAACGGGACCCAGGTCTCGACGGCGCTCGCACTGGCGGCCGTATTTCGCTGTGAAAACCTGCTGTCGGCCGCGCTGGTGGCTGGCGCGATGTCGGTCGATGCCACCAAGGGCAGCGACACGCCCTTCGACCGGCAGATCCAGAACGTACGCGGCCACGGTGGTCAAATCGCCGTCGCCTCGGTGCTGCGCGAGCTGATGCGGGGCAGCGAGATCCGCGCTTCGCATGTCGGCTGCGATCACGTTCAGGACCCGTACTCGCTCCGCTGCCAGCCGCAGGTCATCGGCGCCTGCCTCGACGTGCTCCGCCACGTGTGCGCCGTACTCGAGACCGAAGCCAACGCCGTGACCGACAACCCGCTTGTGTTCGCGGAGTCATCGAGCGTCATGTCGGGGGGCAATTTTCACGCCGAACCGGTTGCCTTCGCCGCCGACTACCTCGCGCTGGCGATCGCCGAGATTGGTGCCATGTCCGAGCGCCGCGTCGCACTGCTGATCGATCCGCAAATGAGTGAGCTGCCCGCGGTGCTGGTCGAGGACTCCGGTTTGAAGAGCGGCTTCATGCTGGTCCAGGTCACGGCCGCTGCGCTCGCGTCCGAGAACAAGTCACTGGCGCACCCGGCAAGCGTCGACAGCCTGCCAACCTCCTTGAACCAGGAGGACCACGTGAGCATGGCGACGTTTGCAGCACGAAGGCTGCATCCGATGCTCGACAACGTCGTCAATATCGTGGCTATCGAGCTGCTCGCCGCGACACAGGGCATCGAGTTCCATAGACCGAAACACTCGTCCATGCCGATCGAAGGGGCGGTCACCGCGGTCCGCGAAGTTTCGCCGCACTACAGCGAAGACCGCAGCCTGGCGCCGGACATTGCGCGCGTTGCCGCATTGATCGACAAGGGGGTTTTCTGCGAGCATGCCGCGTCGGTACTGCCAGCGCAGAGTTCATGATCCCACCCGTTCCGGACCTGTTCGAATTTCACGTAGGCACGACCCCGCTACTGATCAATGTCCCGCACGATGGCCGCAGGCTGGTCGCCGACATGCGCGATCGGATGACACCGGCCGGGCTCGACCTGCCGGATACGGATTGGGACGTTGCGAAGCTGTACGCATTCGCGCGTGAGCTCGGCGCATCGATACTGGTCGCCAACTACTCCCGCTACGTCGTCGATCTGAACAGGCCCGCGGACGACGCCGACCTGTATCCGGGGCGACTGAGTACCGGGCTGTGCCCCGCCAAGTCCTTTACGGGTCATGACCTGTACATCGGCGGCGCCCAGGTCGATGTGGACGAAATCATGCTCCGGCGTGAGCGCTTCTGGCAGCCATACCACGATCGCCTCGAGGTCGTGCTGTCGTCGCTCAGGGACAGTTTCGGCTATGCGCTGCTCTGGGACGCGCACTCGATTCCCAGCATGGTCCCGCGGCTTTTCGAGGGCGTACTGCCCGTCCTGAATATCGGCAGCTTCGACGAGCAAAGTGCCGATTCACGCATTACGTCGCGTGTCGCCAGCGTGGCGGAGCAGAGCGGCTATGAACTGTCGGTCAACGGCCGCTTCAAAGGCGGCTACATCACGCGCCACTACGGCCGCCCGGACGACCGCGTTCACGCGCTGCAGCTCGAGATCGCCCAACGAGCCTACATGGACGAGGACCGGCGCCAGTACGACGACGACAAAGCGGCCACGCTCATCGCGACCGTGAGACCGATGCTCGAGACATTTCTCTCTGCGGCCGACGAGCTGTACGCCTGAGTGGGCCCATTCATGTCCGGTTCAGGGCGCCGCTATAACCTGCACAGGCAGATTCGGCTATGATTGCCGCCTGAATCGAGGAGGCGGCTGCGCCGCCGCTTAATGCCAGGAACAACACTATGAAATTGAAGCTAATTCGCTCCATCGCAGTGCTTTCGACGATGCTGTTTGCGGCATCCGCCATTGCCGCTTCGGCCGACGAGATCGATGCCGCCGTCAATAAGGCCCTTGTGACATTCCAGGAAGACATCAACGGCGCTGAAGTCTTCTTGAGCCAGTCGGCTGGCTACCTCGTGTTCCCGCGGGTCATCAAGGTCGGTGTCGGTATCGGCGGCGAGACCGGCGAAGGCGCGCTGCGCGTCGGGGACACGACCGTGGATTACTACCGGACAACGGGTGGTTCGTTCGGCTTCCAGCTCGGCGCCCAGGCCAAGTCGATTGTCGTCGCCTTCATGACCAAGGAATCGCTCGACAAGTTCCGCAACTCGAGCGGTTGGAAAGTGGGTATCGATGGCTCGGTAGCGCTTGTCGACATCGGCGCCGGCAAGACGATCGACACCAAGAACATCAAGGACCCGGTGGTTGGCTTCGTCTTCGGCTCGAAGGGCCTGATGTACAATTTGACCCTTGAAGGATCGAAGTTCACAAAGCTCGACAAGTCCTAAGAAGCCGCCGCTCGGCTACCGCGTCGGTCGCGGCCTGCGATCTGTCGGCGAATTCGGCCGCGACAGCGTCCGCAACCCGGGCGCCCTGCCCGGCAAGGCCGAGGGCTGGTTCCGTCGCTGGGCTCGCAAGGTATGGAGCGTTCGTGGCGGCGGAATGTACGCGCTCGGCTACATCATCACCTTCGTCTGGTTCGAGATCACGACGCTCGTCGGCGAGGTCGCCGAAAGCGAAGGCGTCGGCGATTTCGTGGCGGGCCAGGCGACAGAGTTCATCTTGCGTTTCGCCTCGGACTCGATCGTTAATATGGTCAAGGCCTTTATCTGGCCGATCTATGCCATCTACTTCAATTGGCCTTACGGTGCGATTGCGCTGGGTGTCGGTTTCATGGGTTTTTCTGCGTTCCTGAAGAAACCCATCGAGCGCTGGCTGTTCGACGGGGTCGATGCGCCCGATTCGACCGAGGAGTAACGCGGTCGATGGGCTTCAATCACCACTTCTGAGCTCAATTAAACATAAGCTCGTCGGCCGGCTTTACAACTCTGTTACCGCCCCAAATTGGTGCGTATTCAACGGCTTGAATACGTTCATGATTGTAATCGTGGCTCGAAATTTGCAGCTTTTCCCCTTAGCCGATTGACAGCTTTGGGGACCAAATATGACCTGCTCTCGCACTGCAACAAAATTTCGCTCCGGCGCCCTGGCGGCACTGGTGGTGGTACTTGGCGCTGCCGGCAACGCCTCGGCCGACACCGTCATCTTCGATGACATGGAACATGGCGACCCGTTCGCGAACGGTTGGTTTGCGTTCCCCGGAGACGTCGGCGGCGGCGGGCTGGGCCCGAACTCTACCGACCTGCCACCCGTGAACGGCGGTAATTTCTCGATCGAGACGGGCTGGGGTTCCGGCGGAACGCCCGGGTTCCTCGGCGGCTTCGGTCGAACCAATCCGTCCGATCTCACCGGCATGACGCACTTCAACTTCTGGATCAATCCCGACGTTGTGGATGCACAGGGGCGCCCGCAGGACTACGTGCTGGAAATCAACCTGCAGGAAGACGACAACAACAACAACGTGTTCGACAACAACCCCTTCCAGGAAGGGCCGGACGACGAGTGGCAGTTCAACTGTGCGGTCAATGGCAGTGATGACGCCTGCGTGAAAGTCGGTGGTGGCTGGCAGCTTATTTCAATCTCACTGGCCGACTTCTTCGACGACAACGTCGTCTTTCCGGGCGGCAACGATACGTTTGATCCGTTCGCGATTGGGGGAGACGGGCAGTTGATCAATATCGTCTTCGCCGTGGTCAGCAACTCCGGCGCTGACGTGACGTTCAGGACGGACTACTGGCACTTCACCTCCGTTCCGGAGCCTGCCAGCCTCGCGCTGCTGGGCCTCGGTCTCGCCGGCCTCGGCTTCGCCCGGCGACGCCGCAGGCAATAGGGTTTCCTGAATAACGCCAAAGCCCGGCCTCGTGTCGGGCTTTTTATTAGCGAGCGCCAGCGCCGCTCGGAGGCGCCGGCTCGAACCCGCTGACATCGAGCGGCAGGATTTCGCCGAGCCACATTGCGTGGCGCGTGTGGTCGGCCAGGTTGTCGCCGGTATCCGGGTGTACGAGTACGTCGAGCCCGCGGCGATTTAGCATGAGCCAGGGCACGACCGCGGCGAACTTATCGCGACCGATCAGCACCTGGAACATGCCTTTCGCGTGCGGGCCGACCGGGCGGTCGTGCACGCGGCCGAGCGTAACGGCAAACCGGCGCCCCACCTCCTCGCGGAGGTGGACCGCCCGTTCGCGCTCGTCGGCATCAAAGTAGACATGCGCGTGGTACTCGCGAACCGGGTTCATGCCGGGACCTGCTCCGAGGGGAAGCGAACCCGGAAAGCGCCCGGGCCGAGCAGGAACTGCACGCCGCAGGCAACCGCGAGGAACAGCGGGTATTCCCAGCCGCCGCCCTGGTTGCTGAACACCCAGCCGGCGCCGAAATGCGCCCACGTGGCGCCCAGGGAAACGATGCCCAGTACGGCAGCGGTCTCGCGGACGCGCACGCCGAGGATGAGCAGCGTGCCGCCAATGATCTCGGCAGCCATCACGGCATAGGCGGAAACGGCCGGCAGGCCAAGCGATTCGAAAAAGCCAACCGTGCCGGGGATCGTGAAGACAAACACCTTCAGGTAGGCACTGTGCGCCAGGAAGATGATGCCGAGCGCGATGCGCAGGACGGTCGGGCCATAAGCTTCATAACGGTTCATTTTGAGTCTCCGAAAAGTGGGTGAGTCGTTCAGCTTGTGGACCTAGAATCGCGGTTGCGCAAGCGCAAGTAAATTCCCAATAATCGCAATTATTATTTGCAATAATGCAAACATGAACTGGGACGACCTGAAAGTATTCCTCGCGATCGCGGAGGCGGGAACGCTCGCCGGCGCCGCCCGCTCGCTGTCGGTCAATCATTCCACGGTGTTCCGGCGGCTCAATGCGCTGGAGGAGGGGATCGGCGTGCGGCTTTTCGATCGCCTGCCGGACGGCTATGTACTGACGCCGGCCGGCGAACGCATGCAGGCGCTTGGCAGGACGGCCGAGACGGCAATTCAGGACATCGAACGCGAACTGGCGGGGCATGATCTCGCGCCGACGGGCGTCGTGCGCCTGACGGCGGCGCCGGATATCGCCAGCACGATCATCCCGCCTGCCGTCCTGGCCTTGAGGAAAAGCCATCCGGGCATCGTCGTCGAGGTACTTGCGGGCGACAGCGACTACGACCTCAATCGTCGCGAAGCCGACATCGCATTGCGGGCGACGTCGCGTCCCCCGGAGAACCTCGTCGGACGGCGCCTGATGGGGATCGACTGGTGTGTTTGCGGGCGCAGTCGCGATCGGCGCGCGCCCGGTACCGCAGCGGAGCTATCGGGCAGGCCAATGGTCGGCGCCGACAGCGCGCTCCTGAGGCTTGCGGCGTTCCAGTGGCTGGAGGCCGACTATCACGATTCCATTGTGGCCCGCGCGAACGACCTGACGACGATTGCCTCGCTCATCATCGCCGGGGTCGGCTATTCCGTGCTGCCGTCCAACCACCGGGAGAGCGGTCTCAAACCGTTGTTCAAGCTGCCGGGCACGAGCAGCGAAATGTGGTTGCTGACTCATCCCGACCTGCGCAACGTGCGCCGCATTCGCGCGGTGTGGGACGCGCTGGTCGAGGCGATCGGCAACGACCCGAATCAGCCGCCCAGCAGCGCGACCATCAGGAAGCCCAGGTAGTTGCCGAGTACGAGACCGACGGAGCCGATCAGTATTGCCGGCAGCTCGAGGTCGCCGCGCCCGAGGCTGCGCGCCAGTGCGAGCGCGGATGTCGCGCCACCGATATTCGCCTGCGACGCGACGGACGCGGTATCGAGGTCGAATCGGAACAGGCGCGCCGCGCCGAACACGATCGTTCCGTGCACGGCGACGAGAATGCAGACGAACACGCTGAGCACCGGTGCGAGTTCACCCATTGCGATCAAGGCGGCGACATCGCAAAGCGCGCCGATGACGGCGAGGAACAGGTAGACCGCGAACAGGCCGAGCAGTCGGGCGCCGCGCAGCCGCTTGATCCAGCCGAACTGCGCCAGGACAAGTGCGAGTGTCGTCAGGATAAGCGTGGAAGGCACGCCGACGCCCGTCAGCGACCCTAAAGCCGCGGCACTCCACTCGGACAACGCGACGCCCGCGAGGCCGAGGCCGATAATGATCGACATGTCGAACACGGTCGTGGTCTCGATTTCGTCGTCGACCGGCAGTTCGGCATCCTCGCTGGCGGCGGCGATGACCTTGTCGGGCCAGAACGGTGCGAGCAGCCGCGGCAGTGCCACGCAGGCGATCATCCAGACCGTGGTCATCGCGTTGTCGACCGCCGCTGCGCCGGCGTACAGGGCCGGGTTTTCGATCACGTCATACTCGATGGCGATGGCGTTGAAGTTGACGCTGCCGCCGATGTAGGTGCCCGTGAACATGCCGGCGAGCGCTGCGTGCAGTTCGCCGAATGCGGCCTCTCCGCCGACGACCCAGTGGCCCGCGAATACGCCGAGCGCCGTGCCGAGCGCGCCGACCAAAAACAGCAGCAACGTCGGCGTGCCGACGCGCAGCACGCTCTTCAAGTCGACGAGCAGCAGCAGCCAGAAGATGCCAAGCGGCGCGACGTAGCCGAAGATCGTGCGGTACACCGGCGTGTCGGCACCGTAGGGCGGGATGATGCCAACATTCGTGGCAATCGCGGTCAGCAGTATGACGAGCAGCGCGGCGCCGAGATGCCTGAGCCACGTGCTGCGAGCCAGCCACTCGGATACGGCGATGAGGCCGACCAGGACGGCCAGGATGGAGACTGTGTCGGTCAGCACGCGTAAACGATGAGATCAGCCGGGCTGGACGATGTGTCCCTGGCGTTTGGCGCGCGCATCGAAGCCGTCCTGCCACCTGGAGCGTCGGTCCGCCGGCGCAACCTGCACGGCGGTCACCTTGTACTCGGGACACTCGGTCGCCCAGTCACTGTGCTCGGTGGTCACGACATTGGCACCCGTCTCCGGGTTGTGGAAGGTCGTGTACACGACGCCCGGCTGCACGCGCTCGGTGATCTGCGCGCGCAGCGTGATGTCGCCCTTGCGACTTTTCAACGACACGAGCGTGCCGTCGCCGATGCCACGGGTCTCCGCGTCGCTCGGGTGAATCTCGAGCAGGTCCTCACCGTGCCAGACGTTGTTGGGCGTGCGCCGGGTCTGCGCGCCGACGTTGTACTGCGTGAGTATGCGTCCCGTTGTGAGCAGCAGCGGGAACTTGCGGTTGGTCCGCTCCTCGGTCGGCACATACTCGGTCTCGACGAACAGCCCCTTGCCGCGGACGAACTGGTCGACGTGCATGACGGGCGTTCCCATCGGTGCGCTGTCGTTGCAGGGCCACTGCACGCTGCCGACCTTGTCGAGAAAGTCGAAACTCACGTTCGTGAACGTCGGCGTGAGCGTGGCGATTTCGTCCATGATGGCGGCGGCAGAGTCGTAGTGCATCGGGTAGCCCAGCGCATTGGCGAGGTCCTGCGTGATCTGCCACTCGTCCTTGCCCTGGCGAGGCGTCATTACCGGCCGCACTCGATTGATACGCCGCTCGGCATTGATGAACGTGCCGTCCTTTTCGAGGAACGACGTGCCGGGCAGGAATACGTGGGCGAACTTGGCCGTTTCGTTGAGGAACAGGTCCTGCACGACGATACATTCCATGCTCGATAGCGCCGCCTCCACGTGATTCGTGTCCGGATCTGACTGGGCAACGTCTTCGCCCTGGATGTAGATGCCCTTGAAGTTGCCGGCGCAGGCGGCGTCGAACATGTTCGGAATACGGTAGCCCGGCTCGGGATCGATCGAGACGCCCCAGTGCTGTTCGAAACTGCCGCGCACCTCGTCGTCAGCGACGGGGCGGTAGCCGGCGAGTTCGTGCGGGAACGAGCCCATGTCGCAGGAGCCCTGGACGTTGTTCTGGCCGCGCAGCGGGTTGACGCCGACGCCCGTGCGACCGAGGTTGCCGGTTGCCATGGCGAGATTCGCCATACCCATGACCATCGTCGAGCCCTGGCTGTGTTCGGTAACGCCGAGGCCGTAGTAAATCGCACCGTTGCCGGCCCTGCCGTAGAGCAGCGCGGCATCGCGAATCGTCGCGGCGTCGACGCCGGAGACTTCGGCAACCGCTTCCGGCGAGTTTTCCGGCCGCATGATCATGGCTTTCCAGGCCTCGAAGGACTCGAGGTCGCAGCGCTCGCGCACGTAGTCTTCGTCGACGAGGCCCGCCTCGATGATGGCGTGCGCCAGTGCATTGATGATCGGTACGTTCGTACCCGGAAGTAGCGCGAGGTGATGCTCTGCCTCGATGCGCGCCGAGCGCACCAGGCCGATGCGGCGCGGATCGACGACGATCAGCTTCGCGCCCTCGCGCAGCCGGCGCTTCATCTGCGAAGCGAATACCGGATGACCCTCGGTCGGGTTTGCGCCGATGACCACGATCACGTCGGCGTCCATGACGCTGTCGAACGGCTGAGTGCCGGCGGAAGTTCCGAGCGTCTGCTTGAGCCCGTAGCCCGTCGGTGAATGGCAGACGCGCGCGCAGGTATCGACGTTGTTGTTGCCGAACGCGGCGCGAACGAGCTTCTGCACGACGAATACTTCCTCGTTGGTGCAGCGCGACGACGTGATGCCGCCGATCGACTTCGCGCCATGCTTCGCCTGGATAGCCTTGAAGCGCCTGGCCGTGAACTCGATCGCCTCGTCCCAGCTCACCGGTCGCCACGGATCGTCCGTCGTCTCACGGATCATGGGCTCGAGGACGCGATCGGCATGCGAAGCGTAACCCCAGGCGAAGCGGCCCTTGACGCAGGAGTGGCCGTGGTTGGCCTGGCCGTCCTTGTGCGGCGTCATGCGCACGACCTGGTCGCCCTGGAGCTCGGCCTGGAAGGAACAGCCGACGCCGCAGTAGGCGCAGGTCGTCAGTACTTTGCGTTCCGGCTGGCCGTGCTCGACGACACTTTTTTCCATCAGCGTCGCGGTCGGGCAGGCCTGTACGCAGGCGCCGCAGGAGACGCACTCGGAGTCGAGGAACTGTTCGCTGGCAAGGCCGGCCGAGACCTTCGATTCGAAGCCGCGGCCCTCGATCGTCAGTGCGAAGGTGCCCTGGACCTCGTCGCAGGCGCGCACACAGCGCGAGCAGACGATGCACTTCGACGCGTCGAACTGGAAATACGGGTTGCTGGTATCGACCGGTGCGTCGAGGTGGTTCTCGCCGTCGAAGCCGTAGCGCACGTCGCGAAGCCCGACCGCGCCCGCCATGTCCTGCAGTTCGCAGTCGCCGTTCGCCGAGCAGGTCAGGCAGTCCAGCGGATGATCGGAGATGTACAGCTCCATGACGTTGCGGCGCAGCTTCGCGAGCTTGCCGCTCTGCGTGCGCACCTGCATGCCGTCCTCGACGGGCGTGTGGCAGGAAGCCGGGTAGCCCTTGCGGCCCTCGACCTCGACGAGGCACAGCCGGCAGGAGCCGAACGCCTTCAGGCTGTCAGTGGCGCAGAGTTTCGGGATATCGACGCCGGTCTCGCGCGCGGCGCGCAGGATGCTCGTGCCGGCCGGCACGGTCGTCCGCATGCCGTCGATCGTGAGCGTGACGGTCTCTTCGGTGCCCGGCGCCGGAGTGCCGAGATCTGGCTGGCGTACCTTGTTCAACGGACCTCACCCCCCTCGCGGTGCAAAATCCTCTGCGAAGTATTTTAGGACACTACGCACCGGATAGGGGGTCATTCCGCCCATTGCACATAAGGAGGCGCCCTCCATCGTATCGCACAGCTCCATCAGCAGGTCGTAGTTTTCCTCGCGGTTTTCCCCGGCAATCAGCCGGTCGATGACTTCGACGCCGCGGGTCGAGCCGATCCGGCACGGGGTGCATTTGCCGCAGGACTCGATTGCGCAGAACTCCATCGAGAAGCGCGCCTGCTGTGCCATGTTCGCCGTGTCGTCGAATACGACGATGCCGCCGTGGCCGATCATCGCGCCGATGGCCGCAAATGCCTCGTAGTCGAGCGGCGTGTCGAGCTGAGTCTCCGGCAGGTACGCGCCGAGCGGCCCACCGACCTGCACGGCCTTGACGGGTCGTCCTGTTGCCGTGCCGCCGCCGAAATCCTCGATCAGTTCGCGAACCGTGATGCCGAAACCTTTCTCGACGAGGCCGCCGCGCTTGACGTTGCCGGCAAGCTGGAACGCGAGCGTGCCCTTCGACCGGTCCATGCCGAAGTTCGCGTACATCTCGCCGCCGAGCCGGACGACGTTCGGCACGGAGGCCAGCGTGACGACGTTGTTGACGACCGTCGGTCGGCCGAAAAGCCCGCTGATCGCGGGCAGCGGCGGCTTGCTGCGCACGAGGCCCTTCTTGCCCTCGAGGCTCTCGAGCATCGCGGTCTCCTCGCCGCAGACGTAGGAGCCCGCGCCGAGATGGATCTCGATATCGAAGTCGAAGCCCGAGCCCTGGATATCGTTGCCAAGCCAACCGGCATCCCGTGCGGTGTCGATAGCCTTGGTCAGTATCCGGTGCGTGAGCGGATACTCGGAACGCAGGTAGATGTAACCCTTGCTTGCTCCCGTCGCAAAACCGGCGAGCGCCATGCCTTCGAGCAGGCAGAAGGGGTCACCCTCCATGAGCATGCGATCCGAGAACGTGCCGCTGTCGCCCTCGTCGGCATTGCAGGCCACGTACTTCTGGTCCGCGTCGGTGTCGGCGACCGTCTGCCACTTGATCCCGGTCGGGAAGCCGGCGCCGCCGCGGCCGCGCAGGCCCGATTCCTTGACGGCGTCGATCACGGCCTGTGCGCCAATCTCGAAGCCACGTTCGAGCGCCGCGAAGCCCGACGTTGCCCGGTAGCCATCAATAGACAGCGGTTCGATCAGGCCGCAGCGGAAGAACGTCCAGCGGTCCTGGCCAATCAGGTACGGTATTTCGTCGATCGGTCCGAGACGGCTTGCGTGTTCGCCGCCTTCCAGGAAGCCCGCATCGAACAGGTTGCCGACGTCCGCTGCCGCGACGTTGCCGTAGGCGATGCGTTTGTTATCGACCTCGACCTCGACCAGTGGTTCTAGCCAGCTTGCACCCCACGAGCCATTGCGGACGAGTTGAATGTCCGTGCCGCGTTGCTTCGACTGCCGGGCGATGGCGATTGCGACATCGTCGGCGCCGACCGAGACCGCCGAAGTCTCGCGCGGCACGTATACCTTTGTGCGCGTCATCAGTCGTCGCCCCTCAAGCCATCCTCAAGGCCACCGATCAACTCGTCGAAGCGCTCGCTGGTCACGCGACCATAGGTGCGTTCGCCGATCATGACGGCCGGTGCGCAGGCGCAGTTGCCGAGGCAGTAGACGGGCAGGAGAGTGACGTCGTCGGCGGTGCCGTCCAGGTCAACGCCGAGGGCGCCTCGCGCATGCTCGGTCAGCGCGCGGCTGCCCATCGCCTGGCAGGCTTCCGCCTGGCAGATACGTACGATGTGTTTGCCGGTCGGCTCGGTGCGGAAGTCATGGTAGAAGCTGACGACGCCGTGTACGTCCGCCCGCGAAATGTTGAGCTCGTTCGCGAGCTGCCGGGCCGCGTCTTCGGGCACGTGGCCGAAGCGCGCCTGCACGTCGTGCAGTATCTGGATCAGTCGCCCTGGTAGCGCATCGTGTGCTTTCACAATGTCGCTCAGTGCTGCCGCGTCGAAACCCTTCGAGCTCATGCCGATACTCTCTGTTCCCCCGCGTAGATATTAAACGAATCGCCGCGTAGAAAACCGACCAGCGTCATGTTGAATTCGCGCGCGAGCGTCACGGCAAGACTCGACGGTGCGCTAACGGCCGCGAGCAGCGGCATACCAGCGACCAGCGCTTTCTGCACGAGCTCGAAGCTCGCGCGTCCGGAGACGATCAGGCCGAGATCGTTGGCCGGCAGCCGGCCGTCCAGCAGCAGTTGGCCGACCAGCTTGTCGACGGCGTTGTGGCGACCGACGTCCTCGCGAACGACCAGCAGCCGGCCGTCGGCACTGAACGCGCCGGCCGCGTGCAGTCCCCCGGTGTCGTCGAAGGTGCGCTGCTCGTCGCGCAGTTTTGCAGGCATACCGATGAGTACGGATTCGTCGAACGCCAGTTCGTCGGCGAGCACGCCTACGTCCTCGGCATGCAGCGCATCGAGGGAGGCTTTGCCGCAGACCCCGCAGCTCGACGTCGAGTAAAAGTGTCGCTGCAGTCGGCCGAAGTCGACCTCGACCGATGCGGCGAGATCGACGCGCACCACGTTGTGATTGCCCGTGTCCGGCGCCGGCGGCCCGCAGGCTTCAATCGCGACGATGTCGTCGGCACTGCGGACAATTGACTCGCTGACGAGAAAACCGGCGGCAAGTTCGTCGTCGTTGCCCGGGGTGCGCATCGTGATGGACAGGCTCTTCGTGGCGCGGCCGGACGGCGTCGAGCAGGTCAGGCGTATCTCGAGCGGCTCCTCGACAGCAACGCTGTCGAGGAGGGGCTCCCGGGCGTTATCGCGACGCTTCAGGACATCAATAGCGGAGCTCATTCGGGTCATGGCAGGACGTCGAGCGCAGGCGTCAGGCCAGTATATCAGCGGCCTGCCGGGACCCCGGTGATGGATTTGCGCAGCGCAGCACCGGTGCCGCGATCCTCGAGCGCCACGCGGCCGTTCGAAACCCGCACGCCGAGCTCATCAAAGGTCGCCCGGTAGTCCGGAAATCCCGGGCTGTTCGCGTAGCGCCGGTACAGCGGCATGAACAGCGGTTCGTCGACATACCGGTCGAGCGTTTCGAACAGCTCCGGTCCGGACCAGCTGCGCTCGGACGGCAGGCAGCAGGACGCGAGTTCGCGCAATACGCTGTCGAGCGTCTGCTCGCCGTTCGAGCGGCGCCGTAGTTCGACGTCGGCCATGAGCGCAATCGCGGCACCGCTCCAGTAGATCTTCATCGTGCCGCGGCGCTTCGATGCGGCATCGTTTGGCGACATTTCGGGTCGCGAGCCGCGGCCACGCTCGAAGCCCTCGTATAGTCGCTGCCAGGCCCGTTGCTGCGTGTACTGCCCTGCACGCGCCAGCAGCACGTTCTGGTAGTAGGTCGCGAAGCCCTCGGAGACCCAGCGATGGCGCGAGCGAACATACGGCAGCATCAGGTGGCTGAATTCGTGAGTGGCCGTCCAGTCGTCGTAGAAGTCACCAATTGGCCGGTCCTGGTTGATGAACAGCTCGATGGTCTCGCCGCCGTCGCGAATCACGCGGCCGAAGGGTACGGGCGAATCACTCCAGCTGGAGCGACCAACTGGCACAACTACCACGGTCGGCGATGGGTTCGGAAACCGGTCGGCGGCCAGGTTGATACTCCCCGCCGTTTGCACGACCCAGTCGACGATGCTGTCGCGGCCGAGACGACCGTAGGGTTTCAACAGCGTGATTCGCAGCGTCGCCCCGTCGATGTCGCGCTCCACGTAGTCGAAGTCGCCGAACACGGCGGGCGCACGTGCACTCTCCGGGGACGCAGTCAGCCGGTAGGTGTTCGGTTCCCCATCGACCGGTAGCCACGGCACTGACACGTTGATCGAGTCCGTATTCGTAAATCGGACCGTGATCTCGTCATCGCCGCGCAGGGGCGGACGCCAAAACCACGCGGCTGGCGAGACGACAACATTGCTATCCACGAGTGCGCTGTTGCGACGTTCGTCGCGCGCCGCATCGAGCAGGTCGACTTCGTAGCGCAGGCATCGAATGCCGTCATCGGGCAGCTGCAGCCGGCGACCGTTCGTTCTCAGTCGGTCATTCGTCTCGCAGTCGCGAATGTCATGGACATAGCGATCGGCGCTCTGCGATCGTGCGCGCACGCTCGTGACTTTCGTATCGAATCGCGCTTCGACTTCGAGACGCTCGAGGTCGTCGTCGATGCTGACGCGATACTCATGCGCGAGCGTTTGCGTGCCATTGAGCAGCGCAGTGCTAATGAGAATCGTTCGCAAATAATTGTTTACAAATCGCTTCGGCATTTGCCGTTATGCTCTCGTTCAGCTTCGTCGGTTAGAATACGCCGGCCGACGCATGAGCAGTTTAGACTACGCCGCTCGACATCGTTCGACGCCGGCACAACACGTTACAAATGAATACGAAGGAGATTCCGTTGAGCAAAATTGCACGCCGTACGTTCATCCAGTTGTCCGCTGTTGCCGCAGCAGGCGTCGTGGTTGCACCGGGCCGCAAAGCAGCGGCGCAGGACCTTCCGCAGCTGACGGAAGATGATCCGATGGCGCAGGCCATGAAGTACGTTCACGACGCGAGCAAGGTCGATCCGGCGACGCGCGCGAATCCGGCCGAGGTCCAGAACTGCGCCAATTGCGCACTCGTTCAGGGTGCGGACGGCGACGCCTGGCGTCCTTGCCAGATTTTCCCGGGCAAGGTCGTCAACGCGGCCGGCTGGTGCTCGGTGTGGGCTCCGAAAGCCTGACAGCCAAGCGACACAATCGCTACGAACGCCGGCCTTTGTGCCGGCGTTTTTTTTGGGTCCAGCGGTTACAATGTCCTGAGAACCAGAATAAGACAGGACAAGCAAAGTGTTCCAGGACCTAGAGCAGCTGCCGCCCGACGCGATACTCGGGCTCATCGCCGAATTCAACGCCGATTCACGTACGGACAAGATCGATCTTGGGGTCGGTGTCTTCAGGACCGCCGAGGGTGTGACGCCCGTGCTGGATGCGGTGAAGGCAGCCGAACAGCGCATCCTCGACTCACAGGACAGCAAGGCCTACCTCGGCACCGCCGGCAACCCGGATTTCAACGCGGCCATGCAGAGCATGACCTTCGCCGGCTCGGTCGACGACGCGCGGCTCGTCACGGTACAGGCGCCCGGCGGTTCCGGTTCCCTGCGCGTTGCGGCAAGCCTGCTGCTGAAAGCTGAGTCGAATGCGCCCGTCTGGGTCAGCGAACCGACCTGGAACAACCACGTGCCGCTGCTCGGCGGTGCGGGCCTCGAACTCAAGCCGTACCCGTACTACGACACCGAGCGCCATGTCATCCGCACGGATGCCATGCTCGATACGCTGCGCCAGGTGCCAAAAGGCGAGATCGTGCTGTTCCATGCCTGTTGTCACAACCCGTCAGGTCTCGACCCGTCGGACGATGAGTGGCGCGCGATAACGGAAGTGCTCGTCGAGCGCGAGTTGCTGCCATTTATCGACATGGCGTACCAGGGTTTCGCGCGCGGACTGGACGAGGACGCGTTCGCGATTCGTCACATGGCGGAGCAGGTGCCGGAGATGATCGTCTCGAACAGCTGCTCCAAGAACTTTGGTCTATACCGGGACCGGGTCGGTTCGCTGTCGGTGCTCGCGGCAGATGCCGAGGCGGCCGCCCGGATTCGCAGCCAGCTCAGCTACATCGCGCGCACGATCTATTCGATGCCGCCGGATCACGGCGCCGCCATCGTCGCAACGATTCTCGGCGACGAAGCGCTCACGGCCCAATGGCACGTGGAACTCGCTGCGATGCGAGCGCGGATTCTCGATATGCGTGCGCTACTGCACGGTGCGCTGAAGGAGACGGCGCCGGACCACGACTTCTCGCACCTCGTGCGAGCTACCGGCATGTTTTGCTTCCTCGGGCTGAGCAAGGAGCAGGTCGAGGCGCTGAAGCGCGATCACGGTGTTTACATGGTCGGTTCGAGTCGCATCAATGTAGCCGGAGTCACGAACGACAACGTTGACTATCTCGCGACGTCGATCGCGGCGGTGCTCTAGTGGAAAGTGTGATCAGTTATCCACTTACGTCCCTAGCGCCCTTGGGGACGGTTGCGTGGGTGGCCATATTCGTCATCGTCACGATAGCCGCGGCAATTGCCGTGTACACGGACGCGAGCAAACAGCGCCGCTGCGCACTTGGGATGTGGCCGATCTGGTGGGCTGTATTGACCCTGCTGACGAATATCGTCGGCTTCGCCGCATACTGGGCGATGCATCATTCGACACTAAGAAGAGAGGAAGACGAGGGGGGCAATCATGGCCAATGAGGGATACCACGAGCCGATCGAAGAGCTCAGCGACGAGACTCGCGACATGCACCGCGCAATCACGTCGCTGATGGAAGAACTCGAAGCGGTCGACTGGTACAACCAGCGCGTCGATGCGTGCAAGGACGACGAGTTGAAGGCGATCCTTGCGCACAATCGCGACGAGGAGAAGGAACACGCGGCCATGGTGCTGGAGTGGATTCGCCGCCGCGACCCGACCTTCGACAAGGAGCTGAAGGACTTCCTGTTTACGGACAAGCCGATCGCTCACGGCTAGTCGGTGTCCTCCAGGCAATTGCCGGGATCCACTTCGAGCAGCTCGAGCACCTTCTTCGCCTCGGCTTCCATCAGGGAGTGCCAGTAAGAAAAGTAAAGCTGATATTCGGCGACCCGCTCCGCGGAGAGCCGGAAGCCGGGATCCGCGAGCGCAGCCGCGGCGTTGAAGTCGATGACCTTCGCCGGCAGGATCGCGTCGCCCGCGCGAGCGCGGGGAGACGCGTAGCCTGCATGGCGCAGAAAGGCCAGCTCATGCACGCGCTGGGCTTGCCAGAAATTCGCAAACAGGCTGTCCGCCTTCTCATACAACTCGTCGTACTTGTTCAGGTTTGCGCGCAGTTCGCCGTCGGTGAGCAGGGCGATTCGGCCGCCCGAGACGAGATCGACATAGGTTCCTGAGCGGCGGGCCCCGGTGCTGAAATTGAGCCCTTCCTGCAGTCCCGCGAGTACGTCGGCGCGATCCGCCGGACTGAACGCCCCGGCCGCCATCGACGCGGTGATTACGTCGACCGACGCCGCTACTTCCTCGTGATAGCGCCTTGCGTCTCTTGCCTCCTCGCAGATCATGATGAACTCGGTGCGCAGGCGCTCAAGCGTCTGCGCCTCCAGCTGACGGTCCAGACGCCGGTCATTCCACGCGTCGACCTGCAGTCCGAGGAAGATGCCGACGATAACGATCAGCAGGTCCAGCCCGACGGCGACCCAGTTCTGTTCGGCGAGATGCCTGGAGATTCGTCGTATCAGCATCTCTTCATTATAGGTCGCCCGCGTCAGGCCAGCGGCAGGTCCCTGTCCGCGCGACACTCGCGGTCGTGAAGCTCCTGCACGCGGCGGCAGCGCCGGTCGGCTCGGCCGCTGCCGAGCGTGGTCTCGTAACGGCAGGCCGAGAATTCCCCGGCCTTGCGTTCGTAGTCGGCCACCCAGCGCCGGCGCTTGTCCATATGCTCGGGCTTGACCGGCCAGATACCGGGTGTGGGCTTGAGTCGGGGCACGTCGATGCGCCACGGCTTTGCCGTCAGCCGCGCGCGGAAACAGTTCTGGCCGCGACTGACAATAGCGTAGACGGGGTCTGTGCCCAGCGCCGCGAGGATTCTGCCGGTTTCGGCGGTCCGCGGATCGAAGGTGTCGTGCATCGCGAGCACGCGATAGCCGTTCGGTGTGCGGTAGACGCGTAGCAGGCACTCGGGGTGACTGTTTGCGAACGTTTCGATACCGGCATATGCAGCGGCATGCGCATCGCGACCCAGGGAGAAGATCCGGGTCACGAGCTTGGCGGTTTCGCTCGCCGACAGGACAGCAATGATCAGCGCCAGGAAAAACGGCCAAGCCGTATCCGCGAGGAGCGCGTAATACGCACCCGCTCCGAGGATGATGGCGAAAAACACGATTTTCAGCCCCACGGGCCCTGCTGCCGGCGCATCGACGTCCGCGAACAGGACATCCGGTGTATTCAGGCAGCGGGCACCGTAGGGATTCCGGGTAATGACCGTGTCGCCGTGGCGCTCTACGATCTCCTCGCGTATCGGAAGGCCTTCCGCGCCGCCGTAGGTGACCTTGTGGTCGACGCGTCGCACGGACTCGCCCCGGCGCGCCTGCTCGGCCGCTTCGTGCACCCGCTCGCGCGCATGCTCCTGGGCGGCTGCCATGCTGTCGTCCGACCAGCCGAAGCGCTTCAGCGTGCGGGTCTCGCCGGCGACGCGGATACGCTCTTTCGCCTCCGCCCAGAACTCCGGGACGATCATTCGAGCAGCGGTCCCCACAGCACGCGGCTGTCGGTATCGATGAACAGCCGGTCCGTTACACCGGCATTGAGCTCGAGCACATAGGTAACGGGTCCGTCGGAGCGAATGCTCCTGAGTGACTGCGGCTCGGTGTTCTTCGCGATGTTGGCAATCGAGCCGTCCGAGCGAATGAATGCAATGTCGAGCGGGATGAACGTGTTCTTCATCCACATTGCGTGGGTGGCCTCGCCCTCGTAAACGAACAGCATGCCGGATGTCAGTGGCAGTTCTCGCACGAACATCAGTCCGCGTCGCTGTTGGGCACCGGAGAGCGCAAGGTAGATGTCGAAGCGATAGCAGGCGTGCCGGCTCGCATCGATGATGAGCACGTCCCTGTCGAAAGCGTCGTCGAGCGATTCCTGGCCGCTGACGGCTGTCGCGATAAAGAGAAGCAACAGCGCGAAGGTCCGGCGCATCATTCGCTCCCCCAGGCCAAGAGGCCGCTGAACTCGAGCTCCTCGATCGACACGCTCGCGGTGCCGTTGACCTCGGCGAGCGGCCCGATGCAGTAGAGCGTGCCGTCGACGCGGTGCGTGCCGGCGTCGTCGAGCGGCGACTGTTCGTCGACGTCGGTCCAGCAGGTCTCGAGATCGGTGGTACTGAAGAACCGGCCGGCACCTTCCTCGATGACGGTCACGTTGCTTGGGACCTCGGACATCACGCGGCCGCGTTCGAGGTCGGGCATTGCCACGATGATCGCGATCTCGACGCCGGGCGCTGCCTCGCCGGCAAACCGCAGCCGTGCGCCGGCACCGCCGGGACGCGGCATCCCTTCGCAGTTCATCTCGCCCGCCGCCCACTCAATCTCGCCGGGCAAGGCGCCGTACAGAGTGGTCACGACCCGGCCATCCTCACCGCAACCTGCATTCGGCACGTAGGCCGGCAGCAGGCCCGCACCGGCCGGCTGAGCCTCGGATTCGGCGACTTCCGGGGCGGGCTCGCCGCAGCCGGCGAGCGGTAGCAGGGCCTGCAGGCAGGCGCAGAATGTCACTATTCGATGCAATCTATTGGGCTCGCTGCGGTCGGAAAGGACAGCATTATCACCGAAGCCCGGTCCCAGGAAAGAAAAAACCAGCGACCGGTTGGCCTCTCCAGGCATCCTCTTTAGAATGGCCAGCCCGATTTTCCCGGGGAATTTCCTCGAATCCAGGAGTAATGAATGAGCGTCGTGGAACAGGTACAGCAGCTGGAAGCGCATGCCAGCCGTCTGATTATCGGTCAGTCACACCTGATCAATCGGATGTTGATTGCGCTTCTCTGCGACGGTCATTTGCTCGTCGAGGGCGCACCCGGTCTCGCCAAGACCCGCGCGATCAAGGTGCTCGCCGAGAGCATCGAGGGCGACTTCCATCGCCTGCAGTTCACGCCCGACCTGCTGCCCGCCGACCTGACCGGTACGGACATTTACCGTCCGCAGGAGGGCACGTTCGAGTTCCGCAAGGGCCCGCTGTTCCACAACCTGATCCTCGCTGACGAGATCAACCGCGCACCCGCGAAAGTCCAGTCGGCACTGCTCGAAGCCATGGAAGAGCGGCAGATCACGGTCGGTGAAAAGAGCTATGCGCTCGACGACCTGTTCATGGTCATGGCGACGCAAAACCCGATCGAGCAGGAAGGTACCTACCCGCTGCCCGAGGCACAGCTCGACCGATTCCTGCTGCACGTGCAGGTCGGCTACCCGACGGCCGAGGACGAGCGCCGCATCCTGGTCCTGAATCGCGATGAGGCCAAGGCGCAGGCGCGCGACGCGTTCCAGCCGCCCGAGCAGCTGTCGGTTGCGTCGATCATGGAGGCGCGCCAGGCGATCCTCCGGCTGCACCTCGCCGACGAGCTCGAGGAGTACATCGTCAACATCGTCACCGGCACCCGTAACGCGGCCAGCGTCGACTCGTCGCTCGAAGGCCAGATCCTTTACGGGGCAAGCCCGCGCGCGAGCATGGGTATCGATCGCGCGGCGCGCGCACACGCCTGGCTCGCGGGCCGCGACTATGTCGGACCCGAGGACATCCAGGCCGTGGCCTCCGACGTCCTGCGGCACCGGCTCGTCTTGAGCTTCGAAGCCGAGGCCGATGGGGTCGACGCCAATTCCGTCATCGAGCGGCTGCTCGACGGGGTCGGGGTACCCTGAGCGTGCAGCTCGATCACCTGCCCGAGGACGCATCGCCGGTCAGCGTGAGCCAGAGCGGCCTGATCCGCCTGAACGGTCCGGCGCGCGCGATCGCGCTCGATGTGCTGCGCGTCAATTCGCTGCAGACCGGCGCGTATGTTTCGCACTTCCGAGGTCGGGGCATGGAGTTTGACGAGTCCCGTCCGTACCAGCCCGGTGACGACCCACGCTCGATCGACTGGCGGGTAACCGCCCGCTCGACCACCGCGTACACGAAGCTGTTTCGCGAGGAGCGTGAGCGGCCGGTGCTGGTCATGGTCGACCTGCGCTCGAACATGCACTTCGCCACGCGCGGTTGTTTCAAATCCGTCAACGCAAGTCGCGCAGCCGCGCTCCTGTCATGGGCCGCGCATCATCGCGGCGATCGACTGGGCGGCCTGATTTTCGGCGATACCGTGCACCGAGAGCTGAAGCCGCGGCTGGGCCGGCAGGCCGCACTGCGTTTCGTGCACGCGCTGGCCGAGCACCCGGACTGGGAGCGGCGGCCGCACGACGCGCACGACGACGGTGAAGCGGCGCTGACCACCGCGCTCGCCGCGTTGCGCCGCGTCGCAAGGCCCGGCAGCCTCGTCGTCGTGCTGAGCGACTTCCAGGGCCTGTCGCGGACCGGTCAGTCGTACCTGTCGGCGGTCGCGCGCCACAACGAGGTCCTCGCCGTCACCCTGAACGACCCGTTCGAACGTGATCTGCCGCCCCCGGGCCGCTACCGGCTCGTCGCGGATGACGAGGAGCTGGCCATCGATACCGAGGCGCAGGCTGCCCGCCGCGACTATACGCGGGCGTACACGGAGCGCATGGAAGCGTTCGACCAGTTCTGTCACCGCTACGGTATTCACGTGATGCCGTTGTCGACCGAGGACGACCCGGTGACCGCGCTGCAAACGGCCCTCGGCCGACGGACACACTGAATGAACCCGCAAGACCTGCCCATTCGCGACCTGCACCTGCCCGATGCCACGGGCTGGTGGCCGCTCGCGCCGGGCTGGTGGCTGCTCATGGTGGTCGTTGTCGCAGTGGCCGCATGGCTCACGGTCCGTTACCTCAAGGCGCGACAGCTGAGTGCCGCGCGTCGATTCGCCCTGAAGCAGCTCGATGTCTACTGCGGCGAGTACACGCAGCACGGCAACGCAGTGCAGCTGGGCACCGAGCTGTCCGAGCTCGTGCGCCGGACTATGCTCGCGTATGCGCCGCGCGGCGAAGTGGCGGGACTGACAGGCGAAGCCTGGCTGGCCTGGCTCGATCGCGACCTCGACCGTCCGCACTTCGTCGAGGGCGACGGGCGTCCGCTCGTCGAGTGGCCGTACCGGCAAAGCGATACGCCAGTTGACCGGTCGGACGTCGCGGCGCTCGTCGACGCCGTCAGGCTGCGCCTCGAGACGCCGGTCGGGAGCAGCGCCTGATGTTCTCTTTCGCATGGCCATGGGCATTCGCGCTGCTGCCGCTGCCGTGGCTGCTGCGTCGCTTGCTGCCCGAGGCCAGCGGTATCCAGGAAGCCGGCCTCAGGGTTCCTAACTTCACGAACTTCGCGGTGCTCCGGGATCGTTCGGAGACGGAGAAACTCCTGAACTGGCGGTTCTGGGTCGCGGCCGTGGCATGGCTCCTGCTCGTGGTCGCGGCCGCGCGTCCTGAGCACATCGGCGACGAGCTCGACGTGCCCGTGTCGGGCCGCAACCTGATGCTGGCCGTCGACCTGTCGGGCAGCATGGACCAGAAGGATTTCGAACTCGGCGCGACACGCGTCGACCGGCTGACCGCAACCAAGGCGGTAGCGAGCGACTTCATCAGCCGCCGCGAAGGCGACCGCATCGGCCTGATCCTGTTCGGCGAACGCGCCTACCTGCAGGTACCGCTGACCCTCGACCGCGAGACGGTCAAGATACTGTTGATGGAAGCATTCATCGGCCTGGCCGGCGAAAAGACCGCCATCGGGGATGCCATAACGCTGGCCGTCAAGCGCATCCACGAACAGCAGGAGGACGGCGGCGAACAGGTGCTCGTGCTGCTGACCGACGGCGCGAACACGGCCGGCGAGGTGGACCCGTTGAAGGCCGCCGAGCTCGCGAGCCAGGTTGGCTTGAGGATCTACACGATCGGCATCGGCGCCGAGCAGCTCGAGGTATCGTCGATCATCGGCGGTCGCCGCCGCATCAACCCGTCGGCCGATCTCGACGAGGCGACACTGACGCAGATCGCCGAACTGACCGGGGGGCGTTACTTCCGCGCCACGGATACGGCGAGCCTGCAGGACATCTACCGGCTGGTCGACGAACTCGAACCTGTCGAGGAACCCGAAGCCGGCTTCCGCCCAGTGCGCTCCCTGTATCACCTGCCGCTCGCCGGCAGTTTTGCGCTCGCCGCGCTGATCGCGGCCGTCGGCCTGTTTTCCAGCCTGCTCGCGCGTCGGGCTTCGCGTAAGGTGCAGGGTCATGCTGGCTGATTTTCATTTCCTGCGCCCCGAGTGGCTGATCGCGATTCCTTTCATCGTCGCGACCGCGGTCTTCTTCGCCTACCGTCGATTCGCGCCGGGCAGCTGGGAGCAGGTAGTGTCGCCCGAACTTGCGCCGCATGTGCTGTCACGTTCGCAACGCGGCCGCGGCGACTTCCGCTGGCTGCTTCTGGGACTGACCGGAATCCTGGGAACGCTGGCGCTGGCGGGACCTGCGTGGGAACGGATCGAGCAGCCCGTGTTTCGTTCCGACCAGGCCCTCGTCGTCGCGCTCGACCTGTCGCGGTCGATGGACGCGCAGGACGTGCCGCCGAGCCGCCTGACGCGTGCGCGGCTGAAGGTGCTCGACATGCTGGAGCAGCGCGGTAGCGGCCAGACGGCGCTGGTCGTCTACTCGGCGAACGCATTCACCGTCACGCCACTCACCACCGATACCGACACCGTCGCGCAGCTGGTGAACAGCCTGGGCACCGACATCATGCCGAGCCGCGGGAGTTACCCGGTGGCGGCCATCAACAAGGGCCGGCAGCTGCTGGAGCAGGCCAACGTTCGTTTCGGCGAAATACTGCTGATCACCGATGGCGGTTCTTCGCCAGCCGCCGAGCGGCTCGCGCGCGACCTGCGCGACGCCGGCTTCACGCTGTCGGTGCTCGGCGTCGGCACGTCGCAGGGCGCGCCGATTCCACGCTCGACCGGCGGCTTCGTCACGGACGGGCGCGGCCAGATGGCGGTGCCGCGGCTGGAAGAGCGCTCGCTAAAGCGCCTGTCCGAAGCGGGCGGCGGACGCTACGCCACGCTGACCCCGGACAGCCGCGACCTCGACTACCTCCTGTCGGGCGAGGCGGCCCAGGCGGGCGGCACGGAAACCGACGATAACCAGGCGACGGACCAGTGGCGCGAGGAAGGACCGTACCTGGTCCTGCTGTTGCTGCCGCTCGCGGCGCTTGCGTTCCGGCGCGGCTGGCTGCTGGTCGTGGTGATCGTCGTGCTGCCGGTCGCCGAGCCGGCGCACGCGACGATCTGGGACGATCTCTGGTTCAACAAGAACCAGCAGGCGCAGAAGGCAATGAAGGACGGCGATCCTGCCGCGGCTGCCGAGCTGTTCGAAGACAGCGAATGGCAGGCCGTGGCTAACTACCGCGCTGGCGATTTCGCCGACAGCGCCGCCGGTTTCGCCGAGCGCGGTGACACACGCAGCCTCTACAATCTCGGCAACGCGCTCGCCAAGCAGGGCGAGTTCGATTCCGCGATCGATGCCTACGAGCAGGTGCTCGAGATGGATCCGGACGACGTCGACGCCGCCTACAATCGCGACCTGTTGCTCGAAGCCAAGCAGCAGCAGGAGGCGCAGCAACAGCAGGGCGAGCAGCAGGAGAACGCCGAAGGGCAGGGCCAGAGCGACGAGTCACAGGGCAATCCCGACCCGAACCAGGAAGCCAGTGCCGACGGCCAGACCGAGGGCAACTCGGACGAGAACGACCCGTCGCAGGATCCGAACGAGGAAGGCGACCAGGACGATCTCGAGGCGCTGCAGGAAGAGCTGCAGCGCGCCGCCGAACAGCAGCAGGAACAGCAGACCGAGCAGCAGCTGACGGAGGCCGAGCTGGCCGAGCTGCGCCGGATGCAGGAGCAGGAGCAGGCAATGGAACAGTGGCTCCGGCGTATCCCCAACGACCCCGGCGGACTGCTGCGCCGCAAGTTCCGCTACCAGTACCAGCGCATGGGTCGGGACCAGGACGGCAACAGCCTGTGGCCCGACGACGAGGCACAACCATGGTAAGACTTCGCAATGCCCTCGCGGTCGGGCTTTCGATCATCACGCTATTTGCCGGCCTGGCCGAGGCCGCGGTCGTTGCCCGCGTCGACCGGGATCGGGTCGAGCAGAACGAGTCGTTCACGCTCGAGATCGTGGTCGATTCGGACGTGCGCAGCGAACCGGACCTGAGCGTCCTGCAGCAGGACTTCTATATCGGCCAGTCGAGCCATCGCTACGATACGAAAGTCATCAACGGCGACATCAGCCGGAGTCGCACGTGGCAGGTCGCGCTGATGGCACGCTCTGCCGGTACGCTGACGATTCCGGCAATCACCGTTGGCAGCGAGCGCAGCCAGCCGCTGACGATCGAGGTTCGCGAGCCCTCGGTGGCGCCACCCGGCGAGGCGGACGTCTTCATTACGGCCGAGGTGGATTCTTCGGACACCTACGTGCAGGCGCAGGTCCTGTACACGATCAAAATTTATCGTGCCGTGTCGACACGCCAGCCCGCGCTGCGTGAGCCTGTATTCGGCGGCGCCGAGGTGCTGGTTGAGTTGGCCGGCGACGAGCGCAGCTACGAAGCGGTCATCGGCGGACGCTCGTACAACGTCATCGAGCGTGCATTCGCCGTGTTCCCGCAGGAAAGCGGCGAGGTCACGATATCGCCAGCGCGTTTCGAGGCGCGCGTGCTGCGCGACGGCCGCATCACGGGTCGCAAGGTCTTCCAGTCCGAGGCGCAGGTCATCAACGTCAAGCCGATACCGGCGCCGCCCGCCGAGTTTCCCGACGCGGTCTGGCTGCCGGCTCGCGATGTAACGTTGAGCGACGAGTGGTCGCGCGAGCCCGATCGGCTGCGCGCCGGCGAGCCAATCAGCCGCAACATCACGATCAGCGCGCTCGGCCAGCTCGAGACACAGATCCCGGTCATCGAACCGCCCGAAGTCGACGGCGTCAACGTGTACTCCGACAAGCCGGGACTGAGCCGCCGCTTCGAGCCCGACGGAATCCGCGGACTGCGAACCGACCAGTACGCGATGATCGCGAGCAGTGATGGCGACATCGTGTTGCCGGGTATCCGGATTCCCTGGTGGGACATCGTCAACAGCGAGTGGAAAGTTGCTGTATTGCCGGAACAATCCGTGCGTATTTTGCCGAGCCCCGATGCGCCGCCGCCCGATCCCGTGCTCGACAACCCGCCCGAGCCGGTGGACAGCGCGGAGTCAGATGCGGCGCCCGCGACAACAGAGCAGCTCGCATCGGTGAAGTTCTGGAAGCTGGTCGCACAGATCCTGGGCGGTCTCTGGCTGTTGACCATCGTCGGCTGGTGGTGGTCGACCCGCCCGACTCGCGAGCAGCGGGAACCCGAGCCGGAGCCTGTGCACCGGCAGCAGGCGCGGGTTCTCAAGCGTGCCCGGAAAGCGGCCGCGGAGAACGACGCGCAGGTCGTGCGCCATGCGCTGCTGGAGTGGGGCCGACTCGAATGGCCCGACGCAGCACCACGCAGCATCGGTGCGCTGGCACAACGCGTTGCGCCGCCGCTGTCCGACGAGCTTGCGACCCTGTCGAGCGCCAGCTACGGCAACGGCGACTCGGGCTGGAACGGCGATGCAACGGCACGCGCGATACGTTCGATCCGCGCCGTCAGCGACGCTGGCGATCGTTCGTCAACCGACCTGCTGCCGCCGCTAATGCCCCAGTAGGAGGGCCTTCAGGCCCGGCGGGCTGTAGGAGGGCCTTCAGGCCCGATCGCGGCTAAAGCCGCTCCTACAAATGGCGGGCTGTAGGAGGGCCTTCGCCGGGAGGGGCCACACCGTGAGGCCCGATCGCGGCTAAAGCCGCTCCTGCCGGGCGGATCTCAGCCGTTCGCCTGCCACCACCGACCGGTCATGCCAGATCGTGTCCCAGTATGCGTAATCGTCTGCGGTTGTTACGAGGCCGGCCCTTACAGGGTTTTGGATCGGGTAACTGGCACTTCTCGCAACCGATTCGTCCGTTCGCAACGCATGGTCGTGGAATCCTTCTTGCCAGACAGCGCCGTGACAATGGCGTGCTGAATTAATCGCAGCCGCGGCCCGCCCCTTCAGCCGTCCGACCACGGTGGAAAGGTCTTTCCTACCGGTCAGTTCAGGAAGCACATGCACGTGGTCCGGCATCACCACGTACGCCAATATTCCGAGCAGAGGGGAGCGATCCTCCTGATAAAGCTGGCGACACAACAATCTTGCGAGCGTCGGGCTTGCGAATATCGGTACCCTCGATACGCAGCAGGTCGTGATGAAGTAAATGCGACCTTGTTCAGAAACACGGCCTTTGCGTAGACGAAATGCCTGCGGGCGTCTCATGTGCGCAGACTCGCGCACAAAGCATCACCTTGCTTCGCGTATTTCCCAGGTTTGCGGCGTGGTTTCTCGAAAACGCTATGCGCCATCGCGGCTGAAGCCGCTCCTACAAGTTGGCCCTCGCGGGATTGTAGGAGGGCCTTTAGGCCCGATCGTGGCTCACGGTGTGGCCCCTCCGGGCGAAGCCGCTCCTACCAGGGGTGCCATTGCGACCAAGGCGAGTCGACGAGCATCTATACTGGTAACAGAGGTGTCGCCATGGTCAAACATCCGCTCATTGTCGTATTGGGTCTCCTGACGGGCGTCGCGGTTGGCGCGACCGGGGCTCTCATGCTCGCCGATTCGGCCGACGAGCCGACATCGGCTGCCGGGTCGGTCGCGGACTACAAGCAGGAACTCGACGCACTGGCAAAGAACGACGAGATCGATCCGGAGCGACTCGTTCAGATCGTCGACTCGCTGGCGCGCCTGATCGATGAGGAGATTGCCGAACGCGATGCGCTGGCCGAGCAGATCGTGCGGCTCGAGGCGGAAGTCGCCCAGCTGCGCGCCGCATTCATCTCCGACAACAGCGGCAGCAGCGGCTTCACAGGACCTGGCGTAGTCACCGACTCGCCGCCGCAACCGGAGCCGGTTCGAGAAACCCGCGAGGATCGGCTGCTCGCCGCGGGGTTTCCGCCGGCAAGGGTCGAGGAAATCGAGCGCGTCGCGGCGTCGTCCGTTATGGAACGCGTGGAGCTGGATGACCGTGCGCGCAGGGAGGGCTGGGTCGATACCGAGCGTTATGTCGAGGCCGTGCAGGACCTGCCGAATCCCGCCTCGACCGTGCGCGATTACCTCGGTGACGCGGATTACGATCGCTACCTGTACGCGAACGGTAGCCCGAACCGGGTCGGTATCCAGTCAGTGATTGGCACGTCACCCGCCGAGGCGGCAGGGCTGCAGGCGGGCGACACGATCGTCAGTTACGGTGGACAGCGCGTTTTCACAACCGAGCAGCTCCTCGAGCTGCGTAGCTCGGGCGAGTCCGGACAACCGGTCGCGGTAGAGGTCATGCGTAACGGCCAGATCGTGCAGGTGTCGATGCCGCGCGGGCCGATCGGTATTACGACGATGCCGAGCCGCAGGGACCCGGACCGCGGCAGCTGATCGCTACCAGTGGCCGCTGTTGGGCATCGAGGCCCAGGGTTCCTCGGGTGCCAGTGCATCGCCTTTCTGCAGCAGTTCGATCGAGATATTGTCGGGTGAGCGCACGAACGCCATGTGCCCGTCGCGCGGCGGCCGGTTGATGGTGACGCCCGCGTCCTGAAGCCGCTGGCAGCTCTCGTAGATGTTGTCGACATGGTAGGCGAGGTGGCCGAAGTTGCGGCCTTCGCCGTATTTCTCGGGATCCCAGTTCCAGGTCAGCTCCACCTGCGCGTCCTCGTCCCCGGGCGCGGCGAGGAACACGAGCGTGAAGCGCCCCTTCTCGTTTTCGTAGCGCTTCAGTTCCTCGAGGCCAAGCGCGCCACAATAGAATTTCAGCGATTCGTCGATATCGGTAACGCGTACCATCGTGTGCAGGTATTTCATGCGTGAGGCCGGTTGAACTCGTTCGTTGATAGGGACCACAATGGTCGGCCATTGCCCGGCATTGAGCAACACTTGAACGACATTCGCGCCATCACACTGGACCTCGACGATACGCTTTGGGAAACCGCCCCGGTCATAATCCGGGCGGAACGCAAACTCAGGGCATGGTTCGACCGCAACTATCCACGAATCACAGCGCAGTTCTCGGTCGAGGCGTCGTACGAGCTACGCAAGGCCGTCATGGTCGAGCATGCGGATCGCGTCCATGATCTGACCTTTCTGCGCTGCGAGGTTATCCGCCGTATGGCCGTCGCGGCCGGCTACGACGATCTCGACGTCGACGCGGCCTTCGCCGTTTTCGACCGCTTTCGCAACGATCTCGAGCTGTTCCCTGACGTCCGGCCCGCGCTTACGTCGCTCAAGCAGCGTTTCACGGTCATCGCCGTGACCAACGGTAACGCCAATCTCGAGAAGATCGGCATCGCTGAACTCTTCGACGGCTATGTCTCGGCACGCTCGGCGGGCGCTGCAAAGCCCGCGCGGCCTATATTCGACGCGGCGGTTTCCGCCGGCGGCGCCGAGCCGTCGCGTACGCTGCACGTCGGCGACCATCCCGAATACGACGTCGATGGCGCTCGCGACGCTGGCTTGCGGACCGCGTGGGTAAATCGCTCCGGGGCGGTCTGGCCCGAGGCACTGCAGCAGCCCGACAGCACCGTGACCAACCTGTTCGAGCTGGAACGATTGCTGGCAGGTTGACGTGCAGGCGATTCATTCACCGCTGATTCTGTACGTGCCGGGCCTGCTGCCGAAGCCGCCGGCCGACCAGCACAGGGACGCACTCGGGCGCAGCCTGATCGACGGTGTCCGCAAAGCCGATGCCTCGGTCGCCGAACAGATCGCGAGCGACGAACACGCGTTCGACATCGTCGCGTGGACCTACGACTTCTACCGTACCCACCGCGACTACGAGCTGGACCGAGCCGCGATCGAGGACCTGCTGCGCCAGGTTCGCGCGACGGACCGGGATATTCGCGAGGCGACCTCGTGGAAACGCCGCGCGACGAGCTGGCTGTATCACCTGGGCGACCGGCTGCCGTTCCTGATCCCGCATCTCGCGAACGAGAAGATGGAGGTCCACATGGCGGACCTTCGTCGCTACAACCGCGACCAGAACGGCATCGCGACGCACATTCGCGAGATGCTGAAGTTGCCGTTGCGTGCCGCGTGGGAAGCCGGCCGGCCCGTGCTCTTGATCGGTCACAGCATGGGCTCCGTCATCGCCTGGGACACCCTTTGGGAGCTTTGCCACGTGCACGGCGATGCGCTGGTGCTGGACACGCTGCTGACGATGGGCAGTCCGCTCGGCCAGAACTACGTACAGAGCCGCATCAAGGGTAGCGACCGGCAGGGCGCCGAGCGCTATCCGGTTAACGTGCGCCGCTGGAGGAACGTCGCCGCGGTCGGCGACCTGACCGCTATCGACCCGACACTCGCCAACGACTTCGCGCCGATGCTAAAGCACGGACTGGTCGAGTCGATCGAGGACCAACCCGTGTTCAACTTCTTTCGGCTCGAAGGCGAACTGAATGTGCACGCCGAGTACGGCTACCTCGCCAACGAGACGCTGGGCGGGATCGTCGCCGAGTGGTGGCAGGCGGCTACGCGTTATCGAGATTCGGCTTGATGACGATATCGATACGACGGTTCTTGGCGCGACCGGATGCGGTCTCATTGCTCGCGACAGGACGCGTCTCGCCGTAGCCCGTTGCGATCAGGCGATACGTCGGGATGCGCATCGCATTGATCATGTACTGCTGAACCGACTCTGCGCGCTCCTGCGACAGCTTCTGGTTCGAGTCGTCGCCGCCGTAGGCATCGGTGTGGCCTTCAATGACGATCTCGGAGCGCGGGAAGACGTCGATCGCCTTCTCGACCTTGGCGAGCAGGTCGAAGTTGTCCGGGCGAAGCTGTGACTGGCCGCTGTCGAAGGTCAGGCCGACGAGCCTCAGGATGATGGTGTTGCCCTGCCTGAACACGCGTGCTTCCTGGTCGTTGAACATCTTCTCGACCTGCACGAACTGCTCACGGACCCGGTTCTGGGCCTCCAGGCGCTGCACCAGCGCCGCACGTTCGGCTGTGGCTCCGCCGAGTTGCTCGTCCAGTACCCGCAGCTCTTCCTCGAGGTCCGCAAGGCGAATTTCGTTCTCCGAGCGCTCCTGTTCGAGCGCCTGCTTCTCGCGCAGTGCGTTGTCGATAAAGGCAACGAGCTCCGCGGAAAGATCGTCCGGGCCTTGCTCCATGATCGGAAGAACGTCGGCCGCATTGGCGACGGCAGCGAGCGGCGCCTCCCACGACAGGATCAGTTCCTCGGTGGTCATGTCGCGATCGCGGACCTTGCGGATGACCTCGGACAGGTAGATCGCGTGCTTGACCTCGTAGTTGGCCTGCCGCGCGAGGCTCCGCGGCAGGTCCGTGTCGTAGCGGTTCTCGTTGAGCTCACGCTCGGCGTCGGCCAGCAGCTGCTTGGCCTTTTCCAGCGTGATCGGTGCGTAGCGGCCGACGCGTGCCCTGTCCGCGTCGGCAAGCAGCCGGCGCGTCTCGCTCAGGTACTGCGACTTGATCGCAACGAGCTCGGCATCGCGGTATAGCGTCGTGGCTTCGATGTCCCGGCGCTTCGAACCCTTCAGGTCGCCGCGCTCGAGCAGACGAATTGCGTCGCCGAATTTGCGCTGCGCCTCGGCCCAGATCTCCGGCGCCAGCTCCGGTGCACGTGCGTTGGCCGCGTCCTGGCGGCTTTTCATGACCTGTGCGAGCGCCGTGTTGGCGAGCTGTGCAGCCTCGGCTGCCGCATTGAAGTAGTTCGCCGCTTCGGCCGCGTTCGAACGGACGATCTCGATGTTGCGACCCCGGCGAAGCGCCTCCTCGGCATCCTGATATTCGTCGACCGCGCGAGCGTAGTTGCGCGGCGCCAGCAGCTCGGCATTCTGCGCATCGGCAGCCGCCTTCGCGGCATCGGCGTCGCGGAAGAACGTCTTGCGAAGCTCATCCTGTGCGGTGGCGGTGGTTGCGGCTGCGAGAAGCGCAGCCATGATGATAGCGAGGCGCCAGACCCCGCCGAGAGTATTCGCTATAGCGACCATGTGCATGTTCCCCATGTCGGCAGTGCCCGCCCGCAAAGCCCAAGCGGCAGGCAATTCCGACCGATGTTACATATGACGCAAGCCCAATTCTGTGCGCCGCGCCCGAATTTTCGCGCCGGCACTCCCCGTTCTCCGGCGCCTGCGTCCAGTTTCGACCCCGTATTTTATGCTCTTGGACAAGATCGACGCAAAACCGTGGTGCCAGTTCGATGACCCGATTGTGACGGGAGTCACCAATTGCCGTTTGGTTCCGTTCAATGCGGTGAATTGTGCTGTACCTCACAGTCCGCACCGGGGGCCGTCGGTAGGCTGTGTCCCATGTCTGCCAAGTACTACACGCAATTCATTCTCACGGACGCCAAATATCGCGGCGGGAACGAATTCAGCGGTGTAGTCGAGCTGAGCCAGCCGATGGACGGCAACACGGACCGGCGCGACATCGAAGCGGTACTGGCACGGAATTTCGACCTGAACAAGAGTGACGTGAAGCTCGTCAGCTGGTCCAGGTTGCACTAAACACTTCTGGCGTTTTAACGATTCCCCCTGACTCTCCCGGCGTATGCCGGGATTTTTTTTGCATGGATCTATGCGAAAATGCCCGGCCCACACCCAAGGCATATCAGGCGACGTGAGCAAATCCGATCCCAGGTTCCGCGGTATCCCTATCGTCCAGAGCGGTACGAAGTACGAGACCGATGCCGGCTTCAAGGCCATCAAGAACGGCGTCAAGCAGCGCGCCGACGTGACGCCCGTTCCGCGCGGCGACAAGCCGAAATGGCTGCGCGCGAAAATGCCGGCCGGTCACGGCTATTCGAAGACCCGCAATATCGTCCACGAGCACCGGCTGTCGACGGTCTGTGAGGAATCCATGTGCCCCAACATCGGCGAATGCTGGAACGCGGGTACGGCGACCATCATGGTCCTCGGCTCGGTGTGTACGCGCGCCTGCCGCTTCTGCGCCGTCGATACCGGCAACCCGAAAGGCTGGCTGGATCGTGAGGAGCCGCTCAACACCGGCAAGGCCGTGAAGCTGATGGG
>JASJBG010000216.1 GCA_030066625.1 Woeseiaceae bacterium
AAAACCGCCGCAAAGATCATCCTCGCTCGCAAGCTCGCTCGCATCGCCTTCGCGCTCATGGCTCGACAGGAGAACTTCATGCCGAAACAAAACCCTCGCAACTCGCCATAGAATCTCCTACGGAGGAAATCCAAGGACGGAAGTCCGAGCGATAAACCGCTAGCTGGCTGCTGCTACCCTAAAGGTGCCGTTCAGGGAAATCTGCTGACTGGCGGCCTGCTATCAACCATTATCTCGTCCAGAGTTCTTTGTGCGCGCCTTAGATCAACAAGGTCACGTTGTTCGAGCATTTCACAGTCGTCGCGAACCATCTGAGCGATGTCGACAGGATAATGCCGACAGTCTTCAGGACGGTCATCATAGATTTCACAGAAGAATCTCTTGCCGTCCGGCGACTTTTGCAGCCACGGGCATTGAGCAAAATACTCACCCGTTGCGGGATCAACCCAGATCCTTTTACCCTGGACGTAGCGAGCAATATTCGGTCGGTAGGTCTCCCACCAGTCGATCTCTTCTGCTGAAGCAGACAAACCGCCGTTACCCGCCGTCTTACAGCACTTGCCGCATGAGGTGCAGGTCTTCATTCGGCCAGAATACCGGACGTCGTTGAAAAAAGCAGAGGTCCTCGTGAGACGGGCTTTTGGATATCGGCGCGATTGGACCTGATCGCGACTGTCGCTTCAACCGAAAATGGGCGAAGTGTAGGCCGCAGGTGGGGTGGGATAGACGCTCCGCCTTCGGCTTCGCGTCCTCACTTGGCGCTTCGCGCCTGCGTGAGTCGAACAGGGTTCGAAAGCCCGGACCTCACTCGGCAAAAATCCAAAAGGGCCCCACGAGGGGGCCCTTTTGAATTTTGGCGGAGAGGGTGGGATTCGAACCCACGAAGGGCTACTAACCCTTGCTGGTTTTCAAGACCAGTGCATTCAACCGCTCTGCCACCTCTCCAAATTCCGTGCGTGGTGGTCGTCTGACCCCGACGTCGCACTAAAGGTCAGTCCGCGTTTACCGCTGTCGAGATTCCGATCATCTCGGGCGGACTGCCCATTGCTGGTTTTCACAACCTAAGCACTCAACCGCTCTGCCACCTCTCCAATTCTTGTGCGGGGTGGTCGTCTGACCCCGACGGCGCACTAAAGGTCAGTCCGCGTTTACCCTTGTCGAGACTCCGGCCGCCTCAGGCGGACTGCATTGTCCTCGCTGGCGCGGGTGGATTCAACATACATGCGATTGAAAACCGGTGTCCGCATGCTATATCTCAGTTGAATATCGAGCGAACGTGGCTCGGGCGACGCGGTCTGACGTGTACGGGAGTTTGGAAATAACGTCAGAAGAAGTCGAGAAATGAAGTATAAATATCTGTTTTTATTAAATTTAGTGGTAGTGTTTGCCGCCTATGCGCAGGACGCTGCCGAAGCACCGCCGGTTTCGCCGGTGGCCCAGGCGCTCGAGCAGGCGCGGGACAGCGTGCGGTCGGGGGACGAGGCCGCCGCCGTCGAAATCCTCCAGCAGCTGGCCGATAACGGCTTTGCGGCCGTGCAGGTGATCACGGGCGATACCGTGCTCGGTGCCCTTGCCGGCAACGCGAATTTCGATACGCTGGTTCAGGATATGGAGGTACAGGCGTATCCCTGCGAGCATGACGAGCGTTTTCGGGCGTTCGATTTTTGGGTCGGCGAATGGGACGTGCGTATCGCCAATGGCACAGTGGCAGGTCACAATGTCATTGAGCCGGAGCAGCGGGGCTGCGTTTTGGTCGAGAAGTGGACCAGCGCAACCGGTGGCACCGGCACGAGCATCAACTACCTCGACAAGGTAACCGGGGAGTGGGTGCAGGTCTGGAATGATGCGAGTGGCAGCCAGATCAACATCCGCGGCGGCATGACCGATGAAGGCATGCAGCTGACGGGAACGATTCATTACGTCGCGAGTGACACCACGGCCGATTTTCGCGGCCTCTGGACACCGCTCGACGACGGCCGCGTCCGACAGTTCTTCGAACAGTCGAATGACGGTGGAGAAACGTGGTCGCCCTGGTTCGAGGGATTCTATTCCCGTGCGGACACGGCAGATCCGTAAGCGAGGCAATTTTGAACGAATACTCTGCAAAACGCGGCTTTCCGGCCGGTAACCCGATCGCCAACGCCCTGGTGATTATTGTCGGTGCGCTGGTTATCGGCGCGTCGCTGGTACTGGGCTTTGTCGCGTTCGTTATCCTGAGCGCCGTTTTGCTCGTGCTCGCCGCCGTGGTGGGCATTCGCCTCTGGTGGTTCAATCGCAAGCTCAAACGTTCCGGCGCAACGGCCAGTATCTATGGCACCGAGCGGCGCGGGCCGGATGGCTTCATCGAAGGCGAGTACCACGTGGTCGTTGAAGAACGCGAGCGTCCCTCCGAGAAGCCCCCTGAGTAAGGCAGGGGCGAACCGTTCGTCGTAGTCAAAGCCGCGAAAAAGCCTTAAAGTCGCGCTCCATGGCCAACGCCAAGGACAATCAGGACCAGCGCAGGAAGCAGCGCCGGCGCCGGCGCATCCAGATCATCGTCATCTACACGGCGATCGCGATCGGACTCGCATGGTTCTTCGAGTCGCAGGCGACGACAACCATCATCTTCGTCCGGCATGCCGACAAGGTCGCGTCTGCTGACAGCGACCCGCGGCTGAGCGAGGCGGGCGAACGGCGCGTCGCGGAGCTGACCCGGCAGATGCTTTACGCTGACGTCATCCAGGGCGTCGACGCGATCTACGCGACGCCGTACCGGCGCTCGCAGCTCACCGTGCAGCCGCTCGCCGATGCACTCGATCTGCCGATCAACACCTACGATGCCAGCGACACCGAGGAAGTGCTCGAGACGATACTCAAGCGTCACAAGGGCAAGGTGATACTCGTGGTCGGGCACAGCAACACGGTGCCGCAGCTCATGTACGATCTGGGCGCCAGCAAGCGCGTGCCGCCGATCGCGGAGGACGAGTACGACAACATCTACGTCGTCGCGATTCCGTGGTTCGGCAAAACCAAGACCATCCGCCTGCGCTACGGCGAGCCCTACATTCCGGCTCCTGTCCCGGAATGATCCGTCAGCAGGAACTCCGGGTCGACACTCGCGGTCGCGGAATCTACAGCCTGAGTTCGGATATCGATGCCATCGTCGGCGAGTCGGGCATTAGTGCCGGCATCTGCCACGTATTCATTCGCCACACGAGCGCGTCGCTGATGCTGTGCGAGAACGCGGACCCGGATGTGCTGCGCGATCTCGAGACCTTCATGTCGCGGCAGGTTCCTGACGGTGACCCGATGTTCACGCATACGGCCGAAGGCCCCGATGACATGCCCGCGCACGTGCGCAGCGTGCTGACCCAGTCGGATCTGAACCTGCCTGTGCAGGACGGCCGCTGTGCCCTCGGCACCTGGCAGGGCGTCTTTCTCTGGGAGCATCGGCACGCGCCGCATCGGCGGCGCGTCCTCGTCACGATTCAGGGGGAGTGACTTCCTCGGCCGGCGCTTCGCGCTTCAGACCGGCGGTCTCACGCAGCATGATCGCTTTCTCGATGAACTCTGCGTGGCGGCCAATGCGCAGGTCGGCCTGCACCGCGTCCTGGATGCTGCGATCCTGGTTGATCAGGTAGGTTGCCCGGCGGACGCCGATGCCGAGCGGTCCGTCGACGTCGTACATCTTGATGGCGGTCTTCTCGGGGTCGCACAGCAGCTTGAAGGGCAGGTCGTGCTTGTCGCGAAATCGCTTGTGGCTCTTGGCGTCCTGGGGGCTTACGCCCGCGACCTGCAGGCCGACGGCCTGGATGTCCGAGTGGATGTCTCGAATCGTGCAGGCTTCCTTCGTGCAGCCGGGCGTGAAATCCGCCGGATAGAAGTAAAGGATCAGCGGGCCTGCGTGCAGCAAGTCGGTCAACGAAACGTCCTTGCCGTCCTCGTCCTGCAGGATGAATTCAGGGGCCTTGCTGCCTGGTCTCAACATTAAGCGTCTCCGGGGAAGGTGCGGCGCCAGATCGTTTGCATCATTCGATAGTCGGTATCGATCATGCCGAGCTTGACGTACGCGGCCTGCGCGCGCTCGTTGCTTTTCTCGACGTAAAGCCGGATTCCGGTGACGTCGGGTGTTTCTTTCGCCAGCGATTCTACATGCCGATACAGCGCCGTGAAAACGCCTGCGCGCCGGTAGTCGTCACGAATGTAGACGCTCTGTATCCACCAGATCATGCCGTTGCGCCAGTCGCTCCACTCGAGCGTCACCATGATCTGGCCAATCACTTCGCCGTCCTTTTCGGCCACCCAGTAACGACCTTTCGAGGCATCGGACAGCATGGCAACGACACCCGGTCCGATCAGCTTCGGATCCAGGCGCTTGCCTTCAGTTTCATCGGAAAGCCGGGAGTTGAACTCGGCGATCGTCGCGGCGTCCTCGATCGTCGCGTCCCGAATTTCGAAGTCCAGGTCGTCGTGCGGCGTGCTCATCGGCGAGCACTATAGCAGCCCGTCTCGTATTATCATGTGCGCATGCGGATTTTTCCGGCGCTCATTGCTCTTTGCGCTGTGCCTGCTGTTGCAGCCGCACAGGCTGACGACGACCTGTTGCATCCGGCGCTAACGAGTAAGTTCACGGTTGATGTCGGCGTTTTCTTCCCGGACCGGGAGCTCGACGTTGTCGTTCGCGGCAACGCGTCGTCGCGCGACCGCCAGATCGACTTCTACGAAAACCTGAACCTGAATTCCACCGAGGAGATATTCGCGACCGAGCTGGCCTGGCGCTTCGGCGAACGCTGGTCGTTCCTGGCGCAGTATTTTCGCTCGTCCGATACGAATGTTGCGGAGCTCGAGGAGGATGTGTTCTTCGGCGACATTGTCTTCAATGCGGGGTCCAATGTCGTCGGCGGAGCCGAGCTGCAGCTCACGCGGATGTTCTTTGGAAGGAAGTTCGATATGCGCCCGCGCCACGACCTCGGGGTCGGCGGCGGCATTCACTGGCTGACGCTCAGGAACTTCATCGAGGGCAACATAATCATCAATGATGTGCCGACGTTTACGCGTCGCTCGGTGAGTGCCGAAGCGCCGCTGCCGAACATCGGTGCCTGGTATCGCTACTCGATCTCGCCGAAGTGGGCATTCCGATCCCGCTTCGATTTGTTCAGCGCAAACATCGATGCCTATAGCGGCGTGCTGATCAATGCCAGCGCGGGTTTGAACTACCAGCTTTTTGAACACGTCGGTGTCGGCCTGTCGTACAACTACTTCGAACTCGACGTCCGGGTCGACAAGTCGGACTGGCGAGGTTCGTACGAGACCATCTACAACGGCGCGTACGTCTACCTGAGTGCGTTCTTCTGACGGGATGGCGGGACGGTAGCGAAGGAATTGGCGCACCCGAGAGGATTGATCGAAACAGCCTTTGGGCTTTTTCGACCCCTGCGGGACGATGGCGCGCCCGAGAGGATTAGCGGCCGCTGCGCGGCCCGCTTGTCGGCCAGCTGCGCTGGCCTCGGTACGAACGCAGCCCTGCGGGCTGCAAGGTTCAATCGTTGCGGCAACGATAAAAAACCAAAACGCCCAATCAGGGCATTTTGGTTTTTTTGGCGCGCCCGGCAGGATTCGAACCTGCGACCAATAGATTAGGAATCTAC
>JASJBG010000217.1 GCA_030066625.1 Woeseiaceae bacterium
ACCGACTGCACGCGCGAACCGCGCATGCCGACACAGGCGCCCACCGGGTCCATGCGCGGGTCATTACTCTTGACCGCGATCTTGGCGCGCATGCCGGGATCGCGCGCGGCGGAAATAATCTCGATCAGGTCCTGGCCGACTTCCGGTACCTCCAACTTGAACAGCTCGACCAGGAAATCCGGCGCGGTGCGGCTAATAAACAGCTGCGGTCCGCGCACTTCGGACGCGATCTTGTAGAGAAAACCTCGTACCCGATCACCCGGGCGTACCGATTCGCGCGGAATCATTTCCTCGCGCGGAATAAAGCCCTCGGCATTGTCGCCGAGATCAACGTACACGTTGCCGCGTTCGACCCGTTTGACCTGGCCCATGACCAGCGTGCCTTCGCGATCGGCGTAGGCATCGATGACCTTGCGCCGCTCGGCCTCGCGCACTTTTTGCACGATGACCTGCTTGGCGGTCTGCGCCGCGATGCGGCCGAACTCGACCGACTCCATGGGCACCTCGACGTAGCCGCCAGGCTCGGCGCTCTCGTCGACGTCCACGGCGTCGATCATGCGCAGCTCGCGATCCGGGAACTCGAGCTCGGTGGATTCGTCTTCGAAGACCAGCCAGCGACGGAAAGTGTCGTAATCGCCCGACTCGCGGTCGATCGCGACGCGCACGTCGATATCGTCGCCGTGCTTGCGGCGAGTCGCCGAGGCAAGCGCTGCCTCGATAGCCTCGAAGATGATCTCTTTTTCCACGCCTTTCTCGTTGGAAACGGCGTCGACCACCATCAGTATTTCTTTGCTCATTGGCCTCTAACTCCCGTCGGGCACCAGTCTCGCCGTGTCGATCGTCGCAATCGGCAACTCATGCGGCTCACCGTCGACCTCGACGACTATCGTTTCGTCGTCCGCGGCTTTCAGTTCGCCGCGGAAGCGTTTGCGTCCCTCAATCGGGAAGCGCATCTGCACTTTCACGGTTTCGCCTGTAAACCTCTGAAAATGCTCAACCTTTGTCAGCTTCCTGTTCAGCCCGGGCGACGACACCTCAAGGTCGTAGTGGCCCGGTATCGGGTCCTCGACGTCCAGCAATGCGCTGACTGCAAGGCTGACCTTCTCGCAGTCGTCGAGCCCGATGCCGTCAGGGTGGTCGATGAACACCCGGACGATGCCGTTCCTGGCGCCGAGCTTTACCTCGAGATCCGAGAGCTCGTAGCCAAGACGTTCAACGGTTGGTTCGAGCAATCCTGCCAGTTCTTCGCCTGTCACTCGTTCTTGCCTTAACCAACTGTTTTAAAACAAAAAATGGGCCAATGGCCCATTCCCTTCCCAGTGCCTGTCCGTCGCCCTTCGGGCAACAAAAAACCCCTGAGCGGGGCTTCTCCTGCCGGGAATCCGGCAGCGTGGGCCTGCGTCGAAACGCCCCCCACCCGTGCACTGGCGCGCGATTATACGGCATCGTCTTGCTCTTGCGCAAACCCCGATTTTTACAAGGAAGTCGCGGCTTTTTGCCCGCTGGACGGGCGCCGCCAGAGCCCCTACATTCGCGCCTCATGTATGACTTCGCGATCATTGGCGGCGGCATCGTCGGGCTGTCGACCGCCTGGCAGCTCAAGAAGCGCCATCCCGACGCGTCCATCGTCCTGCTCGAAAAGGAAGACGCGGTCGCGCGTCACCAGACGGGGCGCAACAGCGGCGTCATCCACGCCGGCATCTACTACACGCCAGGGAGCCTGAAGGCGACGCTGTGCCGCGAGGGCGTCGACCGGACGATCGAGTTCTGCCGTGACAACGACGTTCCTTTCGACCAGTGCGGCAAGCTCATCGTGGCCGCCGACGAATCCGAGATCGATCGGCTCGACGCGCTGTACGAACGCGCACACGATAACGGGCTCGACCTGGAACTGCTGGACGACGACGGACTCAGGGCGCTCGAACCGAACGTCACGGGTGTCAAAGCACTCCTGTCACCGCGCACCGGCATCGTCGACTACCCGGGCATGTGCCGGGCGATGGCGAGGCTGTTCCAGGCCGACGGCGGCGAGCTGCGGCTGGGCACCGCCGTGACGCGGCTGCTCGAGTCGGAATCTCGCGTCGAGATCCGGACGAATACCGGTGCCTTCCTCGAGACGCGCTACCTCGTTGCCTGCGGCGGCCTGATGGCGGACAGGCTCGCGGACATGCTCGGAGCCGGCAAGGGTTTTGGAATCGTCCCCTACCGCGGCGAGTACTACCGCCTGCCGGAGGAGCGCTCCAACCTGGTCCGGCACCTTATATATCCAGTGCCTGATCCCACGCTGCCGTTTCTCGGCGTGCACATCACGCCAATGATCGACGGCTCGATCACAGTTGGGCCGAGTGCGCTGCAGGGATGGAAGCGGGAGGGCTACGGAAAGCGCAACGTCAGCCTGCGCGACACGCTGTCATTGCTCACGTACTCGGGTTTCTGGCGGCTGAGTGTGAAACACCGGAAAGCGGGGATCCGCGAAATCCGCGATGCGATGTCCAGGCGCCGCTATCTGCGCAAGCTTACGAAGTACTGCCCGTCGCTCACGAAGAAGGACCTGCTGCCACACCCGACGGGCGTGCGGGCAATGGCCGTCGACCCGCAGGGCAACATGATCGATGACTTCCTGTTTGCCGAAACGCCGCGCAGCCTGCACGTGTGCAATGCGCCCTCGCCCGCGGCGACCTCGGCGATACCGATCGGTCGCCTGATCTGCGAGAAGATCGAGAGTCAGTAACAGATAGCGGTGGTCGAACCCTGCAGCGACAGGCCAGGGTCGAAGCTCGGCATCGTGGACGCCGCCTTCACCATATCGATGAGAACCAGCTTGGCCAGGTTTTCAGCTGCCTTGCCGCGCTCGCCACCCAGCACCGCCATGTCGACGGAACCTTCCTGCAAACCGTAGGCGGTCACGACGAGCTCCTCGCCGCGGAAGTAGTAGGCGCCCCTGTAACGCTCGTCTTCAAGATGTACGGTAACGATACCGTCCGGCAATGTAATCATTGTTAGTCTGCGCGGTCGTGCTGTTGTTGTTGAGATCGAGTCTGACAAAGAATTGACCGATCGCGCTACTGTCGCCTGATGCCGACGTGGAATGCGTTTGGTTTCGTTGACAACAACGAGTGCGCCGAACGCTGGCCCTATTATGTAACAAAGGCAGCGCTCAAGCGGGCCTTGTTATTACAAATCGAGGTCGAAGTTGGCCTGCAGGTACTTCATCAGCGCCGCGTCGACACTGCTTTCGAGGGTTTCGCGGACGCGCTCGGGAGTACCGCGGCCGAACGCGCCGAAGTCGTCGACCGGGCGGCGTGACACGACAACCTCGTCCCGCGATTCGCGTTCGAGCCGTGCCAGCGCAACATCGAGTTTGAAGACGAACTTGTCGTCGCCGCTCGCCAGGCACATCAGGTCGACGATCATTGTTATCTCGTCGGACTCCCAGCGTTTCAGCGGCTTGATACGAGCCCGCGCGAGCATGCCGTGCACGAGCCCGGTGATCTCTTCGGTCGTGACGGGACAGCCTTCGCTGCTGATCAGCACGAACAGCGACCCGGGTCGGCGCTTCTTGAGCCAGCTGTCATCGGCGGCTGTTGCTCCTGCGGAGAACAGCAAGGTGCAGCAGCAAAGCGCGAACATTAGCGTGCCAATCGTGTAGCGCACGCTCTCCCCCAACGGCGAACAGACGGATCTACTCTAGTAGCAGGCTCGCGCGCGAGCCTATATCGGCATTTACCTAGCGAGACGTAGCCGCCTCCCGTCCTCAGATCAACTCTGCATCCGTAACGATCTCGACGAGTGATGGCCCGTCGTGTGCGAGCGCTTCCTCGAGCGCAACCCTGAGCTGATCGGCAGACTTCACGTTGCTGCCGCGTGCACCGCAGAGGCGCGCGTAAGCCGCGAAGCTCGGGTTGTGCAGGCTCGTTTGCCATACCGGCCATTCGCCCGCGCGCTGCTCCTTGGAGATCTTGCCGAGCTCGGAGTTGTTGAGCAGCACGTGCGTGATGTTCATGTTGTACTTCACGGCCGTTGTGAAGTCGCCGAGATACTGGCCGAAGCCGCCGTCGCCGCTGACCGATATCACCTTGCGGCCTTGGTATTCATCATGATCCCGGGTCGCGGCCCACGCACCCATCGCCGCCGGGAAAGAGAAGCCTATCGAGCCGAGATAGCCCGACATCAGGATGCGCTGTTCCCTGCACTCGAAGTAGCGACCGAACGAGTACGTGTTGTTGCCGACATCGACCGCGATGACCGCGTCGGCCGGGGCGACCTCGGAGAGTTCAGCGAAGATGTTCGCGGACGCGACACCCGCACTCTGGTCGTCGCCGAGCCGGTTCTGTTTCTCTTCGCGCCATATCTTCCAGCGCTCCGCGAGTTCCGGCCGCTGGTCCACGGTGTCCGCGCTGACGCTTGAGGCCATCGCGCGCGCCGTGACGCCGATCTCTCCCCATACCGGTACCGAGACGCCGTGGAATTTGCCGAGCGCCATGCGATCGAAGTCGACCTGGATGATCGGTCGCTTGGGCGTGATGCCGGTGTGATTCGAGAACGAGGAGCCGAACGCAAGAATCAGGTCGCATTCGTTCATGAACCAGCTCGCAACCGGCGTGCCCGAACGTCCCAGGACGCCGGCGGCCAGCGGATGGTGATCCGAGATCTGGCCCTTCGCCTTGAACGTCGTCAGCACAGGCGCGTTGAGCTTCCCGGCGAGCGCCACGACGTCATCCATCGACTCCCTGGCGCCGTAACCAACGATGACGATCGGCCGCTTCGATTTGCCGATCAGGCTCATCGCCTCGCCGAGCGCCTGCTCGTCTGGCCCGATCGAATGCGTCGCGACGCGACCTTCCGGCCCTGATGGCTTCGCCGATTCCGCGGCTTCCAGCGTCTGTACGTCGTCCGGGAATATCAGGTGTGCGACGTCGCGCTCGACGATGGCGTTCTTGCACGCAAGCGTCATCAGCTCGGCGTGCTTCGACGTGTGCAACACGGACTGGCTGAAACGCGCCACCGGCGCAAAGGCGGACGCGAGGTCGATTTCCTGGAAGGCGCCTGGGCCAAACACCTGCACGTCGACCTGCCCGGTCAGCGCAAGCACGGGCGCCCGATCGACCTTGGCATCCCAAAGGCCGGTCATCAGGTTGGTCGCGCCCGGTCCGGCGATCGTCAGGCACGCGGCCGGCTTGCCCGTCAGCTTTGCGTAGCCGGAACACGCGAACGCCGCCGCGCCTTCGTGGCGGATGCCGTAGTAGTTGAGTCGCCCCTTCTTCTCCTCGAGGCGAAGTGCATCCGCGAGCCCGAGGTTGGAATGCCCGACCATGCCGAACACGCTTTTGACGCCCCAGTTGGTCATCGTCTGCGCCATGATGTCGGTGACGGTCGTCTTGTGCGGCGGGTCCGGTTCGAGGCCGACATAGATGCCGTCGTCCCGTATCTCGAGAGGAAACAGCGTCTGGCCGCTGTCCTCGTGGCCACCCGGTGGACGCCCGGTCTTCGGGTCGAAGTCCCAGCCGTGCCACGGGCAGCGCAGCCAGCATTGACCGCCCTCGCCCTTCTCGATCGATCCCTCGCCGAGCGGCCCGCCCTGATGCGGGCAGCGATTCTCCATCGCGGTGTACTCACCGTCGATGTGCGTCAGCGCCATCGAGTGCACGCCGGCCGTCACGGTCTT
>JASJBG010000049.1 GCA_030066625.1 Woeseiaceae bacterium
GGCACCTGCCTCAATGCCGGCTGCATTCCGTCCAAGGCGCTGCTCGAGTCGTCCGAGCTTTTTCACCGCGCCGAGCACGAGTTCAAGAAACACGGCATCAAAACCGGCGGTGTCGAACTCGATATCGCGGCGATGCAGAAGCGCCGCGCCGGCATCGTCCGCCAGCTGACACAGGGTGTCGCGGGGCTGTTCAAGGCGAACAAGGTCGATGGCCTGGTTGGCCACGGCAAGCTGCTGGCCGGCAAGAAAGTCGAGTTTACGCCGGCCGACGGCGACCCCGAGATCATCGACGCGAGTCACGTCATTCTTGCGACGGGTTCGACGCCCATCGAGCTGCCGTTCGCAAAGTTCGACGGTGAGCACATTGTCGACTCGTGGGGCGCGCTCGAATTCGATGCCGTGCCGGACCGCCTCGGCGTCATCGGCGCCGGCGTCATCGGCCTTGAGCTGGGCAGCGTATGGTCACGTCTCGGCTCAAAGGTGACGATCATCGAGGCCATGCACGACTTCCTGTTCATGGCGGACCGCGAAGTCGCAGCCGTTGCGGGCAAGGACTTCAAGAAGCAGGGCCTCGATATTCACCTGGGTGCCAAGCTGACTGGCGCGTCGGTAACGGACGGCGTCGTCAAGGTCGAATATGAAGACGCCGGGATTCCGAAGTCGATCGACGTCGACAAACTCGTCGTGGCTGTTGGCCGTCGACCGTACACGGACGGCCTGCTGGCCGACGATTCGGGCATCGCTCTCGACAGTCGCGGCTTCATCGAGGTCGACGACGAATGCCGGACCCCGGTCAAGGGCGTTTACGCAATCGGCGACTGTGTGCGCGGACCGATGCTCGCGCACAAAGGCTCCGAGGAGGGTGTCATGGTCGCCGACCTGATCGTCGGCGAGACGGCCGAGATGAACTACGACGTGATTCCGTCGGTCATCTACACGGCACCGGAAATCGCCTGGGTCGGCAAAACCGAGCAGGAGATAAAGGAAAGCGGCCGCGAGTACAAGACCGGCTCGTTCCCGTTCGCGGCCAGCGGCAGGGCCAAGGCGATGGAGCAGACAACCGGCATGGTCAAGGTCATTGCGGCGGTTGATGACGACGAGATTCTCGGCGTGCACATCGTCGGACCGATGGCCGGTGAGCTGATCGGCGAGGCCGTTCTGGCAATGGAATTCTCGGCGTCGACCGAGGACATCCAGCGCACGATCCACGCACACCCGAGCCTGTCGGAAGCCGTACACGAGGCTTCGCTCGCTGTCGACAAGCGCGCGCTGAACTTCCCGAATCGCTGAGACTCGCCGCGGCGACGCGGCGGTGGCATGCTGGGCGGCGATGAGGTCGGGAGACCGTTGCCGTGGTCGAACAGTTCGCACTGTCATCCGGAAACAACTGCCAGCTCGTGCGAATCCGCTCGGGCTGGATTCCGCGCTATTACCTGTTGGCATTTCCACGGTCACAGGGTGAACCGTCGGCAGGCGAGGTCGCCGAGATGATTACGATCGGCGTGGAACGTGCGCAGTCGATTGCTTCCGAGACACTGGGTGATCCAGAGGCCTTCGGGCTCATCTATTCGGGATACAGCGCACGCCGCGAGAAAGGCTGGCACGTCCACATCGTGTTGCTCGGTAACCGCTGGCGCAAGGCCTGGCTGTATCTCGTACTCGCCGGCAAGAACCTGCTGCAGGCGCTGGGTCTGCGCCGCGACGACGCGCCGAGGCTGTCATGAATCTGCAGGCGCGCTGGCAACAATTGATGCAGCGTGCCTCGCTGGCCGCAAATACCGACACCTATGACGCACTGTCGGCGGCCTACACAGAAAAACATCGCCACTACCACACGCTCACGCACATCGAGCACTGCCTCGTGCTCTTCGACGAGTACGAATCGCTTGCCGAGCGACCGACCGCAATCGAACTCGCGATCTGGTTTCACGACGCCGTCTACCGGCCGCTCAAGGGCAACAACGAGCAAAAGAGCGCGGAGCTCGCCGCCGGTTTTCTCGCGGACAATAACGTCGACGCCGAGAACGTCGAACGCGTATACGCGATGATCATGGCGACCGTGCACGCTGCGCCTGCAAGCGACAGCGATACCCGCCTGCTGGTCGATATCGACCTGTCGATCCTGGGCTGCGACGAATCGGCGTACGCGCAGTTCGAGGAGGCGGTACGAAAAGAGTACCGGCAGGTGCCCGGGATTCTGTATCGCCGCGAACGGCGGCGTATCCTGCAGTCGTTCCTGGATCGGAAGTACATTTACTCTCACGAGCAGATCCGCGAGCGCCTCGAGGCGCCCGCTCGCCGCAACCTGGAGTCCGCCATTGAGATGCTTGCTTAGCCTTTTTGCGTTAGCGCTTGCATACGCTGCAGCCGGTCAGGACTACTCGGGCCCGGAGCCCGGGCAGGCCGACATCGCGTGGGTGGCCGAGGGCGAGTTCTGTGAACCCGAGACCGTGCTCACGCTGCCTGACGACACGCTGCTCGTTTCGAACGTCTGCGACTTCCGGACAGAGGGTGCCGGCTACCTGAGCCTGCTCGACGCGGAGGGCGGCGTTTTCGACTGGCGCGTCGTAGACGAGCTCGATTCGCCGCTGGGCATGGCACTCGAAGGCAGCACGCTGTACGTCGTCGACATGAACCGGATACGGGTGCTGCGCTGGCCGGGCTACGAGCCGCTGGAGATCATTGAACTCGATACCAGCGTCGCCAATGACGTCGCCGTCGCCGATGGAACGCTGTACGTCACCGATACGGCCGACGGCGTCGTTGTCGTGATCGCACCGGACCGCGAGTTGTCGCGCATCGAATCGCCGTTCGCTGGTGCCAATGGCATTGCGATACGCGACGACAGTCTGTACGTCGGTGGCGCCCGGCTATGGCGCTACGATTTCGGCACGCAGCAAACAGAAACCGTCGGACCAGCCTGGCTTGCTGACATCGATGGGATCGAGTTCGAATCCGACGGCACGCTGCAGGTCACGCCGGTCGGCGGTCCACTGGTGCGCTATCGCGGCAGCGACGACATAGAGGTACTGGGCGGCGAGGGCGTTTCGAGCGCCAACCACGGCTACTCGCCTGCGCTCGGGCTTGCTCTGATCCCGACCGGCTACGACAACACGGTCATCGCGATCCGGCTTGCAGCCGATGACTAATCGCGGTGCGAGGTCCAGAAGTCTGCGTGCTTAATGCCGAGCTTCTCGGGATCGAAACGGTACTGCGTGACGCCAGCCTTCTTTTGTTCCTCGTAGTCCTTTAGCGCGCGCATGGCGGGCTGCCCCATGAAGAACAGCAGCAGAATGCCGATGATGTTGAGCCAGGCCATAAGGCCGACGCCGATATCGCCGAGGCCCCAGGCCAGGCTGGCCTCGCGAACCGCGCCGTAGAAGACCGCGCTCAGCAGCATGATCTTGAGAATCGTCAGCTCGTAGGGAATCCGGAACGTGCGGCGTATATAGGCCACGTTGGTTTCGGCGATGTAGTAGTACGCGAGCAGCGTCGTGAACGCGAAGAAGAACAGCGCAATCGCCACGAACGACTTGCCGAATCCGCCCATTACGCTTTCGAGGGCGAGCTGTGTGAAGGCCGGGCTGTCGATGATCGTCTCGACGGGCAGGTTCTGGACGACGAATTCGCCACCGAGTGCATCGGGCTGCACGTTGTAGGCACCGGTGATCAGGATCATGAAGGCCGTTGCCGAACAGACGAACAGCGTGTCGACGTAGACGGAGAAGGCCTGCACGAGACCCTGCTGGGCCGGGTGCTGCACCTCCGATGCGGCCGCCGCATGCGGGCCGGTACCTTGGCCGGCTTCGTTCGAGTAAACGCCGCGCTTCACGCCCCAGAAGATCGCGCCGCCGAACATCGCCATGGGTGAGAAAATGTCGCTGAAGATCAGGCTGATCACCGCCGGCAGCTTCGCTGCGTTGATGGCGATGACGATCAGTGCCATCGCGATGTAGGCGAGTGCCATGAACGGTACGACGATCTGCGTGAAGTGTGCGATGCGCTTCACGCCGCCAAAGATGATGAAACCCAGCACGACGACGACGATAGAGCCGGCGATCAGTTTCGCAAGGCTGAACGTGCCCATCGATGTCTCGAAGGTCTGGCCGGCGCCGAACGCGAGTTCCGCCGCGTTGCCGATCGCGTTGGATTGCACGGTCGGGAGCAACAGGCCGGTTGCCAGAATCGTTGCAACCGCGAACAGCCACGCGTACCACTTCTGGCCGAGTGCCTTCTCGAAGTAGAACGCCGGGCCGCCGCGAAACTGGCCTTCGTCGACTTCCTTGTAGATCTGGCCGAGCGCGGCCTCGATGTACGCGGTCGACGCGCCGAGAAATGCGACCACCCACATCCAGAAAACGGCGCTCGGTCCGCCGAAGCCGATCGCGGCGGCAACGCCGGCAATATTACCCGTGCCGACCCGGCCCGACAGCGATACGGCCAGCGCCTGGAAGGACGAAATACCCTTGTCGGACTCTTTGCTCGAGAACAACAGGCGGATCATCTCGCGAAACATTCGCGCCTGGACGAATCGCGTGAGTATCGAGAACAGCAGGCCGGCGCCGAGCAGCAGCCACACGAGGGCCGGGCTCCAGATGACCGAGTTGATGGACGAAACGAGTTCCTGCATGACTCCCCCGAGGCATTCTTCTTGGATTTCCTGGCGGGTCACCCCGGCACTGGCGGCCGAGTCTACTACGCCTTGCGTTTGACTGATACGACGTTCGGAAGTTGCTCGAGGCGCGTTATGACTGTGCTCAGCGTCGGCAGATCACGAATCTCGATTCCGAGATGCATCACCGACTGCATGCTGTTTTTATCAGTGTGCGTGTCGACTTCGACGATGTTGACGTCTTCGTCGCTGAGTACGAGCGTGATGTCACGCAGCAGACCGCTGCGATCCCAGGCGACGAGCGACAGGTCGACGGGGTAAGCTGACGACTCGGAGCCCCAGTTGACCTCGATGCTGCGTTCGGGATGCCGCTGGTGCAGACCGAGCGCGTTGCCGCAGTCCTGGCGATGAATCGTTACTCCGCGGCCCTGGGTGATATAGCCGGTAATCGGCTCGGGTGGTACGGGCCGGCAGCAGCGCGCGAAGCTGCACATCAGGTCACCGACGCCGCTCACGGCGATACCTTCCGGCTTGCTCTCCTTGCGCCTGGTCCGCCGCGTGCGAACCGGCCGCGGCAGTTCGTCGCCACGCAGCTGCTGCAGTGCGGTCGCGATCGACGCGGCCGTCAGCTCGCCGGAACCGAGCAGTACGCAGAGCGCGTCGGTGTCCTTTTGCTTGAGCTGCTTTGCGATCTTGTCGGTCTGCACGTCGCGCACGTTGAGGCGCGACAGTTCGCGCTCCAGGATCTCGCGACCCTGCCGCAGGTGCTGGTCGCGGTCCTGCTGGCGGAACCAGTTGCGGACTTTCGCGCGCGTGCGCGCACCGGCGAGGTAGCCGAGCCTCGGCACCAGCCAGTCGCGGCTCGGCTGCGGCTGGCTGCCGGTGATGATCTCGACCTGGTCGCCGTTCGAAACCTGGTGAGTCAGCGGCACGATGCGGCCGTTGATCTTCGCGCCGCGGCAGCGATGTCCCACCTGCGTGTGCACGTGATAGGCGAAGTCGAGCGGTGTTGCACCAGCCGGCAGTTCGACGACGTCGCCTTTCGGGCTGAGCGCATAGACGCGATCCTCGAAGACGTCATCGCGAATCTGGTCGAGCAGCTCGCTGCCATCGTTAGCCGGCTCGAGCAGCTGCCGCAGGAAGCGGATCTTCTGGTCGAAGGCTGCCGGCTGGCCGCCGCCTTCCTTGTAACGCCAGTGCGCGGCGATGCCGAGCTCGGCCTGGCGGTGCATCTCGCGCGTGCGGATCTGGACTTCGAGCGTCTTGCCCTCGGGGCCGACGACGGCGGTGTGCAGCGACTGGTAGTCGTTGTCCTTCGGATTCGCAACGTAGTCGTCGAACTCGCCGGGCAGGTAATTCCAAAGGTTGTGGACGACGCCGAGGGCCGCATAGCAGTCGGCAACGTTGTCGACGAGGATCCTGACCGCGCGGATGTCGTGCAGGCTGTCGAGCGCGCGATCCTTGCGCTGCATCTTCCTGTAGATGCTGTAGATGTGTTTCGGTCGACCGGTGATCTCCGCCTCGATGCGCTCCCGCGCGAGTTCGTCCTTCAGACGGGCCTTGACGAGATCGATGAAGCGCTCGCGCTCGGCGCGCTTCTCGTTGAGCTCGGCGGCGATCGAGGCATAGGTTTCGGGCTCGAGGTAGCGAAACGCCAGGTCCTCGAGCTCCCACTTGAGCTGCCAGACGCCGAGCCGGTTGGCGAGCGCTGCGTAGATCTCGCGAGTCTCGATGGCCAGCGCACGGCGCTCGTCGGCCGAGGCGCGCTTGGCATTGCGCAGGCGGTAGAGCTGCTCGGCGATGCGGGCAAGCACGAGGCGTACGTCCGAGACCACGGCCAGCAGCATCTTGCGGAGCGCCTCGGACTGCTGAACAGCCAGTGCCTCGCCGGGTGCCCAGTCGCCGGGCAGCGCAAACCGCGACAGCTGCACAAGCTCATGTACAAGTTTAGATATTGCAGCTAATCCACTGTTTTCTAAATCTTTCTCGCTGACTATCTCGCCCCGGAGAAGCGGGCAGACGCGCGCCGCTGCCAGGACGTCGGCTGGCAGCCCGAGCGATTCGACGATCTCTGCCGTGGCCGCACCCTCGCGAATGGCGGCCGCGGTCTCGGGCGTCGCCGGCAGGGTCGCGAGCCAGTCGCTCACGGCCAGGACGATGCCGGCCTGATCGCCGCCGTTCGTGCTCGTTTCGGGTTCGGTTGCTGCCATTTCGGTCGAGTGCTTGTTTGTGAACGATCCGGAATAAACCGTTATCATACGCGCTGTTTCTGGCCTTGTGGCTCGGCCGGACAAAGCTTGGGCAAGCAGGTTTCTTCAGGCAGCGAGCCACGTACCAGGACGAGGGGAATGCCGACGGCCCTGAGACGCAGGGGCCCGTGGGCACAAGACGTGGATATTCCGGCAGGGGAACATGGCAGGACACAGTAAGTGGGCGAACATCCAGCACCGCAAGGGCGCCCAGGACAAGAAGCGCGGCAAACTCTTCACCAAGCTGATCCGCGAGATCACGGTGGCCGCCAAGATGGGGGGTGGCGACCCTGATGCCAATCCGCGGCTCAGGCTGGCCATAGACAAGGCCAAGGGCCAGAGCATGCCGAAGGACAACATCGAACGCGCGGTCAAGCGCGGTTCGGGCGAGCTCGACGGTTCCGAGTACCAGGAGATGCGTTACGAGGGCTACGGGCCGGGCGGCACGGCGGTCATGGTCGACTGCCTGACGGACAATCGCAACCGGACGGTCGCCGAGGTGCGGCACGCGTTCACCAAGTTCGGCGGCAACCTCGGTGCGGACGGCTCCGTCAATTACCTGTTCAATCACGTCGGCCAGCTCATGTACCCGCCGGACAGCGATGAGGACTCGATCATGGAAGCCGCCATCGAGGCCGGCGCCGAAGACGTCATCGTCGAGGACGACGGTTCGATCGAGGTGCTGACCGAGCCTGCCGATTACGAGGCCGTGCGGGACGCAATGCGTGGCGCCGACCTCGAGCCCGACAGCGCGCAGCTGACGATGCGTGCATCGACGAACGCCACACTCGACGTCAAGGAAGCGACGTCGATGGTCAAGATGCTCGAAATGCTCGAGGATCTCGACGACGTACAGGAAGTGTATTCCAACGCCGACATTTCAGACGAAGTGCTCGCACAGCTTTAGGGGCTCGTCTTGAGCGACCAGCGACGAATCCTCGGCATCGATCCGGGGTCCCGGCTGACCGGTTTCGGCGTGCTCGATTTCGCCGGCGATTCCGCGTGCTATGTGGCCAGCGGCACCGTCAAGAGCCTGGACGGCGGCTTTCCCGACCGGCTCCGGCAGATCTTCGAGTCCGTCAGCGAGATCGTCGACCAGTATCGGCCCGACGTCGTCGCTATCGAGTCGGTATTCATGCACAAGAACGCATCCAGCGCGTTGAAACTCGGCCAGGCGCGCTCGGCGGCGCTGTGCGCGACCTTCACGAGCGCTGTCGAGGTCTGCGAGTACGCACCGCGCGAAATCAAGCTGGCCGTGGTCGGCACGGGCTCGGCGACCAAGGATCAGGTCCAGCACATGGTCGTGTCGTTGCTGGGCCTCGATCGTGCACCCGCGCCTGACGCTGCCGACGCGCTCGCGGCGGCACTCTGCCACGGCCACCAGCGGCGATTGCGTCGCGAACTCGGCCGCAGTGCGACGCTGGCGAGTCTGCGATGATCGGTTCACTCAGGGGACGGCTGACCTTCAAGCAGGCGCCGGCGATCATTATCGAATGCAACGGTGTGGGCTATGACGTCGAAACGCCGATGTCGACGTTTTTCGAGCTGCCCGCGGTTGGCGACGAGCTCTTCCTCTATACGCACCTGCTCGTCCGCGAAGACGCGCAGATTCTCTACGGATTCGCGACCGACGAGGAACGCGCGCTGTTCCGGACGCTGCTGCGCGTGCGCGGTGTCGGCGCGAAGATCGGCCTCGCGATCCTGTCGGCAATGAGCGTCGCCGACTTCAATCGCTGCATCGAGTACGAGGACACGACCGCGCTCGCGAAGATCCCCGGCATCGGCAAGAAGACCGCCGAGCGGCTGGTGATCGAGATGCGCGACCGTATCGACAAGACGGTCGGCGGCGAGGCGGTTCGCGTCACGGTGGAGCAGGGCGCCAAGGCCGAGGCCGTGGACGCGCTGATCGCGCTCGGCTACAAGCCGGCCGAGGTCAACAAGCTCGTGTCAGCGTTGGAAACGGACGGCAAGACGGCCGAGGACATCATTCGCCTCGCGCTGCGGCGGGCGGTGGCGTAAGGCATGGCGATCGAACACGACCGGCTGACGAGCGCCGAGCCCAAATCGGACGACCGCGCGTTCGACCGCGCAATCCGGCCGAAGACCCTGGACGACTATGTCGGCCAGCCCGCCGTCAAACAGCAGATGGGCATCTTCATCGAGGCGGCCCGGCGCCGTTCGGAAGCGCTCGATCACGTGCTGATCTTCGGGCCGCCCGGGCTCGGCAAAACCACGCTGGCGCACATCGTTGCCAACGAGATGGGTGTGAACCTGAGACAGACGGCCGGCCCGGTGCTCGAGCGCCCCGGCGACCTCGCCGCGATCCTGACCAACCTCGAGCCGAACGACGTGCTGTTCGTCGACGAGATCCACCGCCTTAGCCCGGTCGTCGAGGAAGTGTTGTACCCGGCGATGGAGGACTTCCAACTCGACATCATGATCGGCGAAGGCCCCGCCGCACGCTCGATCAAGCTGGACCTGCCGCCGTTCACGCTGGTCGGCGCGACGACGCGCGCCGGTCTGCTGACGTCACCGCTACGGGACCGCTTCGGTATCGTGCAGCGGCTCGAGTTTTACTCGAGCGCGGACCTCGAAGCCATTGCGCGGCGGTCGGCCGGGATCCTGAACCTGCCGATAGAGGACGATGGCGCCAACGAGATCGCACGCCGTGCCCGCGGCACGCCGCGCATCGCCAATCGCCTGCTAAGGCGCGTGCGCGACTTCGCCGAGGTCGAGGCCGACGGCGTCGTGACCGGCGAGGTCGCGGTCCGCGCGATGGACCTCCTGGAAGTGGACCCGCACGGCTTCGACGCGATGGACCGCCGCCTGCTAAGGACGATCATCGACAAGTTCGATGGCGGCCCGGTGGGTATCGAGAGCCTGGCCGCGGCGGTCGGCGAGGAGCGCGGCACGATCGAGGACGTGCTCGAGCCCTACCTGATCCAGCAGGGCTTCATGATGCGTACGGCGCGCGGCCGGGTTGCCACGAAAAACGCATATTTGCACTTTAGCCTCAAGCCTCCCACGGTAGCCCACGAACAGGAGCTGCCGCTGTTCGAAGACCCGGCGGAGCAATGAGCAACGACGTTTTCGAATGGCCCGTGCGCGTGTATTACGAGGATACGGACGCGCAGGGCGTCGTGTACTACGCGAACTATTTTCGCTTCATGGAGCGTGCCCGCACCGAGTGGCTGCGTGCGCTCGGCGTCGACCAGGAGCACATGCTCAACGTGGAGCGGCGTATGTTCGTCGTCGTCAACACGACGCTCGATTTCATTGTGCCGGCGCGCTTCAACGACGAGCTCCTCGTTACCGCGTCGCTCGGCAAGCTGTCGCGGGCGAGCTTCGACATCGAACAGAATATCTATCGCGGCGGCGTCGACGGCGAAGTGTGTTGCCGTGGCGGTGTCCGCGCCGCTTTTCTTAACGCAGACACGTTGAAACCGCTGCGTGTACCCGCTGATTTCTTCAAGGAAGGACACTGATGGGAGCCGAACTGTCTCCAATTCAGCTGATTCTGGCCGCAAGTACGCCGGTCAAGATCGTCATGCTGATCCTGGTCATTGCATCGCTGATGTCGTGGACGATCATCTTCACGAAGCGCCGGCTGATTCGCCGTACCAAGGCATCGTCCGACGATTTCGAGGCCGCCTTCTGGTCCGGCGGCGACCTCAACACGCTGTACCAGAGCGCCGCGCGCAAGAAAGGCGGCGTCATCGGCATGGCCAGCATCTTCGAAGCGGGATTCCGCGAGTTCAATCGGGCGGTGCAGCAGGGTGACATCAACCCGGACAAGCTCATCGAAGAATGCCGGCGGGCGATGCGGGTCGCGCAGATGCGCGAGGTTGACCGGCTCGAGCAAAGCCTCGCGACGCTGGCGACGATCGGCTCGACGAGTCCCTACGTCGGCCTGTTCGGGACCGTCTGGGGCATCATGGAGTCGTTCATCGGCCTGTCGGGGCAGGGCACGGCGACGCTGGCCGCCGTCGCGCCCGGCATCGCCGAAGCATTGATCGCGACGGCCATGGGCCTGTTCGCGGCGATCCCGGCGGTCGTTGCCTACAACCGCTACGCCGACAAGGTCGTCCGCCTCGAATACCGCTACGACGGCTTCTCCGAGGAATTCTCGAGCATCCTGCAGCGGCACGCCCGCACGCGCGCAGCAGGGGGCACCTGACATGGCCACACCGCTGCAGAAGCGCAAGCTGATGGGCGAGATCAACGTCGTACCCTACATCGACGTGATGCTCGTCCTGCTGATTATCTTCATGGTGACCGCGCCGCTCTTGACACAGGGCATAGAGGTCGAGCTGCCGAAGGCGGGCGCCGAACCCATCGAAAGCGCCGTCGAGAACCAGCCGATCGTCCTGAGCGTCGACGCGGCCGGTAACCTGTATCTCAACATCGGCGACGACGAGGACCAGCCCAAGTCGTCGGGCGTCATCGTCGAGGATGTGACGAAGGTTCTGCGAGCAAGCCCGGGAACGCCGGTGCTGGTAAAAGCCGACCGCAAGGTCGAGTACGGTTTCGTCGTCGGCGCCATGGTGCTGCTGCAGCGCGGCGGCGCCGAGAACGTCGGCTTCGTTACCGACCCGCTCGATACGTACCCGGTGCCGGAGTAACGCGTGACCGCCGCGATCCGCGATCGCTTCAATATCATCCCGGCCACGTTCGCCGTGCTGCTGCACGTTGTGCTGGTCGGGAGTTTCTACCTCACCTTCGACTGGACGCGGCGTACGCCGCCGGCCGTACCGCTGGCTATCGAGGCGACGCTGGTTACGGACAGCGCCGTCGTGATCCCGCCGCCGCCCATCGAGCAGGAGCCCGTTGCCGACCCGGAGCCCGAGATCGTCGAGCCACCGCCGCCCGATCCCGCGGAGCTGGAGCGCGCGCGTCTCGAGGAAGAGAAGCGCCAGGCGGACCTGCGCGCGGAGCAGGAGCGCATCAGGCTCGAAGAGGAGGCCGAAGCAAAGCGGCAGGCCGAGCTGGAGGCAGAGCGCAAGGCAGAGGAGGAGGCTGAGCGCGAAGCCGAGCGAGAGCGGCAGCTCGAGGAGCAGCGCAGGCTCGCGGAGCTCAAGCGCCAGGAAGACATTCGCCGACAGCGCGAGGAGAACGAGCGTCAGCGACTGGCACTGGAGCAGGAGCAGCGCAATGCAGCGCTCGCCGCCGAGGAAGAGGCGATGGCGGCGCGCAGTTCGCCCGAAATGGCCCTCTATATTTCGCAGATTTCCAACAAGATCCAGCGCAACTGGATCCGGCCGACGACGGCGCCCGACGACCTGGAGTGCGTCGTGCGCGTGAGCCAGCTACCGAGCGGCGAGGTTTTACGGGTGGATGTAACGTCGTGCAACGCCGGCGACGTCGTCGCGCGCTCGGTCGAGGCCGCCGTGCGCAAAGCGTCACCGTTGCCTCTGCCGGCAAATCCATTATTGTTTACCCGCGAATTGAGACTGACCTTCAGAGTGCAGCAATGACAGAGTACCGAAATCGCATCCTGGCCGTTGTCGTGCTGGTGCTGTTAGCGCCCGCCGCTTTTGCCCAGGTGCTCGACATCGAGATCTACGACGGCCAGGTCGTGCGCACGCCAATCGCGGTCGTGCCGTTCGGCTGGGAGGGCGAGAGCGCCAATGCGCCGCTCGACGTCGCGGCGATAGTTAGCGCCGACCTGTATCGCAGCGGCCGCTTCGATCCCAAGGAAGAGCGCGACATGCTGCAGAAGCCGACCACGGGCGCCGAGGTCGACTTCGACGACTGGACGATCCTCAAGGTGGAGGCTGTCGTCGTCGGCAAGGTCATCCAGACCGGGGCGAATGCCTACACGGTACAGTTCCAGCTGTTCGATCCGTACGGCCAGAAGCAGCTCGTTGGCTACCGGATGCCCGCGAGCCGCGGCACGATGCGGCGCGTTGCGCACCGGCTTGCGGACATGATCTACAAGGAGCTGACCGGCGTCGAAGGCGTCTTCGCCACCCGCGTCGCCTACGTGTCCGCCGAGGACCGGGGTCCCGACAAGATGTACCGGCTCGTGATTGCCGACTACGACGGCGAGAACGAAAGCGTCATCATGGAGAGCACGGACCCGATCATGTCGCCGGCCTGGTCGCCCGACAGCCGCCGTCTGGCCTACGTCTCGTTCGAAGGCAATCGCTCGTCGATCTTCGTGCAGCAGCTGCGCACCGGCAACCGCATCCGCGTCTCCTCCGAGCCCGGTATCAACGGTGCCCCGTCGTTCTCGCCGGACGGCCGCCAGCTGGTGGTTACGCTCGGCGGCATCGACGGCAACCTCGACCTTTACACGATCGACCTGACCAGCCGCCAGAAACGCAGGCTGACGACACACCGTGCGATCGACACCGAGGGCAGCTGGTCGCCGGACGGTCGCTACATCTATTTCACGTCGGACCGCGCGGGCGGCCCGCAGATCTACCGGATACCAGCGACCGGCGGGACGCCGGAGCGCGTAACCTTCGAGGGTAGCTATAATGCCCGTCCGCGCCTGTCGCCGGACGGCAAGAAACTCGCGGTGCTGACCAACGACCGCGGCAACTTCCGGATCGGTGTTGTCGACCTGCGCAACAACGCGCTTGTTGTACTGTCGACCGGGCGCCAGGATGAGAGCCCGAGCTTCGCGCCCAACAGCGACATCCTGATTTACGCGACGCGGCAGTCCGGCGACGGGGTGCTGGAAACCGTGTCGGCGGATGGCTTGATTCGCCAGCGGATGGCGTCAGGAAGCGGCGACGTGCGTGAACCCGTGTGGTCGCCGTTCCCGAGATTTTAGTGTGAGATTACGTTAACAAATTGATCTAATCTGCTGGTTTTATTTATTCTTTTCGACCTTGGGCAATCCTTGAAGGACTACATCATGTCTTCTTACAAGCTTTTGATTCTGTTTCTCGGCGCGTGCGCGCTGGCAGGCTGCGGTGGCGGCCAGACGATTCCCGATCCGGAGCCGACCGAGCCGGTGATGGCCGACGACGATGCATCGACGAGCGGCGACGAATTCGAGGACTGGGGCGGCGGCGAGATGGTCGACGACGACCTCATGGGCGCCGGCGAACTGGGCATGATCATCTACTTCGAGTTCGATTCGTCCGAGGTGCGCGCCGAGGACACGGACCTGATCTCGCGGCACGCGATCCAGCTTGCGGACAATCCGGGCGCTCGCGTGCGCTTGGAGGGCCATGCGGACGAGCGCGGCTCGCGCGAGTACAACATCGGCCTCGGCGAGCGCCGCTCGCAGGCGGTTCGCCGGCTGCTCCTGATCCAGGGCGCTTCGGCCTCGCAGATTTCGACGGTGAGTTTCGGCGAGGAACGACCGGCGAACCCGGCCTCGACCGAGGATGCCTGGGCGGAGAACCGTCGTGTCGAGATCGTCTACACGAACTGAGTCGACAATGAAAAACCTGCGCTCCGGAAAGGTCTTCATGCTGTTCGCGCCCGTCGTGCTGGCGGGCTGCACGGCACTCACGCCGCCGTCCGAGGATCCCGTGCTCATCAAGCTCGCCGAACTCGACCAGCGGCTCGAGGCCATCGAGCGCATCGTCCAGAACCAGAGCCTGGTGCAGCTCTCCCAGCAGGTCACGGCGCTCGAACGGCGCGCCGACGAGCTGCAGGGCGCCGCCGAGGAGCTCGAGTACAACTCGACGCGGACGACGGAGCGGCAGCGGGACCTTTACGCCGACCTGGACGCGCGTATCCAGGCGCTCGAGACGAACCTGACCGCGATGAGCCAGCCGAACGTTCTCGACGGCGGCACGCTGGCGCCGGGGCAACTGCCGGTGCCGGGTGGTTCCGACCAGGAGAACTACCAGGCCGCGTTCGAGCTCGTCAAAGAGCAGCGTTATGAGCAGGCCGTGATGGCGTTCCAGGAGTTCCTGGAGACCTTCCCGGACAGCGACCGGGCCGCCAATGCGCAGTACTGGCTGGCCGAGTCCTACTACGTGACCAGGCGCTTCGACGATGCGCTCGGCGCCTTCCAGGCGGTTCTCGACAGCTACCCCGGCTCGAGCAAGGACGCCGACGCGCTGCTGAAGATCGGCTACTGCAACTACGAGCTTAAGCAGTGGGACGAGGCCCGCACCGCGCTGACCCGCGTGCAGGCCGACTACCCGGACACGACCGCCGCCCGCTTCGCCGACCAGCGGCTCGAGCGGATGGAATCCGAGGGGGTCTGAGGGCCCGCTAACGCTTGTTATTTTAGGACGTTAAGGTATTATTCCGCGGCTTCCGGCGAGGGGCGTTAGCTCAGAGGTAGAGCATTCGGCTTTTAACCGACTGGTCGTAGGTTCGATCCCTACACGCCCCACCATTCCCCCAGTGTGCCATTCATGCCTTCATCCGTCGCCGTGACCGAGAAGCCCTGGAAAATCCACAAATTCGGCGGGTCGAGCCTCGCCGACGCCAGCTGTTTTTCGAATGTTGCCGACCTGATGCTCGCCGCCGAGGACGCGCGCGCCGGGGTCGTCGTGTCCGCGATGGGCGGCATGACCGATGCGCTGCTCGCGCTGTCGGCACTCGCCGAACGCGGCGACGAACAGTTCAACGACGATCTCAATGCAATCGGCGAGCGCTACAGCGAGGCGGCGAGGGCGCTTCTTTCAGGCGATGCACTGATTGCACTGCTCGACGAGTGGACGCAGGACGCCGAGGATATTCGCGACGTGCTGAAGGCAGCGGCCCTCGTGCGCTCGGCGCCGCAGCGAAGCCGCGACGTCGTCGCGGGCTATGGGGAAATCTGGTCGGCCAGGCTGCTCGCGGCAACGCTCGAAGCCCGTGACCCGGAGCGTGGCGGCCGCTGGATCGACGCGCGCGAGGTGATCACGGTGCGCCAGACGGAGCTCGGGCCAACCGTGCTCTGGGAGCGTTCGTCGGAGAATTTCTCCGCGGTCGTTGCCAACGACTTCCGCGGCATCGCCGTCGTTACGGGCTTCATCGCAACGGACGAAGAGGGCCTGCAGACGACGCTCGGCCGCAATGGCAGCGACTACTCGGCGGCGATTTTCGCGGCCCTGAGCGACGCGTGTGAACTCAGCATCTGGACGGATGTGGACGGCGTTATGAGCGCCGACCCGAATCGCGTGCCGGAAGCACGGGTCATCGACGAGCTGACCTACAACGAGGCGATGGAGCTGGCGTATTTCGGCGCCAAGGTGATTCATCCACAAACGCTCGGACCGGTGATCGATAACGGCATCCCGCTCTACATCCGCAACAGCCGCAATGCTTCGCACCCTGGCAGCCGGATATCGGCGGACGGCGGTGACGGCGACAACATCAAGGGAATCACGGCGATTGCCGGAATGGCGCTCGTCAATCTGGAGGGCGCCGGCATGATCGGCGTACCCGGCACGGCCGAGCGCCTGTTCGAGGCGCTGCGCGACGCGGGCGTGTCTGTTACGTTGATCTCGCAGGCCAGCTCCGAGCATTCGATCTGCATCGCCGTGCCCAACGACGTCGTCGAGCGAGCACAATCGGTCATCGCGCAGGCGTTCGCGGACGAGCTTGCGAGCGGCCAGATCCAGAGCGTGGACGTGACGCCTGCGCAGAGTATCGTTGCGGTCGTCGGCGATGGCATGGCGGGCACGCCGGGCGTTGCGGCGCGTTTCTTCGGCACGCTTGGTCGCGCCGGCATCAATATTCGCGCGATCGCGCAGGGCTCCTCGGAGCGCAATATCTCGGCGGTCGTCGACTCTGAGGAGGCCACACGGGCGCTTCGGGCCGCGCACTCGGGCTTCTACCTGTCGGCCAAGACGATCTCGATCGGCCTCATCGGTCCGGGAACGGTCGGCAGCACGCTGCTCGACCAGCTGCGCCGGCAGGCTGCGCGCCTGGCCGATGACTTCAACCTGGATCTGCGGGTGCGCGGCATTGCGCGCTCCCGTTCGATGCTGCTCGGCGAACGGCGCATCGGCCTCGAGGACTGGCAGTCGCAGTTCGACAGCGACGCGGTCGAGCTGGACTTTGATGCATTCGAACGACACGTGAACCCGGACCACCTGCCGCATGCCGTCATCATCGACTGCACCGCGAGCGATGACGTCGCGGCTCGCTACGCTGGCTGGCTGGAACGCGGAATTCACGTGATAACACCGAACAAGAAAGCGTTCAGCGGCCCCTACGACTACTACGAACGACTGGTACGCGACGCGAGCGTCGGCAGCGCGCACTACTTCTACGAAACGACGGTCGGCGCGGCCCTGCCGATCATCGGCACCCTGAAGGACCTGATTGCGACCGGCGACGACGTGCGCACCGTGCAGGGCATCTTCTCGGGCACGCTGGCCTATCTATTCAACGTCTACGACGGCACGACGCCGTTCTCTGAGATCGTTCGCGTCGCCCGCGACAGCGGCTATACCGAGCCCGATCCCCGCGATGACCTCTCGGGCATGGACGTTGCGCGCAAGACGACGATCCTCGCGCGCGAGCTCGGTCAGGCTCTCGAGATAGGCGACTTCCCGGTGCGAAATCTCGTCCCCGAAGCACTGCGCGACGGCAGCATCGAGGAATTCCTCGATGGCCTCGCGGATTACGACGACGAGATGAAGGCGCTCTACGACAAGGCCGAGGCAGCGGGCAAGAAGCTCCGCTACGTTGCCCACCTCGGCGCCGACGGTTCCGCGAAAATCGGACTCGAAGCCGTCGATGGGTCACATGCATTCGCGAACATCAACCTGACGGACAACGTCGTGCAGTTCGAGACGGCCCGATACTCCGCCAATCCGCTCGTCGTGCAGGGACCCGGTGCGGGACCCGAGGTGACTGCGGGCGGAATATTCGGCGATCTGCTTCGGTTGGCCGGTTACCTCTCTTCGGGCGACTGAATGAGCGATTCGGTCACAGCATTCGCACCCGCTTCGATCGGAAACCTGGGTGTCGGTTTCGACATGCTTGGTCTCGCACTGGCGGACGTAGGCGACCGCGTCACTGCGCGCCGCGCGGACGGTGACGGCGTTCGCGTCGCCGCGGTGTACGGACTCGACGGCGAGCCACATCCTTACCTGTCCGCCGATACGAACCAGAACACGGCATCTATTGCTGCAGCCGCGCTTTGGGGCGACAAGGGTGGCCAGTCGGGACTTGAACTGAGTATTCGCAAGGGAGTACCGCTGCAATCGGGCATGGGCAGCTCGGCCGCATCCGCCGTTGCCGGCGTTGTTGCCGCGAACGCGCTGCTGCCGGAGCCGCTCGCTACGGAGGCGCTCCTGCCGTACGCACTGGAGGGCGAGAAATTTGCCTCGGGGGGCCTGCATGCCGACAACGTCGCCCCGAGCCTGCTCGGCGGCCTCGTGCTGTGTCCGACCGTGCTGTTGCCGCGAACCGTGAACCTCGAGGTCCCGGATGGCGTCAGCGCCGTACTGCTGCATCCCGAGCTCAGCGTGAACACCGCGCACTCCCGGCGTGGGCTCGCTCGCGGCTGCACGGTCGAGCAGTGGCTCGCGCAGCAGGGCTACCTTGCCGGTTTCATTACGGCGTGTGCGCGGAGTGACATCGAGCTGATCCGCGCGACACTCAAGGACGTCATCATCGAGCCGCAGCGCGCGGAATCGGTCAAGTGCTTCGAGGACGTCAGGGCAGCGGCGCTCGCATCCGGCGCGCTCGGCTGCAGCCTGTCCGGCAGCGGTCCGAGCATCTTCGCGCTCGTCGAGGATCGGCACGCGAAGAACCTGGCCGTGTGCATGGAGCAGGCGTGTCGCGCGCTCGGCATCGATTGCCAGACCTGGATCAGCCCCATGGATGCGCCGGGTGCGCGCGTGGAGACCTGACGTGCGCTATGTCAGCACACGCGGCGCCGGCCCGGTGACGCTCGACGAGGCGATCGTTGCCGGCATCGCCGGCGACGGCGGGCTGTTCGTGCCCGAATCCCTGCCCGAATTCGCCGACGCCGATTTCGACAGCGCCGATTCGATCCAGGCGGTCGCGAAAGTGCTGTTCGAACCATTCTTCGGCGGCTCGACGCTGGCCGGCGATCTCGACGCCGTGCTGGCCGAGACATTTCATTTCGACATACCGACGACGCCGCTGGCCGGCGGCGACTGGTCGCTGCTTGAGCTCTACCATGGCCCGACCGCGGCGTTCAAAGACGTCGGCGCCGGCTTTCTCGCAGCCTGCCTGTCGCGCCTGGAAGGCGACGTCGAGCGGCCGCTGACGATCCTGGTTGCGACGTCGGGCGACACGGGCGGGGCGGTCGCTGCCGCCTTCAACGAGCGCCCGGGTATGCGCGTCGTCGTGCTGTTCCCGGCCGGGCGGGTCTCCGCGCGCCAGGAGCACCAGCTCACCTGCTGGGGCGACAACGTGCTGTCGCTGCGCGTCGATGGCGCATTCGACGACTGCCAGCGGCTGGTCAAGGCCGCGCTCGCGGAAAAGGAGCTATCGGAGCGCTACCGCTTCAGCTCGGCCAACAGCATCAATATTGGCCGGCTTCTGCCCCAGTCCACGTATTACGCGCATGCGAGCCTCGCCTATTACCGGGCGACCGGCGAGAAGCCGGGTTTCGTCGTGCCGACCGGCAATCTCGGCAACGCGCTGGCCTGCATCATGGCCCGAGAGATGGGTCTGCCGATAGGACCGGTCGTGCTTGCGACCAATGCCAATCGCACGATTGCCGATTACCTCGAGACGCTCAAATGGCTGCCGCGCCCAAGTGTGCAGACCCTTGCCTCGGCCATGGATGTCGGTGATCCCAGCAACATGGAACGCCTGCGGGGCCTGCTCGGCGAGGCGGAAATCCTGCGCGAACGACTGGGTGTCATGGCCGTGGACGATGCGCATATCGAGGCGGAAATCCGCCTCGCATTCGCCGAATTCGGCTTCGCGATTTGCCCACATACGGCAACGGCCAGCCACACGGTGCGGCAAATGGATGCCGGGACGCGTGCGGCGAATCACTGGATCCTTGCCGCGACGGCGCATCCGGCCAAGTTTGAGACGATTGTCGAGCCCCTGATCGGCGAGGCCGTGCCGCTGCCGGCCGAGCTGACCGAGATCCTGTCGCGGCCGAGCCGGGCCGTGGATGTGCAACCGACGCTTGAAGCGCTGACGCAATCGATGCAGCATTATTTCTGATGGACGCCATTTTCGACAGCGCGATCTTCCCGTGGGTGCTCGGCATCCTCGCGCTGCTGCTCGCCTGGCTTCTCTATCGTTTCCAGCGTAATCGCGGCAGCCGGCTCGAACAGGTCCTGAACGACATCGCTTTCGACCGCGTTCACAATCTCGTCATACCGAACGGTGATGACGGCGAAATCCTGATCGATCAGCTGTTGCTGACGTCCGAGGGCCTGCTGATCCTGGAGGTCAAGGACGTCGAGGGTGCCGTTTTCGGCAGCGACAAGATGGAAGACTGGACCGTCATCAGCGAAGAACGACGCTACACGTTCCCGAATCCGCAGCACGGCCTGTACGATCGCATCGCCGCGGTGCGCCAGATCGTCAAGCAGGTACCGGTTGCAGGGCGCATCCTGTTTCTCGACTGTGCCGAGTTCACCAAGGGCAAGCCGGGGCTGGTCGCGTCGCTCGACGAACTGCTGGACGAGTTCGGCGAACGCAACAAGAAAGCGGCCACCGTCAATATCGACGCGTTCACACCGCACTGGGAGCTCATCAAGAACCGGGGCTCCTGATGGTCCTGCGCGATGCGCGGCGGGACGATGTTGCGGCGATGTCGCGGCTTGCCAGCGGCGCCTTCGTCGATGCCTACGGCGACAGTTCGCCCGAAGACGACCTGAGGACACACGTCGAGACCTACTTCGGCGAGTCGGCCATTGCATCGGAGCTCGATAGCGCCGGCGTTCGCTACCTGCTTGCCAGCGCGCCGGAAGGCCTCGCTGGCCTCGTCAAACTGCGCAATAGCAAGGTTCCGGAGCTCGTGCCGGCGACGGCTGCCGTCGAGGTCCAACAGCTTTATGTCGGAACGGATTTCCAGCGTCGCGGGGTAGGGCACACGCTCATGGGCGGAGCCGTGCAGGCAGCCCGCGACCTCGCGGTCGCGGGCATCTGGCTAAGCGTCTGGAAAGAAGCCGACTGGGCGACGTCGTTTTACCGGAAGTTCGGCTTCCGCTCGCTGGGCGAGATCGACTTCTGGCTGGCCGACACGCATTACGTCGACTACCTGATGTGGTACGAGTTCGACTGAGGTATCAGCCGACCGGGAATACCTTAGGTGTCGTTGCACTTCACCAGGATGCTGTTCTCGTAGGTCACTTCCTGCGTGAACTGATCCCCTTCTTCGATCTCGCCGGTTGCGCTGCTCGTGGCGATAACTCGGCCTTCAGGGCTGACAAGCGAGTAGCCTGCCGCTCCGCAGGACTTGCCGGCTCGCTCGAAGCAGTAGTTCAAACCGGCGGACCGGCTGCAGTCGATGCGCCATGCAACCGTGCCGTCGTCGAGCGTCAGTTGCTGCGGAGTGCTACAGGCGGCCAGCAGCGTTAGTGCAGAGATACAGGTAGCGAGTTTTATTGCCTTCATTGCGTCCATCTTCGGATTCTCGTTGTAGTTCGATCTACTCCTCAGAATATCAAGCTGGTGGCTGGTCGTCACTCGCCGGGTTGTCTCCGAATGTAACGGCTGAAACGGAATGGCCGAGTGCAGGGCTTCCACCAGGGTTTCTTCGCCGGCCGGATCGAGCTGAAGACGACTGGCAGTTCCCGCCAGTCCGGCGGTTCGTCGTGCCTGTAGCCGCACAGGCTCCTGGCAACCTGCAGCGGGATATCGAAGATCATGTCGACGTCCGCATCCTCGCCGCCCTTGGCGTGCTGTGCTGCGACCAGGTCCACTTTTATCGTGTCGTACACGTTGGGCGGAAAGCCCGTGGTCGCGAGATCGAACATGCCGTTCTCTGCAGCATGCGTGATCGACCAGCTACGGGTACCGTTCTGCCAGTATTCCGCGCTGCTGAACATAACGTGCTCCTCGATCGAGCAGGCGACTGTCTCACCGAGCGTCGAGGTCCGTGACAACGAGGCCTCCGAGATCATCGGATGATCGCAGCCTCGACCCTGCAACAGGTACCAGCCGTCCGGCAGCTGCACACCGGCCAGGTCGGACTCGAAGCATTCGTCAGTTTCGCTCGTCGCTTCCGCTCCGAGCTGTGCGAACAGCTCGTCCAGCCGGTCCGTCCTTACCGCGATCCACGAGACAGAAAATCCCATATTTCCGAATTCCTAGTCGCACGCAAAGTCGGGCAGGTCGCCCTCAAGCCACCATTCGCGATCCTTGATTGCCGTGCCGTCGCGGGCATACGTCTCGGGTCGGTTGCCACCGCGGTCGACGACGAACGCCTTAACCTGGCTTTCTGACAGGCATAGCGCGTACTTTATCTGCGCTTCGCCGAGTTCCGCGACTTCGCGACGCAAATTCCGGTTCGCGCGTTGCTGCGTTGACTGGCCGCCGAGCCCGCGCATGTGGACGAGCAGGAAAAGGTCGTAAGCGATCGCCCGATTCGGTGTCACCCCGAGTCCGTCCCTGTACATGACTCCGATATTGTTGAAGGCGTCGCCATTGCCGAGCTTGAATGCCCTGATGAACCAATCCATCGCCTTGTCGTAGTCCTGTTCGAAACCGTCTCCCTTGTAGTAGAACATGCCGATGGTGACCATCGCGTGGGAGTCGCCGGCATCGGCAAGCGCGCTGAATTCCTCGTACGCCGTTTCGTAGTCGCCGCGCTTGATGGCGTCGACGCCCTCGCTCGCACCTGCGTGTACGGGATTCCAGCAAAGGAATGCCGCGGCAAAAAGGACGGTGCTGCGAACAACGTTGAAGGACAAGCTGGCGACTCCCAGGAATGTGTTGCGCCAGACTACGCCGGCAGTCAGGACCTGCGTCACGTGGCACCGCTCAACTACGCGGTGAACTCACGTCGATGGTCGTGCCATCCGGGTCGCTGAGGAGCATCCGCCGCTGGCCGTAGAACATATCCGTTGGCTCTTCGAGTATCTCGGCACCCAACGCGCTTGCCTGCTTGTGCACCGTGTCGAGGTTCTCTACCACGAAGGTCACGATGATGCCGGCGGGATTGGCGCGAATGATCTCCGGTACGGCGTCACAGTCGCGTTCGAGAATACCGAGCTCCAGGTCTTTGCGTTCCGGATGAGTGAGTATGACGAACCAGTCGGAGTCGAAGTGTCTCTGCATGCCGAGCAGCTCCTGATAAAACTGCGCCGCTCGAGCGACATCGGTGCTGAGGATGTTGGTGAAACAGCGGTTCACAGCGCTTGCCTCAGTCGCCCGCTTCGAGGCCGAAGAAGTGCCGCGCGGTCGCCGTCGTAACCGCCGCAACGCGGGCTTCGTCCTGACCACGAGCCTCGGCGAGCACGCGCAGAACCTCGGGCAGGTATTTCGGTTCGTTGCGGCGTGAGGACGGCTTCGGGTTCAGCGAGCGTGGCAGCAGGTAGGGCGCATCCGTTTCTATCATGAGCTTGTCGTCGGGAATGACGTCGACGATGTCGTGCAGGTGCTTGCCGCGGCGTTCGTCGCAGATCCAGCCCGTGATGCCTATATACAGATCCATCGCCAGGTATTCGCGCAACGACTCCCCCTCGCCGGTGAAGCAGTGCGCAACCGCGCGCGAGAGTTTCGGCAGCATTGGCTCGAGCACCTCTACGAAATCATCGTGTGCATCCCGCTGATGCAAAAACACCGGCAGTCCGGTCTCGGCCGCGATGTTCAGCTGCGCCTGGAACGCCTCGAGCTGTGCGTCTCGCGGTGAGAAGTTGCGGAAGTAGTCTAGGCCGCATTCGCCGATGGCCACGCAGCGAGGTTCTGCCGCGAGCTTGCGTATCATTGCATCGCTATCGTCCGTGTACTCGGAAGCATGGTGCGGGTGCACGCCGGCCGTCGAATACAGCACGCCGGGATGCGCGTTTGCGAGTTCGAGCGCGCGCACGTTCGACTCGTCGCTGGAACCCGTGACTATGATCTGCGCGACACCGGCTGCTGCCGCTTCCGCGAGCACGGTACCGCGATCGTCGTCAAAACTGTCGTGGGCGAGGTTGGCGCCGATGTCGACGAGCTCGTGGGTCATTGGCTTACTCCGGGTGCCAGCGGAAGAATCGCGCGCCGAGGAACAGGAACACGGCGCTCATGCCGGCAAGCGTCAGCAGACTCGGCATGACGTCGACAAACGTCGCACCGTCCAGCATAACGGCGCGCGCGGCGTCGAGGATATGCGTCAGCGGAAAGATCTTTGCGGCGCTCTGTGCCAGTGGGCCGGCGCCCTCGAGGGAAAACCAGACGCCTGACAGCAGCATCATCGGCCAGTTGATCATGTTGAGCAGGCCACCCGCGAGCTCCTCACTCGTTACCCGGGCCGCGACAACCAGGCCCATGGAGATCAGCGACACCGCGCCCACGGCGGCGATCACCAACAGGGTGAGGTAGCTACCTTCCATGCGCGTGTCGAGGATCAGGTGCGTTCCCGTGTACACGAAGATGGAGATCGCCATGATCAGCGTCATTCGCGAACCGATCTGTGCGGCAATGAACTCGATCGGCCGGAGCGGCGTTGCCCGCAGGCGCTTCAGGAAACCGTTCTTGCGGTAGCGCACGACGACGTAACCGACACCGAACAGGCAGCTGAACATCATGTTCATGCCGAGAATGCCGGGTAGCACCCAGTCGACGTAGCGGATCGCGTCACCCGTGATTTCCGCTTGCTCGATAAGCCCGCCTGCCTCGGTGTCGGCCTGCTTCAGGATCCGCTCGGCGAAGTAGCCTTTCGGGGAATCGGGGTTGATCCAGTAGCGGCCGCCTTCCTCGCCGAAACTGACGAGCAGGTCGAGCTGATGGCGCTCGACCTTCTCGAAAGCCTTGTCCTCATCCGTCAGTACGACGAACTCGATAAAGCGCGTTTCGAGGAAGGGATGCGCAGACGTGTCCAGCGTTTCGGTTTCCTGCAGCACGCCGACCGTGTACTGGTCGCGGCCCTCACCGGAAAACACGAATGACAGTCCGAACATGAGCGCAACGGGCAGTACGATGTTCCAGGACAGCGTCCCGCGATCGCGCATGAACTCGCGATTGCGGGCGGCGAAGATGGCGTAGATGCGTCCCAGCACGTCAGGCCCTCAGCGAGTGGCCGGTCAGGTCGAGGAACAGGTCCTCGAGATTCGGCTGGCGGATCTTGATGTGATTCAGGTCGGTAACCTCCGGCGACAGCGCGCTGATGGAGCGTGCTACGTCGTCGGAAACGATCTCGACCACGCCGAGGTTCTCGATCACTCGGTGATCGATGCCGTCGAGGTCGCCGGTGACGTCGGCAACGGGCAGTTCGATGATCATGCCGGCGTAGCGTTGCTTGAGCAAAGCGTCCGGTGCCCCCTGGGTCATGATTCGGCCTTCGTCCATGATTGCGATCTCGTTGCACAAGACGTGCGCCTCGTCCATGTAGTGGGTAGTCAGGACGATGGTCGTGCCGTGCCCCTGGATCTTCTGGACGAGCTCCCAGAAATTGCGTCGTGCCTGCGGATCGAGGCCGGTCGTCGGTTCGTCGAGGAAGACGAGCCGCGGGCGATTCACCAGCGCAACGGCAAGAAACAGTCGCTGCCGCTGGCCGCCGGACAGCTTGCGGTTGTCGCGGTCGAGCAGGTCGCCGAGCGAGCACTCCTCGATGATTGCGTCCAGGTCGGCGCGCCGGTCGTAGAGCTTCTGGAACATCTCCAGCGTTTCGCCGACGGTTAGGAAATCCTGCAGGGCCGTGTTCTGGAACTGGATACCGGCTTCCTCACGGAAGCGCCGTCCGGCCGGCTCGCCGAAGTACAGGACCTCTCCGGAGGTGGCCGGCGTGACGCCCTCGATGATCTCGACGGTCGTGGTCTTGCCGGCGCCGTTGGGGCCGAGCAGGCCGAAGCAGGTACCTTCTTCCACGGCGAAGCTCACGTCGTTGACGGCAACGACGCCGGGATAATGCTTGACGAGATGGCGGGCCTCGAGGGCGACTCGCATCGATGCTTCCTGCTGCCTGGGGCGAAGGGCGTAAGGGTAGCGAAAGGCGCCAATTGCGACCACCTCGGACTACGGCGCTTGCAACCTATTCGGCCCCGGCGGTATCCAATGAACAGAGCCACATACGAGGATGATCGAAATGCCAGTTCTGAGGAAGAAATTCGCCACGATCGGTGCGCTGCTGATGCTCGCGCTCGCGTTCCAGGCCCAGGCCAGCGTCAACAAAAGCGTCAAGGTACCGGACGGCGGCCAGGCCGACGGCGCCTCATCCGTCAACGGCAGCGTGACCGTTGGCACCTACGCGACCATCTCGGGTGACCTGAGCACGGTCAACGGCTCGGTCCGGGTCGGTGAAGGCTCGACTATCCAGGATGCCGAGACCGTCAACGGCAGCCTGCGCATCGGCGACGGCGTCAACGCCCGCAACCTCGAGACCGTCAATGGCAAGATTCGGGTTGGCGCGAACGCCGTGATCGAAGGCGGCGTTTCGGCGGTCAACGGCAGCATCGAGGTTGCCCAGGCGAGCACGGTCGCGCGCGACCTGAGCAACGTCAACGGCGAGATCACGCTGGAAGGCAGCCAGGTGAGCGGCGACGTGACCACGGTCAATGGCGACGTCAACGTCGTCGACGGCGCAGTGATCCGCGGCGACCTGGTAATCAAGAAGCCCGGCGGCTGGAACTGGAACAAGGATCGCAAGCCGACCGTAATCATCGGCCCCGGCTCGCGGGTTCAGGGCGTGATTCGGGCCGAGCGCGAGATCAAGCTGTTCATCAGCGAATCGGCCGAGGTCGGCGGGGTCGAGGGTGAAGCAAAAGCCGAGACCTTCTCGGGTAGACGGCCGTAATCCCGGGGACAGCAAAGGCCGAGACCTTTTCGGGTAACAAGCCTTAGAACCCGGGGACAGCCAAAGCCGAGACGTTCAGCGGGCAGCGCCCGTAGTTTCGCAGCGACACGGCAGCCATAAAACGCCGCCACGCGTCGCAAGGATCGGTACAATCCGGGGCTGTGAAGCGTGCAGCCCGCCAAATGCCGCTGTTCCCGGCGGCCGAAGAGCCCGACCCGGCGTCGGGCTTTTCTGTGCGCCAGAGCAGCCGGGCGCGTCGTTTGTCCATCAAGGTCTATCCGCGCGGCCGGGTCGAGGTCGTCGTTCCGAAACGAACCCGGGCGAGGGACGTCGAAGCGTTCGTCGAGGAAAACCGCAGTTGGATCGCCAAGACGCTCGAGGCATTTGCCGAGAAGCATCCGCCGGAGCCGTTTCGCCTGCCGGCGCGCATAAGGCTCAGGGCGATAGACCGGGAGTACGGCGTGCTCTACCAGCCGGCCGAGGGCGATGGCAAGGTTCGTTACCGCGTAAACGGGGACATCGTGACGCTGTCCGGCCGTACCGATGACGACGCGGCCTGCGTCGACGCGCTGAGGCGATTCCTGTCCGCGACCGCCAAGGCGCATTTCGCCCCGCGCCTGAAAACGCTGTCGCTGGAGACGGGCAACGCGTACCAGCGGATGCAGGTTCGCGGGCAGAAGACCTGCTGGGGCAGCCACTCGTCGACAGGTACGATCAGCATCAACTACTGCCTGCTGTTCCTGGACCCGGCCCTGGTCCGCTACCTGATGATTCACGAGCTTTGCCACGCCCGGCATATGAATCACTCGCGCCGCTTCTGGGCGCTCGTGCACCGCTTCGAACCCCGCTACCGGCGCCTCGACAGCCGACTGTCGGACGCGTGGAAGGAGATTCCGACCTGGGTCGGATTACATTAAAACAATAAGTTAGAGTGTTTTTGTAAAGTAAAGTGGAAGCACTGTTCGCGGCCGTCAAATTCGTCTTCGTGGGCTTCTTCGGGCTCATCGCGGTCCTCGTGCTGCTTGCGCTCGTGTTCGGCAAACGCATCAAGAAGCAATGGGAGTTCGAGGCCGAGTTTCACGATGCGGATGGCCGCGAGTTTGGCGAGTTCGATATCGAGAGTTCGCGAATCGCGAAGGAAGAGCCCGACTACACGCTCAAGGCGAAGCTGCACATGCGCCATACGGCGCTCACGCTGCACGCGTCCGTGCAGGTGTTCGTCGAGGAGACGCTAATCCTCGACGGCAGGGTCGAGACGGAAGGGCGCGTCGTGCTCGATAACAGCCATCTGCAGGTGAGTACGGCCAGCGTGCACACGGGCCAGGATTGCCGCGTCCTCGTCGGCGGCGCCGAGATTGCCCGTGCCGAGATGCGCGCGGACTAACCCTGGTCGAGCAGTTCGCGCAGGTTGATCACCGCGGCGTTCGCACGCGCCAGGTAGTTGGCCATTACGAGTGAGTGGTTGGCCGTCAGTCCGAAGCCACCTCCGTTCAGTATTATCGGTGAACGCAGCGGTTCGAGGCTCGCTTCGAGTTCGCGAATGATCTGCCGCACGCTCGCTCGTGCGTTCTTGTCGTCCAGCACCTGGGCGAAGTCGAGTTCTGCGGCGCGGAAGAAGTGCAGCAGGGCCCATGCCGTGCCGCGGGCCTCGAAGAATACGTTGTCGATTTGCAGCCATGGGGTGCGGACGTCGACCGTATCCGGCTGTGGCTGAGCGGCGTCGGCTGACGGATCCATGGCCAGTTCCTCGTTGATCACGTCGTCGGCGACGCTGTTGCCGAGACGGCGTGACATGCTGCCGAGACGCTTTTCGACCTGCGCAAGCCACTCGCGCAGGTTGTCCGCGCGCGCGTAGAACTGTGCGTCGGGCTTTGCCGACCCGACGAGCCGATCGCGATACCGACTGAATCCCCGGATTCCCTGGCGGTACTGGGATTCGGTCGTCGGCAGTATCCAGGAGTTATTGTCGAAGAAAAAGTAACCCACGGCGTCGGTCACGTCCGGGTCTTCACTGGACTGAGACTGGCTGCGCGTGTAGTCGTCGCGAGTAACGCGGGCCAGGTCACGAACCTGGGTCAGCACGCCGAACTCCCAGCTCGGCATATTGTCGAGCCATACGCCAGGTGGCAGCTTGTCATTCGTCAGGTAGCCGCCGCGCTTGTCGAGAAGGGTACCTGCGACGCGAATGAGCGTATCCGTTGTGGAATAGCCGATCACAACACGCCCGTCGTCGACATACTCGTTAACCCAGAACTGGTCCGGCGGCCGCGACCAGTAGATGCCAAGGCAGACCCAGAACAGGAATACGGCCGCTATGACAATACCCGCAGCCTTGATCCAGCGGGGTTTACCGATAATGCTCTTGGCGCTCTGTTCCATCCCGTGCTCCGGTTTCGTGAGTGTCAGCTTGCAAGCAATCCGAGTAGTTCGGGCAGGACACGCCCCGATTCACCCGCAACGGCAAAATGCACCGACGCCGCCTGCTCGGTCGGGTCGGGGTTGATTTCCGCACAGACGGCGCCGTTCTCCCTCGCTATATCAATGAGGCCGGCCGCCGGGTAAACAAGTGCCGAGGTGCCGATCGACAGGAACATCTCGCAGTCGGCGGCGGCGGCGAAGGCCCGGTCGATGGCGTCCGAGGGGATCGCCTCGCCGAACCAGACGACGCCAGGGCGCAGCAGGCCGCCGCACGCCTCGCAGCGGGGCAGTTCCTCGTCAGCGGCGTCGCCTGGCCGGCCGCAGTCGAAACACCGGTCGACAAACAGGTTGCCGTGAAACTCGATCACGTCGGCACTGCCGGCGCGCTGGTGCAGGCCGTCGACGTTCTGCGTCACGAGCGTGAGCCGCGGAAGCATGCCGGCGAGCTCGGCGAGCGCGGTATGGCCGGCGTTGGGCACGACGCCCGCGACGAGTTCACGCCGCCACCGGTACCAGCGCCAAACGAGCGCCGGGTCGCGGCTGAAACCCTCCCGCGTGGCGAGCTCTAGCGGATTGTAGTCTGCCCAGAGGCCGTCCTGTGCATCCCGGAAAGTGGGCACGCCGCTCTCGGCGGAGACGCCGGCCCCGGTCAGAACGCAGACATGCCGCGCCTCGGCCAGCGCCTCGATGAGCGCAGCCGGGATCACCGCAGGCCCCGGCTTGCAGTTAGGCGGTTAGCCCGCTGATGGAAACGGAAGGAGCGAGGGCGTGCGAGACAAGGCGAAGATCGGCGAAAAAGCGCAGCGTACCCAGACGTCTGGGCAGTTGAACCAGTCTCCGTGAAACGGAAGGAGCCAGGTGGTGCGAGACAAGGCGAAGATCGGCGAAAAAGCGCAGCGTACCCAGACGTCTTAGCAGTTGAAACCGTCTCCGTGAAACGGAAGGAACCAGGTTGTGCGAGACAAGGCGAAGATCGGCGAAGAAGCGGAGCGTACAAGAACGTACGTGAGCATTCTGAGCCGATCCTATACCCAGTCCGGGCAGTTGAACCAGTCTCCGTGAAACGGAAGGAGCGAGGGCGTGCGAGACAAGGCGAAGACCGGCGAAAAAGCGCAGCGTACACGAACGTACGTGAGCATTTTGAGCCGGTCTTCAACGCCGTATCGCGTGTCCTCGCGACGGCGATACTACGCCGCGAGTTGTCTCAACACGTAGTGGAGGATGCCGCCGTGCTCGTAGTAGTCCCTCTCCTTCGGGGTATCGATGCGAATCGTCGCCTCGAACGTGATCGGGTCGCCGCTTTCTGGCGTTGCCGTCACGGTTACCGTGTCGGCGTCCGCCGTCGTGTGACCCGTGATGTCGAAGGTCTCGGTACCGTTGAGTCCCAGCGTCTCCGCATTCTCGCCCGACTTGAACTGCAGCGGCAGCACGCCCATGCCGATCAGGTTCGAACGGTGGATGCGCTCGAAGCTTGCAGCGATAACGGCCTTGACGCCGAGCAGCAGCGTGCCCTTTGCGGCCCAGTCGCGCGACGAACCTGTGCCGTACTCGGTGCCGGCGAGCACGATCAGCGGCGTGCCCTCCTGCTTGTACTTCAGGGATGCGTCGTAAATCGACATCTGTTCACCGCTCGGCTGGTGCTTCGTCCAGCCACCCTCGGTGCCGGGAGCGAGCTGGTTGCGCAGGCGGATGTTCGCGAACGTGCCCCGCATCATGACTTCATGGTTGCCGCGGCGTGAGCCGTAGGAGTTGAAGTCGACCGGCTTGACGCCCTGGTCGACCAGGTACTGCGCCGCCGGGCTGTCGGCAGCAATGCTGCCGGCCGGCGAGATGTGGTCGGTAGTAACCGAGTCGCCGAGCAGCGCGAGCACGCGCGCTCCCGATATCTCCGTGACCGGCGCCGGGTCCTTCGTCATACCCTCGAAGTAGGGTGGGTTCTTGACGTAGGTCGAGGCCTCGTCCCAGGTGTAGATCTCGCCCTCGGGCGAGTCGATGCCTTTCCAGTTGGCGTCACCCTCGAAGACGCTGTCGTAGCTCGACTTGAACATGTTCGAGTCGATATTCGCGCCGACGACGGCATGAATCTCGTCCTGGCTCGGCCAGATATCCTTCAGGAAGACCGGGTTGCCGTCCTGGTCTTCGCCGAGCTGCTCCTCGAACAGGTTGACGTCGAGGTTGCCGGCAAGTGCGTAGGCAACAACAAGCGGCGGCGATGCCAGGAAGTTCATGCGCACGAGCGGGTGGATGCGGCCCTCGAAGTTGCGGTTTCCGGAGAGCACGCTCGTGCCCACGACGTCGCCTTGCTGCACGGCCTCGGCAATCTCGGGCATGAGCGGCCCGGAGTTGCCGATGCAGGTCGTACAGCCGTAGCCCACCGTGTAGAAACCGATCGCGTCGAGGTCGTCGAGCAGATCGGCCTTCTCGAGATAGTCCGTTACCACGCGCGAACCGGGCGCGAGGCTCGTCTTGACCCACGGCTTCGCGCTCAGGCCCTTTTCCCGTGCGTTGCGGGCGAGCAGGCCCGCTGCCACCATGACGGCAGGGTTCGACGTGTTCGTGCAGCTCGTAATGGCGGCGATCAATACCGCCCCGTCACGGATCTCGGCGTCCTCACCATTGATATTCGCGACGGCGCTGCCGCCGTTCGGGCGATCTGCCGTCATCTTTGCGAGATGGTCGGCATAGACGCTGTCGGCCTCCTTGAGCAGGATGCGGTCCTGCGGGCGCTTCGGCCCGGAGATGCACGGCTCAACGGAGCCGAGGTCCAGTTCCAGCGTATCCGTGTATAGCGCATCGGGCTGGCCGTCCTCACGCCACAGGCCCTGTTCCTTCGCATAGGCTTCGACGAGCGCAATCTGCTGCGGATCGCGGCCCGACAGCTCGAGGTAGCGGGTCGTCATGCCGTCGATCGGGAAAATTGCGCAGGTCGAACCGAACTCCGGCGACATGTTGCCGAGCGTGGCGCGGTCCGCGAGCGGCATGTCGGCGAGGCCGTCGCCGAAGAACTCGACAAACTTGCCGACGACGCCCTTGTCGCGGAGCATCTCGGTCACGGTCAGCACGAGGTCAGTCGCCGTGGCGCCTTCCTTCAGTTTGCCGGTCAGCTTGAAGCCGATGACGTGCGGGATCAGCATCGTAATCGGCTGGCCGAGCATCGCGGCCTCCGCCTCGATGCCGCCGACACCCCAGCCGAGGACGCCGAGGCCGTTGATCATCGTCGTGTGCGAATCGGTGCCGACGACCGTGTCGGGATACGCACTGCGCGTGCCCTTGCGGTCGGCGTCGAAGATCACCCGCGACAGGTACTCGAGGTTCACCTGGTGGACGATGCCCGTGTTGGGCGGTACGACGCGGAAATTCTCGAAGGCGCTCTGTCCCCAGCGCAGGAACGAATAGCGCTCCTTGTTGCGCTGGAACTCGATCTTGTTGTTCAGGTCGAGTGAGTTGGCTGCGCCGTAGTTATCGACCTGCACGGAATGGTCGATAACGAGTTCGGCGGGCGACAGCGGGTTGATGGAATCGGCCGAACCGCCCAGCTTGACGACCGCGTCGCGCATCGCGGCGAGGTCGACAACGGCGGGAACGCCCGTGAAGTCCTGGAGAATGACGCGACTCGGCGTGAACGAGATCTCCGTGCTCGGGTCGGCTTTCGGGTCCCAGTTGGCGAGCGCGATGATGTCGTCGCGCGTGACGTCGCGACCGTCTTCGTGGCGCAGCAGGTTCTCGAGCAGGATCTTGAGAGAGTAGGGAAGGCGGTCTACGTGGCCTTCCTTGACGGCGTCGAGGCGAAAGATTTCGAAGTCATTGCCATCGACGGCAAGCGTCGAGCGCGCGCCGAAGCTGTCAGTCATCGTGTCGTTCTCCGGGGTGTTGTTGTTAGCGGGCGGCGGCGATGCCGGCGCCATCAGGGGCGCGCATTATAGCGGATCGGGGTTCCGTTTTGTCGATGACACCGCCGCCGAGGCAGCGTTCGCCGGCGTAGAAGACGGCGAACTGTCCGGGCGCCACGGCGCGCTGCGGCTCCTCGAAGCTCACTCGCGCGCTGCCGTCTTCCCGGCCGGTCACGGTGGCGGCCTGGTCGGCCTGCCGGTAGCGAACTTTTGTCGAGCATTCGAGGCCCCTGGCGAGCCCTTCGGGCGGGGCGCCTATCCAGTGCAGGTCGGTGGCAACCAGCGCCGTCGAGTCCAGCGCGTCGCTCTCGCCCTGGTCGACCAGCAGCGCGTTCTTGTCGAGGTCCTTGCCAACGACGTACCACGGGCTGTCGCCGGCGTCGCTGCGGCCGCCGATGCCGAGCCCTTTGCGCTGGCCCAGCGTGTAGTACATGAGGCCCGAGTGCGTGCCCAGTTCGCGACCGTCCAGGCTCCGGATCGGTCCCGGGTTGGCCGGGAGATAGGTGGAGAGAAACTCGCGAAACGGCCGCTCGCCGATGAAGCAGATCCCCGTGCTGTCCTTCTTCTCGTGAACGCTCAGGCCATATTCGCGTGCCATGGCGCGCACGTCGGTCTTGACGAGTTCGCCGAGCGGGAAGACGGTTTCCGCCAGTGCCTCCGCAGGTACGGCATGCAGGAAGTAGCTCTGGTCCTTGGCCGGGTCGGCGCCCTTCAGGAGTGCGGGCACGCCGTCAATCGTTGCCGTACGGGCGTAGTGGCCGGTAGCGAGCAGTTCGCCGCCGAGGCGCTTCGCGTACTCGCGGAAGGCGCCGAACTTGATCTCGCGGTTGCACAGTACGTCCGGGTTCGGCGTGCGGCCGGCCGCGTACTCGGCGAGAAAGCACTCGAACACGCGTTCCCGGTACTCGCGGGCGAAATTGACGTGGTGCAGCGGACTCCCGAGCCGCTCGCAGACCCCGCGCGCGTCCTGCAGGTCTTCTGCGGCCGTGCAGTAGCCATCGTCGTCTTCCCAGTTCGTCATGTGCAGCGCCTGCACACGAGCGCCGGCCTCCTTCAGGAGGATCGCGGCGACGGCCGAGTCGACGCCACCGGACAGTCCGAGGACGACATCACGGCCGGCAATATTGGAGAGGTCAAAGGCCATAGGGCGCGGATTTTATCATCCGCCGCCAGCCACGGCGTCTACACGAGGTCGGCGCGTGCCAGTACCCGGTCGACGTGGTGGGTCAGGGGCAGCATGCCCGTGAGCAGCGTGTCGGACTCGCGTCGGCCGGACTCGAAGTCCTGCACGCAGCGCAGCACGACCGGCGAACGCAGGCGCGGCTGCATGTCAGCGAGATCGTCGAGCGTGTACCAGCGGCGGCCGATGATGCCCTTGTCCAGCTTCAAGCTCTCGTCGAGTTCGACGAACTCGGCGACATAGACGAGGCGCAGGAACTGCTGGCGCGTCTGCGGGTGGATCCAGAGATACACGCCGATCAGTTCGCCGCAATCGACCGTGCAGCCCGTTTCCTCGAGCACCTCGCGGACGATGGCATCTTCGGGCGCCTCGCCCGACTCGATGTGGCCACCCGGCTGGTTGATGACGATGCGGTTCATGGCCTGCTCTTCGACGAGCAGGTAGCGGCCTTCGTGGTAAACGACGGCCGAGACGGTCAGGTCCGTGGGATACATCCGGTTTCCGTGATTATTGAATCAGATGCCGAGCTGGCGAAATTCGACTTCGACCTCACTGGCGAGCCAGATCTCGTCGAACATCTTTCCATAGAGTTTGGCGACCGCGGGTTCGTGGGTGTCTGCGATGCCTTCCCAGCGCGGCGCCTGCAGTCGGTAGACCAGGGCCGTTTCGTCGGCAATGCAGAATGCCTCCGCGTGGGTGCGCAGATCCTCGCGAACATGGCGAAACTCGATATAGGTGTTCAGGCGCCGGCCCAGGTGAACGAAGTTGTTGCCGTTCTTGATAGCGCGGGTCGGGTCGGCGATCAGAACGCGAATGCGAGAGTAGGTCTGCGACAGGACGAGGCGCTTGATGACCTCGAGGAACTCCGGATCGTCATAGATGCCGGGTTCGAGGTCATGCGTAAAGATCGAGACCTTTCGCTTTGCCTCTTTGGCGATCGTAATCGCCGCCTGGCGCATCTCTTCTTTCGTCGAGATAACCCAGCGCTTGCTGTTGTCGTTGGCCTGATCCATTAGATCGATTATTCAACACCGATGTTTCAGTTTTGCCGCACCCGGTCACACCGGTACCCGCTTTAACATCTTACCCGCCGCGACGGGAACCGCCGTGCCAACTGCGTCACGTTTTCGTTTCGACCCGTGCGGATTAGAACGGTTCGCAAGCCGCGTGAATAAATGGTTTCAGCGAAACCTTTTCTCGCTGGGCAAAAGTCGCTTTGTTTCACATATCGCCCGCCGCTACACGTCCCGGGCAAGCTCGGCCGCGAGGCCTATGTACTCGCGCGGCGTCAGCGCCGCGAGGCGCTCCCGCTCTGCCTCCGGGATTTCCAGCGTGGCGATGAAGGACTGCAGGATCTCACGGGTCACGGCCCGGCCTCGGGTCAGCGCCTTGAGCTTCTCGTAGGGCTCGGGAATGCCGTAACGGCGCATGACGGTCTGCACGGCCTCCGCGAGTACCTCCCAGGCATCGTCCACGTCCGCCGCGATGGCGGCCTCGTCAATCTGCAGTTTGCCGAGGCCCTTGCCGGCCGAGGCGATAGCGATGCTCGTGTAGGCGATGGCGACGCCGAAATTTCGCTGCACGGTCGAGTCGGTCAGATCGCGCTGCCAACGCGATACCGGCAGCTTCTCGGCGAAATGCGACAGCAACGCCGTTGCCATCCCCAGGTTGCCCTCGGCGTTTTCGAAGTCGATCGGGTTCACCTTGTGCGGCATCGTCGACGAACCGACCTCGTTCTCGGCGACCCGCTGGCGAAAATAGCCGAGCGAGATATAGCCCCACACGTCGCGGCACAGGTCGATGAGGATCGTGTTGAAGCGCACGATCGCGTGTGCGTACTGCGCGGTCCAGTCGTGCGGTTCGATCTGCGTCGTGTGCGTGTTCGGCTCGAGACCGAGCGACTCGACGAATTGGGCGCTGGCCGCCCGCCAGTCGACGTCGGGATAGGCGACGAGGTGAGCGTTGTAGTTGCCGACGGCGCCGTTGAACTTGCCGAGGATCTTTACATCGGCAAGCACCTTGCGGGCCCGCTCGAGGCGCTGCACCACATTGGCCAGTTCCTTGCCGACGGTGGTCGGGCTCGCGGTCTGGCCGTGGGTGCGCGACAGCATCGGCACACCGGCGTATTTACGGGCCATACCGGCAAGCTTCGTCTCGAGGCCGCGCATCTTCGGCACCAGGAGGTCGGTGCGCGCCGCACGCAGCATCAGGGCGTAGGCGAGGTTGTTGATGTCCTCGGACGTGCAGCCGAAATGCAGGAAATCCTTGAGGGGACCCGTTTCGGGACCGTCACCCAGCCGCTCGCGAATGAAATACTCGACGGCCTTGACGTCGTGATTGGTCGTCGCTTCGATTTCCTTCACGCGTTCGGCATCGTCCAGCGAGAAGTCGTCGACGATGCTGTTGAGCACGTCCTTCATGACCGAGGAAAGGGGACCGATCTCCGCAACGTCCGGATCGTCGGCAAGGCACTGCAGCCAGCGGACCTCCACCAGCACCCGGTAGCGGATCAGCCCATACTCGCTGAAGACGTCGCGAAGGTCCTCGACCTTGTCGGCGTAGCGGCCATCAGCCGGCGATAGGGCTCGTAGTGGCGACACTTTCATGAGGGGGAAACCGGTGTAGACTTGCGCGCGCAAAGCGCGAATCATACACGTTTTCCGGGGCTATCCGCGGCCTCGCGCCCGCATCTCCTGCGCCCCCTGACAAACTGATTTTCTTAGAGAAACGACGACGATGAACGATAAGGCCTTCCGTATCGAGAAAGACAGCATGGGCGAACTCAAGGTGCCCGAAGACGCGCTCTGGGGCGCGCAGACGCAGCGCGCGGTCGAGAATTTTCCGATCAGCGGCCTCGCGATGCCGCGGCAGTTCATCAAGGCTCTGGGCCTCGTCAAATGGGCGGCTGCCGGGGCCAACGCCGAACTCGGGCTGCTCAAGAGCGAGCTCGCCATGGCCATCCAGAAATCGGCGCTCGCGGTTGCCGAAGGCGAGCATGATGGCGAATTCCCGATCGATGTCTTCCAGACGGGCTCGGGTACGAGCTCGAATATGAACGCGAACGAGGTGATCGCCCATCTCGCGACCGCGGGGCTCGGCAAGGACGTGCATCCAAACGACCACGTCAACATGAGCCAGAGCAGCAATGATGTCATCCCGACCTGCGTGCACGTGAGCGCGGCGCTCTCCGTGCAGGAATCGCTGCTGCCCGCGCTTGCACACCTGTCGAAGACGCTCACGAAGAAGGCGGAGGAATGCGCCGACGTCGTCAAGACCGGCCGGACCCACCTGATGGACGCCATGCCCGTCACGCTCGGCCAGGAACTCGAAGGCTGGCGTTCCCAGGTCGACAGCGGCGCGGCCCGGCTGCGCGACTCGATGCAGCGCCTGACGGCGATCGCGCAGGGCGGCACGGCGGTCGGCACCGGTATCAATGCGCACCCGAAATTCGGTGACAAGGTAGCCGTCCTTCTTTCCGAGCAGACGAATCTGCCTTTCAAGGCGGCTGAGTCTCGCTTCGAACTGATGTCTTCACAGGACACGGCGGTCGAGGTTTCAGGCCAGCTCAGGGTACTGGCCGTGAGTCTGACGAAGATCGCGAACGACCTGCGCTGGATGAACTCCGGGCCGCTTGCCGGGATTGGCGAGATCGAGCTGCCGGCCCTGCAGCCGGGGTCGAGCATCATGCCGGGCAAGGTCAACCCGGTCATACCCGAGGCGGTCGCCATGGTTTGCGCGCAGGTCGTCGGCAACGACGCGACGATCGCGATGGCGGGCCAGTCCGGCAATTTCCAGCTCAACGTCATGCTGCCCGTCGTCGCCTACAACCTGCTGCAGAGCATCGAGATCCTGGCCTCGGCCAGCACTGTGCTCGCTGACAAGGCGATCGCCGGATTCGTGGTC
>JASJBG010000218.1 GCA_030066625.1 Woeseiaceae bacterium
GGCCTACTGGCAGAGGCTGGGACTGCCGTCGGTGAGGGTCGCTGCGAAACTGCGCAAGGTTCGGAAATTGCTGGAGATATCGCCCGTGGAGGGGGCGGCGACGAAGCGCCATTCGACGACCTCGATACGGTCGCAGCGGCCCGTGCCCTGGCTCGAGGCGAAGCCGAGCAGCAGGGTCTGCGCGGGTGCGTCGCTGGTGCTCGAGTCATAGCTGTCCAGCACCTTCCGGTAGCGCTGCGGGAAGAACGTGAACTGCCAGAAATATTCAGCGAACTCGCGGACCGCCGGCGCATTCAGCGGGCGCGCGTTGAGCCGCCCCGCGTAGCCCGACAGCAGGCTGCGGTCCACGCCGTCGCGCTCGGTGTTGCTGCATTTGAAGACCCGGGCGAAACCGGGCGACGTCAGGTCGCCGACATTGCCGACGTCGTCGGAATAGCTGAGCTCGCGGATGAACTCGAAGTAGCGGTCATTCTCATGCGCGCCGACGTAGTAGCCGCGGACGCTGCGTGCGTCGTTATCGGTGGCTTCCCAGTCGGCGGCGGTGTCGAAGTCGTCGGTGCAGACCTCGAAGGACTGCGAATCGTCCATAACGTGGTGCACGGTGTAGCTCTGCGACATTCCAGCGCGCTCGTCGACGAAGAAACCCGTCGGAACGCTGTAGTAGGGATCGTAGATCTTGCCGATGATCTCGTTGTCGGTAGGTGTCTCGACGGACACGACGGGCTGGCTGACGGCCGCCGTCGGTGCGGATTCGCCTGAGCCGCCGCCGCAGGACGCGACCAGCGCAAGCACAGGCATGAGCAAAACTGCGGAGTGTCTCATCGCGTCCCTCGATCTTATTCCGCGGCGGCATAATCCTTATGCTCGCGGTGTGAGTCCGAACCCGCGTCTTGCGGGCCAGCCCGGGAGTCGCCCCGCGTCGCGGGCCGCTCCATCGGCGCCGCTTAAGCGGCGGCCGCTTTCTTGCGCCAGATGCAGAGCTCGTCCGGAGCCTGCACGCCCATCTTCACCCGGTTGCCCGTGGCCGAGAAAATCGTGATCTCGATCGGGCCCGAGGCAAAAAGGTCGGCGAGCGTCATCTTCGGATCGATGCCCTCTCCCGGGCGGATCTCGATGGACTCTGCATCCTTTCGGCTAACTATCAACATGGCAAAGGTTCCTTATCGTTCCTTGCGTCCGTCATGCCCTGGCGAGCGATCGCTTCATCATTGCGTTCGCGTTGTCGCCGGAGCTCCTGTAAGTCGAATCTTCCTGTTCCGCGCCGCGAAGCACGGCAAGGCTCGCGTCGACGTGGTTGCGGCGGAGGCGGATGATCGCGCCATTGCCGAGATTGATGGAGTTGCAGTCGGCGGCGATCGACATCAGCCGGTCCCAGCGGCCGCTGATTGCGTCGTTCTCGTCGCACCAACTGGTGAGTTCGTCCATCTGCGTCGGGCCCGCCGAAAAGCCGGCGGCCTCGCATAGTTTGCTGCGTCGGTCCTCGAGGGACTTCAGCTGTTCCACCCACTGGCTCTTGGTCGCCACGATCGTCTCGAGTGCGTCGGCGTCCTGCCGCTCGAGCGCGGAGCGCTCGCTCTCGAGGCAACCCTTGAGCTCGAGTGCGTGCGCGACACTGTCGTTAAGGACAGCGACGACGCCTGAGCGGGCTTCCTGGGGTGTGGGGCGGTTCACTTTACTTGTCGCCCATCGAGCGTTCGAAGCGGATCATTGCGTCCGCAATCGCGGTTGCATCGATTTCGTAGTCGCCGTTCTCGATGGCAGCCTTGATCTCGGCTACGCGCTGGCTGTCGACGGCCGGCAGCGTGTCCAGCGACTTCTCGAGGCGTTCGAGGAGCTGGGCACGGCTAGTGAGTTCGACGGTATCGCTCGCCGATGCGGCACGGTTGTCGGCGGATTTCGGCGCACCCTGGTCGTTCGAAACCCGGCCAGTGCCGGTGCTTTCGTCGACCTTGTTGCCGAGTTTGCCAATCGTGCTCGGATCCATCGGACCAATCCTGTTTGTCATAACGTCAGACCTTCTCAACATTCATTGTTGCTAATACCCGGTATCGGCCGTGGGAGCCGATACTTTAGGCGGTGAGTGAAAAAAATCGGTGGTGGCGGGCACCAGGACCTCGACGAGTTCCGGGGACCGCACGATGCCCTCGACGACCCGGCCCGAATTCAGGTTCTCAACCCGGATTCGCTGGTTGCGGGCCCCGTCGGACAGGGCCTTGCCGGCCATGCGAATACTGATGCCGCCGGCCGAGACGGCCAGCGTGACCGTCTGCCCGCGGCGGATCAGCGTATCCGCTTCGACAAGCTGGCGGGTCAGGACCCGGCCGGCCAGGACCGACGCCTTCAGCTTGTGCCCGACCAGCAATGCCGGATCGGAGATGTAGCCTGACGCCGTCATGCGGGACACGTCGCGGACGTCGGCCACCAGGTCGCCGGCGCCGAGCACGTGGCCGCGGGGCAGCGCCTCGCGGGCGACCCAGACGCGCCGCTCGACAACGACTTCGACCGGTACGTAGACCTTCCACGGCCGGCTGCCGGTGCAGCGTACGCCGACGGAGGTTCGCGCCCCGATTCGCGTTCCTGGACGCAGGAAGCCTTCGAGCGGCTGATCGCAGCGATGCAGCTTGAGACGCTCGTCGAGCGATCCGGCCCGGACCGAGGTCGCGCCATCAGCCGCCGCTTTCTCGAGCAGATAAGCCTCGGCGGTCCGGCCGATCTCGCCGACCGGCTGCCAGTCGTTTGCCGCCGCGCCGAAAGGCGCGAATACGCACAGCAGCAAGACGGTTTCCCGTCGCTTCGCGAGTACGCGCGTCAAAAAGCCGACAGTCGTTGTATCGATCACAGGCGTTCCCTTCAGTGTCCGGCACCAGGCGCGACGCGGGTTGAGGACTTTGCGGATTCTCGAGGCCGCGCGTCGCGCCTGGTCCAGAGCTTGTTACCTGTGACCTTCAATGCAAGTGCCATGCCAGCCTGCAAACGCCTTTGTTTGCGGGGTGAAGCGGCGTCGGGGCAATGCCTTGCCGGGGGCGGCAAGCGTTTGCCGCATTACTTCCTGTCTTCGTTATCGGCCGATCCGTGAGCAGCTTTAGGCAAAACGCTTTTTCGGACTTGGCACGGCCTTTGCATTTCGCAGTGCAGGAGGACCGCATTTTGCTAACGCGGTTTTTGAGAGCCAATGGAATTCACATCGATTTCACAACACGAGCAGGCACTGAAGCTCCGGGCATTACGCAACCAGGTGCTGACGTCCAATATCGCGAATGCCGATACGCCGGGCTACAAGGCGCGCGACATCGACTTCGCTTCGGCGCTTTCGAAAGCGAAGACTGATTCATTGCAACTCGTCGGTACGAGCAACCTGCATATGAACAGCGGCGGCAGCCTGTCGACGGCCGCGTCCGCCGATATGAACTACCGCATCCCGACGCAGCCGACACTCGATGGCAACACGGTCGAGACCGACGTCGAACAGGCACAGTTCGCCGAGAACGCGCTGTACTACCGCGCAAGCCTCGCGTTTCTCGACGGCTCTATTCGCACACTCAAGTTTGCAATCAAAGGAGGCGACTGATCATGGGTCTCTTTAACGTATTCGACGTGGCCGGCAGCGCGATGAACGCGCAGTCGGTGCGCATGAACGTCACGTCGAGCAACCTCGCCAACGCGGGCAGCGTGAGCGGTGATCCCGAACAGGTCTACCGCGCCAAGCAGCCCGTCTTTTCGACCTTCCGCGACACGCTGAGTGCGACGGAGGGGGTTTCGGGCGTGCGTCTCGAAGGCGTCGTCGAAAGTAATGCGCCGCTGGAGCTTCGCTACCAGCCGGATCATCCCGAGGCGGATGCAGACGGCAACGTGTATGTCTCGAACGTCAACGCGATCGAGGAAATGGTCAACATGATTTCGGCGTCCCGTTCCTACAAGAACAACGTCGAGATCGTCAACACGACAAAGGATCTGCTGCTGCAGACCCTGTCCATGGGACGCTAACGATGGTAAATCCGATTGACTTCGAATCCGCAGGAATAGCTGCGCCGCCGCCCGTCGACGACGGCCGCGGCGAGCTGGGCCAGGAAGACTTCCTGACGCTCATGATCACGCAGTTCCAGAACCAGGACCCGTTCGAGCCAATGGAGAACGGTGAATTCCTCGGCCAGCTGGCGCAGTTCAGTACCGTCAGCGGCATTGAGGATCTGAACTCGGCATTCGCGCAACTCTCGGGTGCGCTGCGCGGCGAACAGGCGCTGCAGGCGTCGAGCCTCGTTGGCCGCACGATTCTCGCCCAGGCGGACACTGCCTTCTACGACGGCGCTTCGCCGCTCGGCGGTGCCGTCGAGATCGGTGCATCGGCCACGAGAATCGAAGTCGACATCACGGATGCCAACGGCGCCCTCGTGCGCCGCATCGATCTCGGCGAACAGCAGGCCGGAACGATCCAGTTCGACTGGGACGGCAGGCTGGCCGATGGCGACGCGGCCCCCGCCGGAACTTATCAGCTGTCGGCCCGCGTGATTCGCGGCACCGAGACCGAATCTGTGCCGACCTACGTCCGCGCCAATGTCGAATCCGTCACGCTCGGCCAGTTCGGCGGAGACATGACGCTAAACCTGACGGGCGGCGGCCGCATGCCGCTGGACCAGGTCTACCAGATTAACTAGATACGGAATTTGCAAGAGGAGAGAAGGACATGCCATTCACAATTGCACTCTCGGGGCTTAATGCCGCGTCGGCCGACCTCGGTGTCACGGCCAACAACATCGCCAACGTGAACACGAACGGCTTCAAGATGTCGCGCGCGCAGTTCGCCGAGGTCTTCGCCGTCGGCACGCAGAGCGTCAGCTCTAGTGCGTCGGGTAGTGGCGTGCGGCTCTCGTCAATTGCGCAGCAGTTCACGCAGGGCAACATCGACTTCACCGACAACGCGCTCGATCTCGCAATAGGTGGCGAGGGCTTCTTCGTCCTGAATGACAACGGCGCGCGCACCTACTCACGCGCCGGCGCCTTCGGTGTCGACAACCAGGGCTTTGTCGTCAACGCGCAGGGCGCGCGTCTGCAGGCCTACCCGTTCGCGGGCAGCGGCCTGTTCAACACGGGTACGCCGCAGGACCTGCAACTTACGACGGGCGCCAACCCGCCGTCTGCAACGACTCGAGCAACCTTCGGCATCAACCTGCCCGCGGATGCCCCGGTGCCTAGCCAGCCGGTTTTCGATCCGACGGACCCTGCCAGCTTCAATCACACGACATCGGTCACGGTGTACGACTCGCTGGGTGCCGCGCAGACGGCGACCGTCTATTTCATCAAGGACGCGGCCGTTAACACGTGGAACACGGAGGTGCAAATCGCCGGTACGTCGATCGCCGGCGCGAGCCAGATCGTGTTCGCACCCGACGGCAGCCTGCAGTCGCCGGTTGGCGGCCTGATGCCACTGGCGCCCTACGATCCGGGTACCGGTGCCGCGCCCATCTCGATGTCGCTGGACTTCTCGGATGCGACCCAGTTCGGCAACAACTTCGGTGTGAACTCTTTGGCGCAGGACGGTTTTACGACGGGCCGCCTGACCGGCGTCAGCGTTGATGCCGAGGGCATCGTTTTCGCACGTTTCACGAACGGCCAGTCGACGTCGCTCGGCAAGCTCGCGCTTGCCAACTTCGTCAACCCGCAGGGCCTGCAGCAGCTCGGTGACACGGCATGGGGCGAATCGTTCGCATCCGGTGACGCGCTGCTCGGCGAGGCCGGCACGGCGTC
>JASJBG010000048.1 GCA_030066625.1 Woeseiaceae bacterium
CGAGGGCGTCAAGCGGCGCATGGAGCGCACGGCGACGGTCGCCGGAATCGCGATTTACGACGATTTTGCGCATCACCCGACCGCGATCCGGCGGACCATCGATGCGATGCGCCGGCGGCATCCCGACAGCCGCATCGTCGTGGCCATCGAGCCACGTTCGAACACGATGAAGCTCGGCGTCCACAACGACGAGCTCGCAGCGTCGCTCGAATCGGCGGACCTCGTGTGGATGTACCGGCCCGAGGACATGGACGACGACTTCGACGCCGCGCTCACCGCACTCGGCGACCGAATCAACGTGTTCGATGACTACGACCAGCTCGTCAACGACATGTCGACGCGGGTCGGCGAAGGCGACCAGGTCGTATTCATGAGCAACGGTGGCTTTGGCGGCGCGCGGCAGACGCTGACGGCCGTGCTGCAACGCACCCGCAGCAACTGATTTATACTGGGTCTCGTGCAGATACCCTTATTTCCGCTGAGTACCGTCCTGTTCCCGGGAGGCCCGCTGCCTCTCCGGATCTTCGAGGCACGCTACATCGACATGATTAGCGAGCGCATGCGTAGCGATGCACCGTTCGGCGTGCTGCTGATTAAGGACGGCAGCGAGGCGGGCGGTCCGGCGTCGACGTACGAGGTCGGGACGCTCGCGCGTATCACCGACTGGTACCAGGGCAGTGACGGCCTGCTCGGTGTAACCGCCATCGGCGAGCGGCGGTTTCGCCTCAAGTCCGCGGAGCGCCAGGCCGACGGTCTGAACATCGGCGAGATAGAACTGCTGCCGGAAGAGCCTGTCGTGCCCCTGCCGGAGGCCTATGCCGGAATAGCAGAGATCCTTGCGGGGGTGCTGGACGACCTCGGCCGCCTGTACGAATCCCTCGAGCGTCACTACGACGACGCTGCATGGGTCAGCTATCGCTTCGTCGAAATATTGCCGATCGACCTCGAGCAGAAACAGCGTTGCCTCGAAGACTCCGACCCCGAGGAGCGGCTGCAGATGGTCGCTGAGTTGCTGGACAGCGTGCGCACGACAGGGCGCGAAGCTTCCTAGAGACCCTTCATTACCTCGCGGGCGGCCGTTACCGTCCGCTCGATTTCCGCATCGCCGTGCGCGGCCGATACGAAACCGGCTTCGAACGCCGACGGCGCCAGGTAGACGCCCGCGTCCAGCATGCCGTGGAAGAAATGCCTGAAGCGTTCGATGTCGGCGCCGGCGACCTGGTCGAAGCGACGCACCTTGTCGTCGTCCGTGAACACGAAGCCGAACATGCCGCCTTCCTGTTCGACCGCCATCGGCACGCTGGCGTCGTCAGCGGCGCCCTTCAGCCCGTCGACGAGCTGCCGGGTCTTCGCCGAGAGATCTTCGTAGAAGCCATCGACATCGATGTTTTCGAGCGTCGCCAGTCCCGCGGCCATTGCCACCGGGTTACCCGACAGCGTCCCCGCCTGGTACACGGGTCCGTCGGGTGCGATGCTCGACATGATCTCGGCTCGGCCGCCGAATGCCGCGGCGGGCATGCCGCCGCCCACGATTTTGCCGAGCGTCGTCAGGTCTGGGGCAATCCCGTAGACGGCCTGTGCGCCGCCCTTGGCGACGCGAAAGCCCGTCATGACCTCGTCGAAGATCAGGATGGTGCCCGTGCGGGTGCATTCGTCGCGCAGCATTTGCAGGAACTCGACGTCGCCGGGAACCATGTTCATGTTTCCGGCGATCGGCTCGAGGATGACGCAGGCGATCTGCTCGCCGAGCTCGTTGAAGGCCGAGCGAACCGCGTCGGTATCGTTGAAGGACAGCGTGATCGTGTGCTCCGCGAGGCCGGCGGGAACGCCGGGTGAACTCGGCACGCCCAGCGTCAGCGCACCTGAGCCCGCCTTGATCAGCAACGAATCCGAGTGACCGTGATAGCAGCCCTCGAACTTGATGATCTTGTCGCGGCCCGTGTGTCCACGCGCGAGCCGGATCGCGCTCATCGTCGCCTCCGTGCCGGAGCTGACCATGCGCAGCTTCTCCATCTGCGGCATCAGCTCGTGAATCTTGCGCGCCATGCGGGTTTCGAGAACGCAGGGTGCGCCGAAGCTGAGCGAGTTCTGCGCCGTCGTCGTCACCGCATCAATGACGGCCGGGTGGCAGTGGCCCAGGATCATCGGCCCCCACGAGCCGATGTAGTCGATCAGCTCGCGGCCGTCTTCGGTGTGCAGCCACGCGCCTTTCGCGCTTTTCATGAAAACCGGTTCGCCACCGACGCCAGCGAACGCGCGTACCGGTGAATTTACGCCTCCCGCGATGAACTCGCGGGCGTCGTCAAAGTGATTCATTCATTTGTCCTGTGCGGATGCCACGCGCGGATAGTAACGCGGGTACCCCGTCCTCCCCAACCAGGTGCAGGGCGCCGACCACGATCAGGTAGTCGTCCTCGTCGTCGAGCAGTTCGACGATCGATTCAACCCAGGCCTGGTTCCGGCGCACGACGATGGCGTCGTACAGCTCGTCAAAGCCGGTCATCTCCTTGAGAACTTGCTCTTCGAGCCACGCGACGTCGCCGTGCCGCCACGCCTGAATCAGGTCGTCCATGATCAGCTCGATTTCGCCGCTCTCCGCGAGCGTCTGCATGAGCAGATCCTTCTGTGCGTCGAGCGACAGGCTGTCCAGGAACGTGAGCTGCTGCTCGACGGTCTCGAGGCCCTCGATTTCCTTGTTGTCCTGTGAGGCCTTCATCGCCATGTGCATCTCGATGCCGTACAGCGGATTGAAGCCGATGCGCAGGAGCGCCATCTGCTCGATCGTTATCGCGGCAAACCAGGGCTCTGTGCGAGACAGCATCTCGAAGGGGATGTCGATCGCCGTCGCCATGCCTGCAGCCTCGCGGTACAGCTCGTCACCCATCACGTCGCGCAGGGTCTTGCCCTCGGGCAACATGCCCAGCCGGTTGCTGATCGACTGGATCGCGGCGGGGTCCAGGTCGTCCATGTCGAGTTCCATGACCAGCGCTTCCGCGTCCTCGTAGGCGGCTTCGATTACGGCCGGCAGCGGGTGGTCCTGCTTTCTGAGCAGGTGCACGGAGCCGAGCAGGTAGATCGTGTTCTGCTCGCCGTCGACGCGCCACATCGACACGGGGTGATCCGCGGCAGCGGCGGACGCGGCAAGTAACAGGAGAATCAGGAATTTATGCATCGCGTATCCACACGAGTTGGGAATCGAATTGGCCGTTGCCATGAAGGCTCAGGCGTCGGTAGGCAGGTGGGCGGTCGTCGACGGCAAACTCGTCGCTCTTGGGCTTGAACTGCCGGCAGGTCGACGGCGTGCCGACGATCGCGACGCCATTCTCGTGGCCATCATAAGCCTGGTGCACATGCCCGAACAGGACCAGGCGCACACGTTCGGATTTTCGCACGCGCTCGATCAGACCGGCGCCGTTCTCGAGGCCGACGGTATCGAGCCAGCGGCTGCCCATGCTGACGGGCGGATGGTGCACCGTGACGAGAACATGCCTGGCGTCGCTGGCGTCGATGTCGGCGTCGAGACGCTCGAGTTCAGACGCCGTGATCGTCCCGCCGGCACGGCCGGGCGCCGTGCTGTCTATGCCGACGATGAGCCAGTCGTCGATCTCGACGCCGTCACAATAGATAAATGGGCCGTCGGCAAGTGCCGAACGCATGAGGTCCGGGACGTCGTGGTTGCCGGGGATGCAGTGTACCGGCACGCCGAGTTCACCCATCAACGCGGCGAAGTGCTCGTAGGCGCCGGCAGAATCGTCCTGTACGAGGTCGCCGGTGGCGAGGACGATGTCGGCCGGCCAGCCGCTCTCGCGGTGGTGCGCGAGAACCTCGGTCAGCGAGTCGTAGGTATTGACGCCGCGGAGCTCGCGGCGTTTGTCAGCGAACAGGTGCGGGTCCGTAAGGTGCAGGACCCGCACCGGGTCCTTCTGCTCGGCGTCCGCCAACTCAGTAGCGGTAGTGCTCGGGCTTGTACGGGCCCTCTTTGTCCACGCCGATGTACTTCGCCTGTTCGTCGGTGAGCTCGGTGAGCTTCGCGCCGATCTTGTCGAGGTGCAGGCGAGCGACCTTCTCGTCGAGGTGCTTCGGAAGTACGTAGACCTTGTTCTCGTAGTTCTCCGAGTTCTGCCAGAGCTCGATCTGTGCGATGACCTGGTTCGTGAACGACGCCGACATGACGAAGCTCGGGTGGCCGGTCGCGCAGCCGAGGTTCACGAGGCGCCCTTCGGCGAGCAGGATGATGCGGTTGCCGTTCGGGAAGATGACGTGGTCGACCTGCGGCTTGATGTTTTCCCACTCGTACTCGCGCAGGTGGGCAACGTCGATCTCGTTGTCGAAGTGGCCGATGTTGCAGACGATCGCCTCGTTCTTCATGCGTTCCATCATCGGACCGTCGACGATCTGGTAGTTGCCCGTCGCCGTGACCAGGATGTCGATCTGATCGATGACGTCGTCGAGGCGAACGACCCGGTAGCCTTCCATCGCCGCCTGCAGCGCGCAGATCGGGTCGATCTCGGTGATCCAGACCGTCGCGCCGAGACCGCGCAGCGACTGCGCCGAGCCCTTGCCGACGTCGCCGTAGCCGCAGACGACGGCGATCTTGCCGGCGATCATGACGTCGGTGGCGCGCTTGATCGAATCGACCAGCGACTCGCGGCAGCCGTACAGGTTGTCGAACTTGGACTTGGTGACGGAGTCATTGACGTTGAACGTCGGGCAGCCGAGGCTGCCGTCCGCCATCATGTCGTACAGGCGCTTCACGCCGGTGGTCGTCTCTTCCGAGAGACCGCGGATGTTCTCGAGCAGCTCCGGGTATTTCTCATGCACGACCTGCGTCAGGTCGCCGCCGTCGTCGAGCAGCATGTTCGGCGTCCAGCCGTCCGGGCCATTGATCGTGCGCTCGACGCACCACCAGTACTCGTCCTCGGTCTCGCCTTTCCAGGCGAATACCGGGATGCCGGCCGCGGCAATCGCGGCGGCGGCGTGATCCTGCGTCGAGAAGATGTTGCACGACGACCAGCGGATGTCGGCACCCAGCTCGGCCAGCGTTTCGATCAGCACAGCGGTCTGGATCGTCATGTGCAGGCAGCCGGCGATGCGGGCACCCTCGAGCGGTTTCTGGCCGGCGTACTCTTCGCGCAGCGCCATGAGTCCGGGCATTTCGGTCTCGGCGATGGCGATTTCCTTGCGGCCGAAGTCGGCGAGCGCAATGTCGGCGACCTTGTAATCGGGCTTGTTCAGGGCAACGGGTTCGCTGCTCATTGGTATGTCTCCAGTTGGAAATTCAGGGGGATTCAGTTGTCAGGCTGCCGCTGCGCCTTTCAGCGCCTCGGCTTTGTCGGTCTTTTCCCAGGACAGGTCGATGTCCTCACGGCCGAAATGACCGTAAGCGGCAGTCGCCTGGTAGATCGGCCGGATCAGATCGAGCATCTTCAGGATGCCGTACGGCCGCAGGTCGAAGTTCTCGCGAATCAACGCCGTCAGCTCGCCGTCGGATACCTTGCCGGTGCCGAACGTCTCGACGCTGATCGAGGTGGGCTCGGCAACGCCGATCGCATAGGAAATCTGGATCTCGCAGCGATCTGCGAGGCCTGCGGCGACGACGTTCTTGGCGACGTAGCGCGCTGCGTACGCGGCGGAGCGATCGACCTTGGACGGGTCCTTGCCGGAGAAAGCGCCACCGCCGTGGCGGGCCGAGCCGCCGTAAGTGTCGACGATGATCTTGCGGCCGGTGAGTCCGCAGTCACCCATCGGGCCGCCGATCTCGAAGCGGCCGGTCGGGTTGATGTGGTACTTGGTGTCCGGGCTGATCCAGTTGTCGGGCAGCACGGGCTTGATGATCTCCTCCATGACGCCTTCGCGCAGGTCCTTCAAGTCGACGTCGGCGTGGTGCTGCGTCGACAGGACGACCGCGTCGATCGACGTCGGCTGGCCGTTCTCGTAGCGGAACGTGACCTGGCTCTTGGCATCGGGCCGGAGCCACGGCAGTGTGCCCGCCTTGCGGACTTCGGCCTGGCGCTTGACGAGCCGGTGCGAGAACGTGATCGGCGCGGGCATCAGCACGTCGGTCTCGTTGGTCGCGTAGCCGAACATCAGGCCCTGGTCGCCGGCGCCCTGTTCCTCCGGCGTCGAGCGGTCGACGCCCTGGGCGATGTCGGGAGACTGCTTGCCAATCGCGTTCAGCACCGCACAGGAATGGCCGTCGAAGCCCATGTCCGAATCGTCGTAGCCGATGTCGGTCACGGTGCGCCGGACGATCTCCTCGAAGTCCACCCACGCGGACGTCGTGATCTCACCCGCGACGATGACCATGCCGGTCTTGACCATGGTTTCGCAGGCGACGCGGGCGCTTTTGTCCTCAGCCAGGATCGCGTCGAGAATGCCGTCCGAGATCTGATCGGCAATTTTGTCCGGATGTCCCTCGGATACGGATTCCGAGGTGAACAGAAAAGAGTCACTCATTGGAGTTGTCGCCTTGTTGGCTAGGTCAACGCGCCATTGTACCGCAAGCCCGTCCGGTTCCACCAACCGGGCGAGAACGGATGCAATTCGTTACCTTTGCACGCCCGCCGCGGCCAACTCGCTTGCGGCGCCCCGGAAAAACCCCGAAAATGCGCGCCTTCGAGCGAATCCGCGCCGGGGGCGCGCGACACGCGTACAACAACCACAAGGGCCCCGTGCCCGACGCCGAAATATCCGAAATGTCACAAGAAGCTAGCAGCGCCGGCGAGCCCGCCCGGCGAGAACTCGCGAACGCCATCCGGGCGCTCAGCATGGACGCCGTTCAGGCCGCAAACTCCGGACACCCCGGTGCGCCGATGGGCATGGCCGACATTGCCGAAGTGCTATGGCGCGACTATCTGAAACACAACCCGGCAAACCCGGACTGGGCCGACCGCGACCGATTCGTGCTGTCCAACGGCCACGGTTCGATGCTGCTGTACAGCCTGCTGCATCTCACGGGCTATCCGCTGCCGATGGACGAGATCCGCAATTTCCGGCAGATGGGCTACAAGACGGCCGGCCACCCGGAATACGAGCCCGGCCTCGGCGTCGAGACGACGACCGGGCCGCTCGGGCAGGGCATTACCAACGCGGTCGGCATGGCGCTGTCCGAAAAAATGCTCGCGGCCGAGTTCAACCGCGACGGTTTCGACGTTGTCGATCACAAGACCTGGGTGTTCCTCGGTGACGGCTGCCTGATGGAAGGCATCTCGCACGAGGCCTGCTCGCTGGCCGGCACTCTCAAGCTCGGCAAGCTCATTGCCTTCTACGACGACAACAACATCTCTATCGACGGCGAAGTCGACGGCTGGTTCACGGACGATACGACGGGCCGCTTCCAGGCCTACGGCTGGCAGGTCATCGACGACGTCGACGGCCATGACAGCGCCGCGGTCGCCGCGGCCGTCGACAAAGCGCTGGCCGAGACCGGCAAGCCCAGCCTGATCCGCTGCAAGACCGTCATCGGATTCGGCTCGCCGAACAAGCAGGGCACGGCGTCGACGCACGGCGCGCCCCTTGGCGAGGACGAGGTCGCGGCCGCGCGGGCCGAACTCGGCTGGACGGCCGAGCCCTTCGACGTGCCGGCCGACATCGCGGCGGCGTGGGACGGTCGCGAACGCGGCGAGGCGTCGGAGGACGCCTGGACGAAGCTGTTTGCCGCCTACGCCACCGAGCACCCGGAGCTAGCCGACGAGTTCGCACGCCGCATGGCCGGCAACCTGCCCGACGACTGGGCCGGGTTTGCCGACGACGCAATCGCGAAGATCGATGCGGATGCGGAGACGATGGCGACGCGCAAGGCATCGCTCGTCGCGCTCAATGCGTTTGCACCGAAGCTGCCGGAACTTGCCGGCGGTTCGGCGGACCTCACCGGTTCGAACCTGACAAAGCACGCCGGTTCAACGCCCATTACCGGCGACGATGCGTCCGGCAACTACATTTACTTCGGCGTCCGCGAGTTCGGCATGACGGCGATTGGAAACGGCATGGCCCTGCACGGCGGCGTGATTCCGTACTCCGGAACCTTCCTGACGTTCTCGGACTACGCGCGCAATGCGCTTCGCATGGCAGCGCTCATGAGAATCCAGAATATCCTCGTCTACACGCACGATTCCATCGGTCTCGGCGAGGACGGGCCGACGCACCAGCCGGTCGAACACATTGCGTCCCTCAGGATCATGCCCAATATGTGCGTCTGGCGGCCCTGCGACACGGTGGAGACCGCCGTCGCGTGGCGCGACGCCATCGAGCGACGCGACGGGCCGACGAGTCTCGTCCTGACGCGCCAGGGTGTGCCGCACCAGCCGCGCGATGCCAGCCAGCGGGCGGCGATCGCCCGTGGCGGATACGTATTGCGCGATACCGACGGCAAGCCCGACATTATCCTCATCGCAACGGGTTCCGAGGTCAGTCTCGCCATGGCTGCGGCCGAGGCGCTGGCTGGCGAGGGCGTCAGCGCCCGGGTCGTATCGATGCCGTCGACCAACGTGTTCGATACGCAGGACGCGGACTACCGGGAGTCGGTACTGTCGGCCGAGGTTACGGCGCGGGTCGCGATCGAGGCAGGCGTTACCGACGGCTGGTGGCGCTACGTCGGCTCGGCGGGCCGCGTCGTAGGTCTCGACCGCTTCGGCGAGTCGGCGCCGGCCGGCGAATTGTTCGAACATTTCGGCTTTACCGTCGGCAATGTCGTCGCTGTCGCGAAACAAACGCTCGCATAATCGGGCGATCCTAAAGAAACAGAATTAGTAATCCGGGCCGGCTCGCCGCCGGCCGTGAAAAAAACCAGGAGAATCACCATGGCGATCAAGGTTGGCATCAACGGCTATGGCCGCATCGGCCGCAACATCGTGCGCGCGATCCACGAACTCGGCCGCACCGACGAATTCGACGTCGTTGCGCTCAACGACCTCGGCGATGCGAACACGAACGCGCACCTGACGCGCCGCGATACCGCCCACGGGCGATTCCCGGGCACGGTCGAGGTCGACGGTAACGACATCCTCGTCAACGGCGACCGCATCAAGGTCTTCGCCGAGCGCGATCCGGCCAAGCTGCCGTGGGGCGACCTCGGCGTCGATGTCGTCTACGAGTGCACGGGTCTGTTCCGCACCCGCGAGGCCGCGGGCAAGCATCTGGACGGCGGTGCAAAGAAGGTCATCATCTCGGCGCCGGGCGGCGCGGATGTCGACAACACCATCGTTTACGGCGTCAATCACGATACGCTGAAGCCCGAGCACGCGGTGATTTCCAATGCGTCGTGCACGACCAACTGCCTTGCGCCGATGGTCAAGCCGTTGCACGAGGCCATCGGCGTCGAGCACGGCATCATGACGACGATCCACGCTTACACGAACGACCAGGTGCTGACGGACGTATTCCACAAGGACCTGCGCCGTGCGCGCTCAGCGACGATGTCGCAGATCCCGACCAAGACCGGCGCCGCCGCGGCGGTCGGACTGGTGCTGCCGGAGCTCAACGGCAAGCTCGACGGCTTCTCGATGCGCGTGCCGACGATTAACGTATCGGCCGTGGATCTCACCTTCGTCGCGAAGCGCGCGACCGACATCGACGAGATCAACAAGATCATGAAGGACGCGAGCGAGGGCTCGCTCAAGGGCGTGCTGGCTTACAACGATGAGCCGCTCGTGTCGGTGGACTTCAATCACGACCCGGCATCGTCGACGTACGACGCGGGCCTGACCAAGGTCATCGACGGCACGCTCGTCAAGGTCATTGCGTGGTACGACAACGAGTGGGGCTTCTCCTGCCGGATGCTCGACACGACCGTCGCGCTCGTCAACGCCTGATCGCGGCGTAAAGGGCTCAAGGCGTATGGCCGTCATCAAGATGACCGACCTCGACCTCGCGGGGAAGCGCGTGCTGATCCGCGAGGACCTGAACGTGCCGATCAGGGACGGCGCGGTCGCGAGCGACGCCCGCATCCGCGCGGCGCTGCCGACCATCGAGCGCGCGCTCGCGTCCAACGCCGCGGTCATGCTGATGTCGCACCTGGGGCGGCCAACCGAGGGTGAGCCCGATCCTGAGTTCTCGCTCGCACCGGTCGCCGCGCATCTCGGGCAGCTGCTCGGGCGCGAGGTGCCGCTGGTCGAGGATTGGCTGGACGGCGTGGAGGTCGAGCCCGGCAACGTCGTGCTGCTCGAAAACGTGCGTTTCCTGGCCGGTGAGAAGAAGTCCGATCCGGAGCTCGCCAGGAAGATGGCGGCGCTCTGCGATGTGTTCGTCATGGATGCCTTCGGCACGGCGCACCGCGCCCAGGCGAGCACCTACGGGGTCGCCGAACACGCGCCCGTGGCCTGCGCCGGACCGCTGCTTGCGAACGAACTGGACGCTCTTGCGAAAGCGCTCGATGCGCCGGCGCGGCCGATGATCGCGATCGTCGGCGGTTCGAAAGTGTCGACAAAGCTGACGGTGCTCGACGCGCTGGCGGACAAGGTCGACACGCTGATTGTCGGCGGCGGCATTGCCAATACCTTTATCGCTGCCGAAGGCCACAACGTCGGCAAGTCGCTCTACGAGGCCGACATGGTCGATACGGCCGGTGAGCTTGCGAAAGGCGGTGAGGGCCGCGCGGATATCCCGGTGCCCACCGACGTCGTCTGCGGCAAGGAATTCTCGGCGGACACCGAGGCCGCGACCAGGCGGGTCGCGGACGTGGCCGACGACGACATGATCCTCGACGTTGGCCCCGAGACGGCGACGCGGTTCGCCGAGCTCCTCGCAGGTGCGGGCACGATCATCTGGAACGGACCGGTCGGCGTTTTCGAATTTGACCAGTTCGGCAACGGCACGCGTGCGCTTACGGAAGCCATCGCTGCGAGCGACGCATTTTCCGTGGCCGGTGGCGGCGACACGCTGGCGGCAATCGACAAATACGGCGTTGCCGAGAAGATCTCCTACATCTCGACCGGTGGCGGCGCGTTCCTGGAGTTCGTCGAGGGCAAGACGCTGCCGGCCGTTGCGATGCTCGAGAAACGCGGCAGCGAGAGCTAGCGGCGAAGCTGTTGTTTGACCGGCTATTCGGCCGGGCGGGTCAGGATGCCGATGGCCACGGGCCCGTTATCGCAACGGTCATTCCCGGGTACTGGATGTTCACGAACAGCGTCTGGCCGTCCGGCGAGAAGCACACGCCCGCAAGCTCCGAGTCCGACCACGCGTTGTCGGCAAACGCGTACTGGGTCCCATCCGGGCGGATGCCGACGAGACCGCAGTGATCGTGCGTGTCCTCGCAGATAATCAGGTCGCCCCAGGGGGCCATCGTCAGGTTGTCCGCATTCCTGAGCAGTGAGTTTTCGTCACTCTCCGCGATCAGCGAGAGTTTGCCGGGCGCCGTTGCCTCACGCTCGTCACCTTCGAATTCGCTCGGCTCGTAACGCCACACCTGGCCGAGCCGTGCCGGGCCGCCGATCGTGCAGCAGAAGACGATGTCACCCGCGGCATTCGTGATTCCTTCACCGCGGGCGAAGGTCGCTGCGCCCGCTCTTGCGCCGCGGAGCCGCAAGATGTTCTCGACCGGGTTGACGTCGTCGAGCTCGATCCACTGTGTTTGCATGTCGACGCCTTGCTCGACGTCGGCCTGCGCGGACCAGTTGTGGGTTCGCTGTGACGGCCTGCCCTTGATCGCGAGCGCCTGCAGGCGGCCGCCGTTGACGAGTTTGCCCGGCGTCTCGGGAATGAACCGGTAGAACAGGCTGTGGTGTCGATCCTCGGTCATGTAAATGATGCCGGTAGGTTCGTGAACGGCCGCGCCCTCGTGCTCGAAGCGGCCCATCGCCCTGAGCGGTACGGGCTCGACGAGGCCTTCGTGGCGCGACGGCACCTCGAAGACGTAGCCATGACGTTCCTCGCGGACGATCCTGCGGCCGGTCGCGTAGCTGGTCCCGGCGCTTTCGAAGCACTCCTCGCAGGACAGCCAGCTGCCCCACGGCGTCGGTCCACCGGCGCAGTTGATCTCGGTGCCGGCGAGGCTCAGGTACTGCTTTTCGGTCCTGCGGGTGACCGGGTTGTAGATCGTCGTCGTCGTGCCGCCGGCGCCCGGCGTTTCGCTGCCGCCAAGATCGTAGACCTTCGCCTTCACGCTCTCCGGCTGGTCCGCGAAACTCGTGCCGAAAGCACTGTACTCCGGGTAGCCCGACTTCATCTCGTGATTGCAGACGAGAATGATGCGGCCGTCGTCGCCCGGGAAGGCCGCCATGCCGTCGTGGGCGGCAGGCACCTTGAGGCCATCGCTCATCGTGTCGCCCGCGCGTGAGACGATGGTCAGCTCGAAGCCGTCGGGCAGGTCGAGGAGCTCGTTCGGGTCGGGCCTGAGCGGACCCACGGCGAAATCGGCCGCACGGCAGGAAGCAGCGGCGGCCGGACTGGCGGCGGCCGCAAGGCACTGCAGGAAACGTCGGCGATTGAGCACGGGAGAACCTCGCGAAAACCCGAGCATAGCGCTGTTTCGCGTCCTGCACGACCCCGCCGGTACGGTTCCAGCCGGGCCGCGCCAAAAAGGTGCAGGCCCGGATTTAGTAACGGCGGCGTCGCGAGCGCTATGCAATAATCGCCGCCATGCAAAAACGTACCAAGATTGTGGCGACGCTCGGCCCGGCGACCGAGCGGCCGAAAACGCTTCGCAAGCTTATCGATGCCGGCCTCGATGTCGCGCGCCTGAACTTCTCACACGGCTCCGCGGACGAGCACCGGGCCCGCGCAGCGGCGGTCCGCAAGGCGTCGGATGACTGCGGCCGCGAGGTCGGCTTGCTCGGTGACCTGCAGGGACCCAAGATTCGCGTCAAGCGCTTCAAGAAGGGCAGCGTCGAGCTGAAGGACGGCGCGTCCTTCTTCCTCGACAGTACGCTCGGCTACGAAGAGGGCAGCAAAAAGGGCGTCGGGGTCGCGCTCGACACCATTCACGAGGACGTCGAGCCCAAGGACATCCTGCTGCTGAACGACGGCATGATCACGCTGCAGGTCGAGTCGATCGAGGGCACCCGGATTCATACCACCGTCGTCAACGGCGGCATCCTGTCCGACCACAAGGGCATCAATAAGAAGGGCGGCGGTCTCTCGGCGCCGGCCCTGACCGACATCGACAAAGAGAACATTCTGCTGGCTGCCGAGCTAGAGATGGACTTCCTGGCTGTCTCGTTCGTGCGCACTGCCGCGGATATCGAGGAGGCGCGGCGGCTGTTTCGCGATGCCGGCGGCAGCGGCCTGATCGTCGCGAAGATCGAGCGGACCGAAGCCGTGGACAACATCGATGTAATCATCGACGCGGCCGACGTGATCATGGTCGCTCGTGGCGACCTCGGCGTCGAAATGGGCTATGCGCGCCTGACCGGTATCCAGAAGAGCCTCATCCGCAAGACTCGCAAGGCCAGGAAAGTCGTCATTACGGCGACGCAGATGATGGAGTCGATGATTCTCAACCCGATACCGACCCGCGCAGAAGTGTCGGACGTGTCGAATGCCGTTATGGACGGCAGCGATGCGGTGATGCTGTCGGGAGAAACGGCCGTCGGCAAACACCCGATCAAGGCGGTCAGGGCCATGGCAGAGGTCTGCACCGGTGCCGAGCAGTTTCCGCTGCCGCACGGGCGGACCCGGCATCGCCTGGGCGACTACTTCGAACGCGTGGACGAAGCAATCGCAATGGCGGTCATGTACACGGCCAACCATCTGGACGTAAAGGCTATTTTCGCACTGACCGAGTCGGGGTCGACCGCGCTGTGGATGTCGCGTATACGCTCGGACATACCGATCTATGCGTTTACGCCGCACGCCGCCACGAGCCGGCGGGTAACGATGTATCGTGGCGTTGGACCCATACACTTCGACACCGAGGCGACGAACTCCCGCGAGGTGTACCAGGACGTGTTCGATATCATGCTCGCGCGCGGCCTGGTTGCCGTCGGCGACCGCGTCATCTTTACCAAGGGTGATCTGCACGGCGTATCCGGCGGCACCAACGCGATGAAGATCGTCGAAATAACCGAAAAGAGCTAGTTTCCGATGAAGACCCTGTTGATGCGAATCCTCGCGGGCGCTGTGATGCTCGTGGCGATCCTCGCGCTGACCATGTGGCTCGCCGTCCGCGGGAGCCTGCCACAGCTCGACGGCGACATTGTCGCGGACGGTCTGACCGGGTCGGCAAGCATCGAACGCGATGCCGATGGCATACCGGTGATCTCGGCGACGACGCGCGAGGATCTCGCGTTCGCCACCGGTTTCGCGCACGGTCAGGACCGCTTTTTCCAGATGGACCTGATTCGGCGGCGAACTGCGGGCGAACTCTCCAAGCTCGTCGGCGAGCGCGCCGTGCCCGTCGACAAACGCTACCGTTTTCATCGCTTCCGCGCGCTCGCGCGGGACGTGCTGGCGCGGGCCGATGAGTCGGATCGCCGCGTCATCGAACGCTACGCAGACGGCGTCAACGCCGGCCTCGGCAGTCTGAACGCACGGCCGTTCGAGTACCTGTTGCTCGGCGAAACGCCCGAGCCCTGGATCGCGGAGGACTCGCTGCTGGTGGTCTACGCGATGTTCATGACGCTCAACGACTCGCGGGCGCGCAAGGACGTCCGGCGTGGCTACGCGCACCGCGTCTTGCCGACGGGCGTGTACGACTGGCTGTACCCGGACGGCACGTCCTGGGATGCGCCGCTCAACGGCGAGCCGCGCGCGCCGGCAGCGTTCCCGCCGAGCCACATCTACTCTGTGCGTCACAGTGGCGGCGAACCGGCGCCCGCTGGCGAGGAAGGCCGGCACCCGCTTCCCGGCAGCAACAACTGGGCGGTGGCCGGTACATTGACTACCTCCGGGCGCGCCATGGTCTCGAACGACATGCACCTGGGACTGAATACGCCGAACATCTATTACCAGGCGCGTATCGTGCAGACGGAAGGCGAACAACGGGACATCACGGGTGTGACCCTGCCCGGCACGCCGTTTGTGGTCGCGGGCAGCAACGGTTCGGTCGCGTGGGGCTACACGAACAGCTACGGCGACTGGTCGGATGCCGTTGTCCTGAAGCCGGGCACCGAACCGTCGACCTACCGCACGCCCGACGGCGATCGCGCGTTCGAACTGCATCACGAAACGATCAGGGTCAAGGACGCGGAGCCGGTCGACTATGTCGTTCGCGAGACCATCTGGGGGCCCGTTGACGACCAGGTGAGCTACCCCGATGGCGAGATCGCCGTGAGCTGGCTCGCGCATCAGCCGACGGCGGTCAACCTGAACATCATGGCGCTGGAGACGGCGACCAGCGTCGCCGAGGCGCTGGACATCGCCAATACGATGGGCATGCCGCCGCAGAACTTCGTGGTCGGCGATGCAAGCGGCAACATAGGCTGGACGATAGCCGGACAGATCCCGGTCAAGAACGGCTTCGAGAAGATGGTGCCGTCCGACTGGAGCGACGAGCACGGCTGGGTCGGCTGGCGTGAGCCCGCGGAGTATCCGCGCGTCGTAAACCCGGAGAGCGGACGAATCTGGACCGCCAATGCGCGCGTCGTCGATGCCGGCGATCTCGAGATTATCGGTGACGGCGGCTACGACCTCGCTGCGCGGGCGCGGCAGATCCGTGACGGGCTGTTCGCGAAGGACACGTTCACGGCCGAGGACATGCTGGCAATCCAGTACGACGATCGCGCGGTATTCCTGTCGCGCTGGCGCGAGCTGTTGCTTTCCGTCCTCGACGACGAGACGGTCGGCGACGACGAAACCCTCGTCGAGTACCGCCGACTCGTAACGGACTGGGTGCCGCGTGCCGCCGCCGATTCGGTTGGCTACCGGCTGGTACGCGGCTTCAGGCTCGAGGTGCGCAAGCGGGTCTTTCACGGGCTGATGGCACCGGTTCGCGAGCACTACGGCGGCGATGTCGATGTACTCATCGGCAACCAGTTCGAAGCGCCGCTGTGGCAGCTCGTCAAGGAGCGCCCGCTGCACCTGCTGTCGGGTGAATACGAGTCCTGGGACGCGCTGCTGATGGCGGCCGTGCGCGGCAACATCGGCTACCTGCAGGCCAACTACGATGGACGCTTGAACGAGCGCACCTGGGGTGAGTACAACACCGCGACCATCCGCCATCCTCTGAGCAACGGTCTGCCGTGGCTCGCAGGCTGGCTGGACATGCCGCGCGATCCGCTGAACGGCGACGACAACCTGCCGAAAGCGCAGGGGCCCGGTTTCGGTGCCTCGGAGCGCTTCTCCGTGGCGCCCGGCGACGAGGCCAACGGTATCCTGCACATGCCGACAGGGCAGTCCGGCCACCCGCTGTCCGACTTCTACCGGCGCGGCCACGACGACTGGGTGCACGGCCGACCGAGCCCCTTCCTGCCTGGCGCTGCCGTTTACACGCTGAACCTCGAGCCGGCAGGCGCTACACTGGCTGCAGACGACACACTCGGCGGCACCGGGACGGGACACAATGGACAATAAGCGCTTCGAAGGCACGAGCAGCTATATCGCGACGGACGACCTGAAAATGGCCGTCAACGCCGCGGTGACGCTCGAGCGGCCAATCCTGGTCAAGGGCGAACCCGGCACGGGCAAGACCCAGCTCGCGATGGAGGTGGCCCGGTCACTGCAGCGTCCGCTCTACGAGTGGCACATCAAGTCGACGACCAAGGCTCAGCAGGGCCTCTACGAGTACGATGCAGTCGCGCGGCTGCGGGACTCGCAGCTCGGTGACGATCGCGTTCACGACATCGGCAACTACATCGTCCGCGGCAAGGTCTGGGAGGCCTTCGAGTCCGACGACCAGCCGGTGCTCCTGATCGACGAAATCGACAAAGCCGACATCGAGTTTCCGAATGACCTGCTGCAGGAACTCGATCGAATGGAGTTTTTTGTCTACGAGACCAAGCAGCTGGTCAAGGCGCGGCATCGGCCGATCATCGTCATCACGAGCAACAACGAAAAAGAGCTGCCTGACGCGTTCCTGCGCCGCTGTTTCTTCCATTACATCAAGTTCCCCGACAAGGACACGATGGCGAGTATCGTCGACGTGCATTTCCCGGACCTGAAGAAGAACCTGCTGTCCGAGGCGCTCAATGCGTTCTACAAAGTGCGCGATGTGCCCGGACTCAAGAAGAAGCCGTCGACGTCCGAGCTGCTGGACTGGATCAAGCTGCTGCTCGCCGAGGACATACCGCCAGAGGCGCTGCGCGCCGAGGATTCGCGCAAGGCCATTCCGCCGCTGTACGGAGCACTCCTGAAGAACGAGCAGGACGTGCACCTGTTCGAACGGCTGGTGTTCCTCGATCGCAAGGCCGGCGGCCCGCAGTAAGCCCGCATGCTGATTCCGTTCTTTTTCATGCTTCGCGACGGCGGCATGAAGACGTCCATCACGGAACTGCTGACCCTGTTGGAGGCGATGCAAAAGGGACTGCCGGGCCAGAGCGTCGATGACTTCTACTATCTGGCGCGTGCAACGCTCGTTAAGGACGAATCGCAGCTCGATCGCTTCGACCGGATCTTTGGCGCCTACTTCAAGGGAATAGAAGACTCGCTTGCGGACCTGTTCGAGGACATACCCGACGACTGGCTGACGCACCGTGCCGAACTGATGCTCTCCGACGAGGAGCGTGCGCAGATCGAAGCCATGGGCGGATTCGAGGAACTGATGAAGGCGCTGAAGGAGCGCTTCGAAGAGCAGGATGAACGCCACGAGGGCGGCAACAAGTGGATCGGCACGGCCGGTACCTCGCCGTTTGGAGCGTACGGCTTCAACCCCGAGGGCGTCCGCATGGGGCAGGCCGGCTCGCGAAATCGCAGCGCCGTTAAGGTGTGGGACAAGCGCGAATACCGGAATCTCGACGATTCGGTCGAACTCGGCACACGCAACATCAAGGTGGCGCTACGCCGGCTGCGCAAGTTCGCGCGGGAGGGGGCCGCGGACCAGCTCGACCTCGATGACACGATCGACAAGACGGCCCGCAACGCCGGGCTGCTCGATATTCGCATGGTCCCGGAGCGGCACAATGCCGTGAAGGTGTTGCTCTGCCTCGACATCGGCGGTTCGATGGACGACCACGTACGCATCTGCGAGGAGCTGTTTTCGGCGACCCGCAGCGAGTTCAAGCACCTCGAGTATTTCTACTTCCACAACTTCATCTACGAGACCCTGTGGAAGGACAACCGCCGGCGTCACCAGGAGCGGATCCCGACGCTCGACATCACCCACAAGTACGGCTCCGACTACAAACTCGTGTTTGTCGGCGATGCGACCATGAGTCCGTACGAGATCGTCTATGCGGGCGGCAGCGTCGAACACTGGAACGAGGAACCGGGCGCAATCTGGATCAAGCGCCTGCTGAACACTTACCCGAAAGCGATCTGGCTGAACCCGGAGCCGCAGGGGCGCTGGGAGTACACGCCGTCGATCAAGCTGACGCGCGAGCTCATGGACGATCGGATGTACCCGCTGACGATCGCGGGCCTGGACGAAGGGATCCGGGCGCTGCAGTAAGTCCGGGCTCAGGGCCCTTCGACGGGCTTGGCGCCGAGCAGGTCGAGATCGGCGAGAACCTCCGCCGAGTGCGATGCCGGTTTCACCTTCTCATAGTGCTTGGCGATGTTGCCTTGCGGGTCGATGATGAAGGTCTGGCGCTTCGCAACCGTCATGCCGAACATCTTCGTTTTGACGCCGTACGAGTTGGCCGCCGCGCCTTCCGTATCGGCAAGCAGCGTAAACGGCAGGCTGTGGTTCTCGGCAAATTTCTTGTGCGACTCTTCGTCGTCGAGGCTGACGCCCAGGATGACCGTGTTGCGCTTTCGGTACGCGAAGATGTTGTCGCGAAACTCGCAGGCCTCGGTCGTGCAGCCGGGGGTCTCGTTCTTGGGATAGAAATACAGGACGACCCACGAATCACGGTAGTCCTCGAGCGAATGCAGCTGGCCGTGCTGGTCCGGCAGTTCGAATTCGGGCGCCGGTTGGCCGACGACCGGGCCCGCGACCGCAGCCGAGAGCGCGAAGAGGCCGGTAGCGAGAATTGCCACAAAGGCGGTGGCCAGTCTGTTCATCGGGGAGTTCCGTAATAACGTACAGCGGTCAAGGGGTCCTATAATACGACCGCGCTCGATACGAAAAAAGCGCATCTCGTAACCAAATGTAAGGCGTGATGCTCGAACCGACCCCGATTTCGCCGAAAAAGACGGCACTCGTGCTGCCTGGCGGCGGCGCCCGCGGCGCCTTCCAGGTCGGGGTGCTCAAGGCGCTGGCCGAGCTTCTGCCGAGGGGCTCGGTGAACCCGTTCCCCATCATCAGCGGTACCTCGGCCGGTGCCGTCAACTCGGTCGTCCTGGCGTCGAAGGCCCGCCGCTATCGAACGGCGGTTGCCGAACTGGAGCAGGTGTGGGGGCATTTTCGCTGCGAGCATGTGTACCGCACGGATCACCTCACGATGCTCAGGAGCAGCCTGCACTGGCTCGCCTCGGTCGTGACCGGCGGCTGGCTGCGGTTCCCCCGCTCGATGCTCGACAACTCTCCGCTGCGGGCGCTGTTGAGCCGCAACGTCCGCTTCCCGCGTATCCAGACCGCGCTGGATAACGGCTGGCTCGACGCGGTCACGATCACCGCGGCCGGCTACGGCTCTGCACGTTCCACGTCGTTCTTCCAGTGTGCCGACACGCAGGCCAGCTGGTCGCGAACGCGGCGCGTTGGCATCAACACGGAGTTGAACCTCGACCACGTCATGGCGAGCATTGCCGTGCCGATGATTTTCCCGCCTGTCCGGATCGGCGGTGAGTTCTTCGGCGACGGTGCCATGCGTCAGGCGACGCCGCTCAGCCCGGCGATTCACCTGGGCGCCGATCGCATCCTGGTGATCGGCATTCGCAATGAAGTCGTCGACCGCTCCCCCGACATCATGCATCCGCAGGCGTATCCGAGTTTTGCGCAGATCGCGGGCTACATGCTCGACGCACTGTTCATGGACGGCCTGTACTCGGACCTCGAGCGGATGACGCGCATCAACCAGCTGCTCGACTCCGTGCCGGCGAAGCGGCGTGAGGGCGTGCTGGGCGAGATGCGGCCGATCGACACCATGGTCGTCGTGCCGAGCAAGGACCTTCGTGACCTCGCCTACGAATACCGCAAGGAGTTGCCGGTGGCCGTTCGCGCGCTCTTGAGCGGCATCGGCGGCAGCCGCCAGAGCGAGAGCCGGCTGCTCAGCTACCTGCTGTTCGAGCGTGAGTTTACGCGCGCGTTGATCGACCTGGGCTATCGCGACGCGATGTCCGTGAAGGAGCAGCTACTGGCGTTCGTGACGGGAAAAGCCGTGCCGCGCCTGTTTGCCCCGGAATGGGTTCAGCACGACCTGATCACCGTGCACGGCGATCAGCCGACGGCCGCCGCGGGCCGCTGACGCAGCTGGTTGTGCCGGCGGCTCACCGGTTCGCCGACGGCCTCCAGCGACGCCGATAGTTTTTCGACCATGTAGACCGAACGGTGCTGGCCGCCCGTGCAGCCGAGCGCGACGGTCAGGTAGCCGCGATGTGCATCGCGATAGCGGGGGATCCAGCGGGTCAGGAACCCCAGGATGTCGTCATGCATCTCGATGAAGCTCGCGTGGCTATCGAGAAACCCCGATACCTCCGGGTCCAGGCCCGTCAGGCCGCGCAATTCGACGGTCCAGTAGGGATTCGGCAGGCAGCGCAGATCAAAGACGAAGTCCGCGTCGGCCGGGATGCCGAACTTGAAGCCGAAAGACTCGATCAGCACCGACATGGAGTCGGTACGACGACGGTCGACTCGCTCGCGAATCGTGTCGCCGAGTTCATAGACGCTGGTCCGTGACGTGTCGATGATGAGGTCGGCCGAGTTGATCACCTCGGACAGCAGGTCACGCTCGGTTTCGATGGCGGCGAGGAGTACGGAGCCCTGTTTCGCGAGTGGATGCCGCCGCCGGGTTTCGCTGAAGCGCTTCAGCAGTATCTCGTCATCCGCCGTCAGGAACAGGACATCGCTGTGGATATCCCGGCCGCGAAAGTCCTTGATCAGGCTGGGCAGGGCCTCGAGGTCCTGGCGGCGATTGCGGGCGTCGATTCCGACGGCGAGTAACGACGCTTCCTTGCCGCCGTCGGCGATTACCTCGTCGACCGTCGCCTTCAACAGCGACGCGGGCAGGTTGTCGATGCAGTAGTAGCCCAGGTCCTCGAGAACGTGCAGCGCAATCGTTTTGCCCGAGCCTGACAGCCCGCTAACGATAATAAGGCGCTTCTCGTCGCTCATGGTTACCGCCCCGTAGCCGCGAGCGAGGCGGACATCAGCGCCCCTGCGCGGCCCGTACAGTCGCCGGACCGGCGAGCTGTGAGCCTTCGAGCAAGGTCTCGTACAGTTCGTTGCTCGTCTTCGATTCGCGCAGCCTCGCGCGCAGGCCCTCCTCGCCGAGCACCCGCGCAATGCCCTTGACTTCTTCGACGTGACTTTCGTCGAGGTCCTTGGGAACGAGCATGCCGAAGATGAGGTCGACCGGTTCGCCGTCGGCTGCGTCGAACTCGACGGGCTCCGACAGCTTGATCATCGCGGCAGAGCTCCGTTCGAGCCCTTCGACGCGGCAGTGCGGGAACGCGACACCCGCCTCGAGACTCGTGCAGCCGAGTCGCTCGCGCTCGATCAGGCGCTCGAAGATATCCTCGGCTGCGAACTCGGGCGTCGGGCGCACGAGCAGCTCGCTCAGGATCTCGATGCTGTGTTTCTTGCTGCGCGCGAAGGCGTTGCAGAGCACGCTGTCGGGCTTGATGATCTCTTCGAGTAACATCGTCTTAGGGAGTGCGGGCCGGGCCCGCGAGAATTGCGCGACGACGGTAGTTGCCGTCGCGCAGTACAAGAGGGGTTAGACAAACTTTCTCTTGAGCGTATCTCTCGCGTGGTGGTCGACGAGCTTCTCCTTGTGCTTGCGGACTCGCCGGTCCAGTTTGTCAACGAGGCCGTCAATGGCCGCGTACATGTCGTCTTCGGTGGTCTCGGCGAAAATCGTACCGCCGTTCACATTCACTTTTGCCTCAGCTTTGTGACGGAGTTTCTCGACTGTCAGGATACAGTGGACGTCCGACACAAGATCAAAATGACGTTCCAGCCTTTCAATTTTCGACTCTACATAGCCTCTCAGAGAGTCGGTGATTTCCACGTGATGGCCTGAAACATTCAATTGCATATTCCTCTCCCGTTCTTACTCAAGCGTACGCTCCGAAACGCTCCCTCCCCCTGTTAATTACGGGCGTTTCACGTACTTTCAATGCTAAATCATGTAACGACTTGCGGGTCCTCCTCCATAGCGGCAGATACGTAGATGGTCGAAAAGACCCTATCTTGCCGGGCGTTGCCTGCGCTCGCTCGACGAGGCAATGTTCATGGACTCACGGTACTTCGCCACGGTCCGCCTCGCAACCTTGATCCCCTCGTCCGCCAGCAGGTTCGCGATCTTGCTGTCGCTCAGCGGTTTGGCGGCGTTCTCGGCCCCGATCAGCTTGCGGATTTTCGCGCGAACCGACGTCGAGGACTGGTCTTCGCCGCTGGCCGACGACAGGTGGCTGGAGAAGAAGTACTTGAACTCGAACACGCCGCGCGGCGTGTGCATGTACTTGTTGGTAGTTACACGTGAAATCGTTGATTCGTGCATGCCGATGGCCTCGGCGACGTCCTTCAGAACCATCGGTTTCATGCCTTCGTCACCGTGCTCCAGGAACTCGGTCTGCCGCGAGACGATGCAGGTCGCGACCTTCAGGAGCGTCTCGTTGCGGATCTCGAGGCTGCGAATGAGCCAGCGGGCCTCCTGCAGCTGCGAGCGCAGCACGGCGTGGTCGCCCGAGCCGCGCAGGAGCTTCGCGTAGGTCTGGTTGACGGACAGCCGCGGCACCCCGGTCGGGCTGATTTCCACCTGCCAGCGATTGTCGATCTTGCGGACGAACACGTCCGGAACGACGTACTCGGCAGCGGCCGGGCTGACGGCGAGGCCGGGCTTGGGGTTGCAGCCTTTGACGAGCTGCAGCGCCGTGTGTAGCTCTTCGTCCGAGGCCCTGAGCGTCCGCCGCAGCTCGCCGTGTGCGCGGGTCGCGATCAGGTCCAGGTGATCGGCGGCCAGCCGTTTGGCGAGCTCCAGGCCCGGCGTGTCGTCGTCGAGCTGGCCGAGCTGCAGGATGATGCATTCGGACAGCGTGCGGGCACCGACGCCGACCGGGTCGAGGCGCTGGACCTTGGTCAGCGCGGCCTCGATTTCCTCCATCGACACCTCGTCGTCAATGCAGGCGTCCACTTCGTCGAGCTCGATGGTCAGGTAGCCGTCGTCGTTGATCGCGTCGACGATGGCCTCGCCGATCAGCGCCTCGCGCGGCGTGAAGTGTTCCATTTCGAGCTGCCAGAGCAGGTGCTCGCGCAGCGTTTCCCCGGACTCGTCGGCGAAGTCGCTGATGGGTCGGCCTTCGCCGCTCCAGCCGGAATCGCTGCGATCCGCACTGCGGGTCTGCCAGCTGTCTTCGGCCTTGATCGCCTCGATCTCGACGGTCGATTCGGAGCTCGTACGGGGAACGTCGGGCAGGTCCTCCATCTCGAGCATGATGTTCTCTTCGAGCGCGTCCTGGATCTGCGCGTTGAGGTCGAGCACAGGCAGCTGTAGCAGGCGGATCGCCTGCTGCAGCTGTGGCGTCATCGTCAGCGTTTGCCCAAGTTTTAGCTGCAGCGATGGTTTAAGCATGTCCCCGTCTGGTCTGCCCCCAAGCAGTCGTGCGCCGCCAAGTGTGCCTCAGAGTGTGAACTCCTGTCCGAGATACACTTCGCGGACGTGCTGATTTTCGAGGATTTCTTCGGGCGGCCCGGACGCAATCAGGCTGCCGTCGCTCAGTATATAGGCTCTGCCACAAATTCCGAGCGTCTCGCGGACATTATGGTCAGTAATCAGCACGCCGATATCGCGCTCACAGAGGTGGCGGATGATGCGCTGGATGTCGAGTACCGAGATCGGGTCTACGCCGGCGAACGGTTCATCGAGCAGCACGAACAGCGGATCGGCCGCAAGTGCGCGGGCAATCTCGACGCGACGGCGTTCACCGCCGGACAGACTTATTCCCAAGCTGGCGCGAACATGGCCGACGTGCAGTTCGTCCAGCAGCTTCTCGAGTTCTTCTTCGCGGCCCGCGCGGCTCAGGTCGCTGCGCGCCTCGAGAATCGCGAGGATGTTCTGCTCCACCGTTAGCTTCCGGAATATCGAGGCTTCCTGCGGCAGGTAGCCGAGGCCCATGCGGGCCCGCGCGTGCATCGGCTTCGCCGTCAGGTCGCGGCCGTCGAGCAGGATCTTGCCGCTGTCCGCGGCGACCAGGCCGACGATCATGTAGAAGGCGGTCGTCTTGCCGGCACCGTTCGGGCCGAGCAGGCCGACGACTTCGCCGCTCTTGATCTCGAGCGACAGCGATTTGACGACTTTGCGGAGTTTGTAGCTCTTCGAGATGTCCTGGACGCTCAGGATGCTCATGCACCGCCCTCGGTCCCTGCGTCCGGTTCCTCGACTTCCGCGGGGTCTTCGGCGGTTTCCTCGGCGGGCTCTTCGGCTGGCAGTTCGTCGATCTGGGTCGAGGCGTCGGGGTCGTCGCTTACGGCTTCGACCAGCTCGGCGGCCTCCTGGGGCAGGTCGCCGGCTGCCTGTTCGACCGCGGCCGCTCCGAGATCCGGCAGCGCCGCGCCAGAGCCCGGCGGCGGCGTGTAGCGAATCCGGACCTTGTCGTCGGACTCGCCGGATGACACGGCCTTGATGCGCTGTTCGATGATGTTGTAGGCGAGAAACTCCGAGGCGATTTCGTTGCCGGCCTCGCGGATCACGGCATCGCCCGAGAATTCGACCGTCGTGGTTTCGAGGTCGTAGCGCAGTCGTCGAGCCTCACCGTAGGTGGTGTCCCCGGTTCCCGGGCGCGTCAGCTCGAACGTTGCCGGGGTGCCCTCGATGACGGCGAGAATGAGTTGGTGGTTCGTGAACGTCACGTCGGCCACGTCGCACTCGACGCGGCCGTTCTCGACATCGATGACCACGTTGCCGGAGAAGCGCCAGACGCTGTCCTCGAAATCGAGCTTGCTGGCGCGACCCTCGTCGGCCTCGACGCCGATGTTGCCCTGCGACAGCCTGAGGCCCGTGAACATCAGCATCGAGTTCTTGCCGTCGTAGTCCGTCGAGTCGGCATCCAGCGAAATCGGCAGTCGCATCTCGGCGATCTGCGCGAAGGCCATCCCCGGCAGCAGCAGGGCAGCTACAACCAGCGGGCTGATCAGGGGGGCGATGCGGCTGAGCGCCCTAGGGAACGAATTTTCCGCTGACATTGGATTTCAGTTCGAGTCGATTGTCGTTTAGCGATGCCAGCATACCCGTTGCGGTCAGGCTGCGCGCGCCGATCCGGATCTGCACGCGTTCGTCGGTTTCCGCGATGTAGGTCTGCGGATTGAGCGCAAGCACGTTGGTCCGAATCTCCGTGTCATTTCCCGGGAATCCCTCGGCGCTGACGGCGCGAACGTGCCCTTCGAGTAATACCAGGGGCGTGTCCGGGTACAGCGTTGCCGTGTCCGCATCCACGCGCCAGGGCACGTCGCTTTCCGGCGAATAGCGCACTCGTACCTCGCTGAACAGAATGCTCTCGTCGCGGCCCTGCTCGGCGCGGGCGGCTTCGATCTCGTACAGCGGGCTGCCGTCCGGTCCCGTACCGAGGATGCGCGCCGATTTCAGGTAGTAGCCGGGGTGATCGTACTCGGTGCGCGTCACCTCGGCAGAATCGTCGTTGCCGTTCCGCGCGAGGTACCAGCTGCCAAGAGCCGTGAGGGTCAGCAGTACGATGACGGTTCCGTCGCGGGCGTTCATTGGTCCTCGTCTTTGCCGCTGGCGAGGCCAGCCAGGACCAGTTCGCAGACCTCGCGAACGGCGCCGTGGCCACCGGGCCTCGAGGTCGTGTAGTCGCAGTAGTCGCGAACCGCGGAGACCGCGTTGGCGACGGCGATCGAGAAGCCCACCTTGCTGAGCAGCGGCAGGTCCGGAATGTCGTCGCCAACGAACACGGCCTGTGCCGGATCGATGTCGAGATGAGCTGCGAGGGCGTCGAACGCGGCGGGCTTGTCCTTGCAGCCGAGTATGACGTGCGGCACGTCGAGTTCGGCCATGCGTTTTTCGACGGCCCTGGAGCGGCGACCGCTGATGACGGCGACATCGACCCCGGCCATGAGCAGCTGGCGGATGCCGAACCCGTCCTGGGTATTGAAGGCCTTGGTCTCGACGCCGTCGTCGGACAGGTAGAAGCGCCCATCCGTGAATACGCCGTCGACGTCGAAGGCAACCAGCCTGATGTCACTGCCAGGCCTTTTCGGTTCGCCCTTGCTCACATGATGCCCGCGCGAAACAGGTCGTGGATGTTGAGCGCGCCGATGAGGCGATTGTCGCCATCCGCAACCAGTAGCGATGTAATCTTGTTTTCTTCCAGCGTAACGACGGCTTCCGCTGCGAGAATATCGTCGCGCGCGGTTTTAGGGCCCTCATGCATGACCTCGCTCATCGTCGTCCTGTGGACGTCCGCGCCATCGTCGAGTGCACGCCTCAGGTCGCCGTCCGTGAAGATGCCGAGGATGCGCCGCTCGTCATCGATGATCGCCGTCATGCCGAGCCCCTTTTCCGTCATCTCCATCAGGCCGTCGCGCAGGCGAACGTCGGCCTTGACGGCGGGAACGTCGTCGTCTTTGCGCATGACGTCGGCCACGCGCAGCAGAAGCCGCTTGCCGAGACTGCCGCTCGGGTGGGAGCGAGCAAAGTCTTCTGCCGTAAAGCCGCGACTCTTCAACAAGGCAACGGCCAGCGCGTCGCCCATCGCGAGGGTGGCGGTCGTGCTCGCTGTCGGCGCGAGGTTCAGCGGGCAGGCCTCTTCGGTGACGCTGACGTCGAGATGCACGTCGGCGGCCTTCGCGAGTGACGACGCCGGGTTGCCGGTCATCGACAGCAACCGGGCGCCCATGCGTCGGACCAGCGGCACTATCGTAAGGACTTCTTCAGTCTCGCCGGAGTAGGAAATCGCCAGCATCGTGTCATGCGACGTGATCATGCCGAGATCGCCATGGCTGGCTTCTGCCGGGTGCATGAAGAACGCCGGCGTGCCCGTGCTCGCGAGCGTGGCGGCGATCTTGGTCGAAATATGGCCCGACTTGCCCATGCCCGAAACGACGACGCGGCCAGGCGTGGCAAGGCACAGCCGGCAGGCCTCGGCGAAGCTCTCATCGAGCCGCGAGCTCATGCGCCGGATGGCGTTGGCTTCGATGTCGAGCGTCTCGCGTGCGAGGGCGAGCAGCTCCTGGTTGCTCAGGTGGTCGCGCACGGGCTCTAGTCTAAACGTTTTCGACGACGACGTAGGAGGTGTAGGCAATGTAGGCGGCGAACAGGGCGAAGCCCTCGATCCTCGACAGCTCGCTCTTGCCTTCGTAGTCGTAGGTCATCGCGAACAGCACGAGCGTGAACGCCACCATGACGAACATGTGCAGGGACAGCACGGACGGAGGCAACGACGAGGGTTCGATCGCCGCCGCAACGCCGATCACGGCGAGCAGGTTGAAGATATTCGAGCCGACGATGTTGCCGATCGCGAGGCCGTGTTCGCCCTTCATGATGCTGACGATCGAGACGGCGAGTTCCGGCAGGCTGGTGCCCAGCGCAACGAGGGTCACGCCAATGACGATCTCGCTGACGCCGATGGCGCGGGCGATTTCGATCGAACCATCGACGAGCAGGTCGGCCCCAACCAGCAGCGTACCAAGTCCGAGCAGCAGCCAGAACGCCGCCATTGCGAGGCTCATGTGCTTCGGGATTTCGGCGTCGAAGTCGTCAATCAAGGGGTCGTCGCCGGCTGATTGCAGGCCGAGTCTCGCGAGCCAGATCATGACGATGACCAGGCCCATCAGCATCACGAGCCCGTCCACCCGCGACAGAAAGGTGTCGAGAAACAGCGAGACCGTCAGCAGTGAAACAGCGAGGAGGGCGGGCATCTCGCGACGCAGCGTCGCTGACCTAAGCTCGATGGGCCTGATCAGTGAGGTGACGCCGAGCACCAGGCCGATGTTCACGATGTTCGAGCCGATCGCGTTGCCGAAGGCCAGGCCCGGCTCGCCGCGAATGGCGGCAACGGCGGAAACGAGGATCTCGGGAGCGGAGGTGGCGAACGCGACGATCGTGAGGCCGATCAGAAGCGGTGCCACGCCGAGCCGCCGGGCGCCGCCGGCGGCGCCGTGTACGAAGCGATCGGCGCCCCAGATCAGGAGCACCAGGCCCGCAATGACCTCAATGATGTTGCCGAGCATATTGTTTTTCGTCGAACCGGGTTTTCGAACCGGGTGACCACCGGGCCGCGTCGAGCGGCGTATCATACACAATCGGGCTTCGACATTGGGAAGGCCGAGGATTTGGCGGTAAACTGCGCGGCCCAACCGTTCCGGACGTTAGACATGCAACCCGCCGAGATCGAAAAACTGATCACCGAAGGCTTCACCGACCCCGTCGTCAGGGTCATGAGCGATGACAACACGCACTTCGAGGCCATCGTCGTTGCTCACGAATTTGCCGGCAAGCGCCCGCTCGCGAGACACCAGCTCGTCTACAAGACGCTGGGCACCCTGGTCGGCAACGAGATCCACGCACTGTCGATCCGAGCCTTCACGCCCGAGGAGTGGGCAGAGAAGTCGGCCGCGTCCTGAGGCCGTGGATAAACTCCTCATAAAGGGCGGCAACTCGCTGTCCGGCACGATCGGGGCGTCGGGTGCCAAGAACGCTGCGCTGCCGATCCTTGCCGCCACCTTGCTCGCGTCGGAACCTGTGCGCGTCCGCAACGTGCCGCACTTAAAGGACGTGACGACGACGCTGTCGCTGCTGTCGATGATGGGTGTCGAGGTCACCGTCGACGATCGCCAGGGCGTCGAGATCGATGCCAGGGTCGTCGCCAGCCGCACGGCCCCGTACGAGCTCGTCAAGACCATGCGCGCGTCGATCCTCGTGCTCGGCCCGCTGGTGGCGCGTTTCGGCGAAGCCGATGTATCGCTGCCCGGCGGTTGCGCCATCGGCGCGCGACCCGTCAACCTGCACGTTCAGGGGCTGCAGTCCATGGGCGCCGACGTGGTCGTCGAGAACGGCTTCATCAAGGCGCGCTCGGAGCGCCTGCAGGGCGCGCACATCGTTTTCGATACCGTAACGGTTACCGGGACCGAGAACCTGCTAATGGCCGCGGTGCTCGCCGACGGTGAGACCGTCCTCGAGAATGCCGCCCGCGAGCCGGAGGTTACGGATCTCGCGAACTTCCTGGTTGCGCTCGGCGCGAAGATCGACGGCCTGGGCAGCAGCACGCTGACGATCCAGGGTGTCGAAACACTGGGCGGCGGCGACTACGCGGTCCTGCCGGACCGTATCGAAGCCGGCACCTACCTGGTGGCCGCGGCAATGACCGGCGGACGGATTCGTATCGAGGACGCCGCGCCGGCAACCCTTGAGGCGGTGCTGATCAAGCTCACGGAGGCCGGTGCCGACATCAACACCGGTGACGACTGGATCGAGCTGGACATGCACGGTCGGCGGCCGACCTCGGTCGACATCCGCACGGCGCCGTATCCTGCATTCCCGACCGACATGCAGGCGCAATTCTGTGCGCTCAATGCCGTTGCCGACGGCGTTGCGACGATTACCGAGACGATATTCGAGAATCGCTTCCAGCACGTGCTCGAGCTGCAGCGCATGGGTGCCGATATCCAGCTCGAGGGCAATACCGCGATAATCAAGGGCGTCGACCGTCTGACCGCCGCGCCGGTCATGGCAACAGACCTGAGGGCATCGGCCGGCCTGGTGCTGGCCGGTCTCGCGGCCGACGGGGAAACCCTCGTGGACCGGATCTATCACGTCGATCGCGGCTACGAGCGCATCGAGGAGAAGCTGCGCCAGCTCGGTGCGGAGATCCGGCGCGTCCCTCGCTAGGGCCCTGCGCTATACGACCAGGCTCGGGCTGACCCTCAGAACGGATCCTCGGGCGGTCGTTCGCCCGCGATCACCGTCGTCTCGAATTCCTGCGCACTCCGCCACGCGCGGATATGCACCTCGTCCCCGGGGTTGGTCCCGGCCGATATCAGCAGGGCCTGCCGCCTGGAGAGGATGTCCTCGCCGTTGATCGACAGGATGACGTCGCCGCTCTCGAGGCCGGCGAGGTCTGCGGGTCCGCCCGGGTACAGCGAGACCAGCAGGATGCCGACGCTGCCGGAGAGCCCGCGCGCGTCACGTTCGGCCGTCGTCATATCATCCGGCGACAGCCCCAGGTAGCCGCGGATGACGCGCCCGTTCCGCTTGATCTGGTCGACGACACCGCGAACGAGGTCGACCGGGATGGCGAAGCCGATCCCCTCGGTGCCCGAATCCTGCGCCAGGACCGCCGTGTTGATCCCGACCAGCTCGCCGCGGGCGTTGACCAGCGCGCCGCCCGAATTGCCGGCGTTGATCGCGGCGTCGGTCTGGATGAAGTTCTCGAAGGTTGCGAGGTTGAGCAGGCCGCGACCGGTCGCGCTGACGATTCCCTGGGTGACCGACTTCGTCAGGCCGTAAGGGTTGCCGATAGCGAGGACGACGTCCCCGATACGCAGATTCTCGGAGCTGCCCATCGCGACTGCCGGAACCGGGCCCACGTCGATCTTCAGGAGCGCCAGGTCGGTCTCGCTGTCGACACCGACGATTTCGGGCTCGGCGATGCGCCCGTCGCTGAGCTGGATTCGAATCTCCGCGGCCTCGAACACCACGTGGTTATTGGTGACGAGGTAGCCCTCGGGGTCGATGATGACGGCGGACGCGAAATTGGTGCTGACCCGGAAGCGGGCCCGGGCCGACGGCGCGTTGGTGTCCCGGACCAGCCGCTTCGTGTAAACGTTGGCGACCGCCGGCGCGCTGATATCGACGGCATCGGCGTAGCTGGACGGCGCCCCCGCGCCCCTGTTGTCCAAGACCGGAAGCAGGTCTGGCCGAATCAAAACGACGAGAAAGGCGACGGCGAGGCCGACCACGACCGCTTGCAACAGGAAAACGAGACCTGATTTCAAGTTCGACTCGACTGACACCCGGTACGTACGCTGCTCAATGGCGCAGCTAGCCAATTTCGACGGAGCCCGTGTATAATGCCGGATCGAGTCCGCACCCAGACACGGAGGCGTCATCCTGACGCTTATCCCGGTCTGCTGCAAATCTATCAGTTTCGAAGTTTATAAAAAGCGCGCTGACTGAAAGCCTGTGACACAGCCGAGCGGCCCCCCGCTCAACCACGACTTTCCGGCAGCCCGTCGTATAGGAGTGCCCGATGACCGAAGACGAAATGGAGCGGCTCGACCGCAACCGTCGTCACTTCCTGACCGTCGCGACCGGCGTTACCGGCCTGGCCGGCCTCGGTGCCTTTTCGATTCCGTTCCTCGCCTCGCTGAAGCCGAGCGCACGCGCCCAGGCGCTGGGAGCGCCCGTCGAGGTGGCGATCGGATCGATGGAGCCCGGTGAACTGGTCCGCGTTCTCTGGCGCGGCAGGCTTGTCTTCGTGCTGCGTCGCAGTGAGGAGATGCTCGCCAAGCTGGGTGACAACGATGGCAACCTTCGTGACCCGAATTCGGAGGTCGTCGAACAGCAGCCGGAATACGCGGCCAATGCGACGCGCTCCGTGAAGCCGGAATACCTTGTAATCGAAGGTTCGTGCACCCATCTTGGCTGCGCGCCACTCGAGGATTTCGAGGTTCGGCCGTCTGAACAGTGGAACGGCGGGTTCTTTTGCCCGTGTCACGGGTCCAAGTTCGACCTCGCTGGGCGCGTGTTCCAGGGCGTTCCGGCCCCGACCAACCTGCGCGTTCCCCCCTATCGTTTCGTCAGAGATGACCTGATCCTGATCGGTCAGGACAGCGGAGCAGCATAAAATGGCAAGGATCGAAGCAGAAGTAGGTACGCCCCAGGGCGGCTTGATGAAGTGGATCGACGACCGCTTCCCGTTCACGAGCACGATGAAGTACCACGTGACGGAGTACTACGCGTCGAAGAACTTCAACATCTGGTACGTGTTCGGCGTGCTGTCGTTCGTCGTCCTGATCATCCAGCTCCTGACCGGCATCTTCCTGACGATGAACTACAAACCGTCAGCCGCCGAGGCGTTCGCCTCCGTCGAGTACATCATGCGCGACGTGGAATGGGGCTGGCTCATCCGGTATATGCATTCGACAGGCGCCTCGTTCTTCTTCGTCGTCGTCTACCTGCACATGTTCCGGGCGATGCTGTACGGCTCCTACAAAAAGCCGCGCGAGCTGATCTGGATCATCGGCATGCTGATCTTCCTCGTGCTCATGGCCGAAGCTTTCGCAGGCTACCTGCTGCCGTGGGGACAGATGTCCTATTGGGGCGCGCAGGTGATTATTTCGCTGTTCGGCGCCATCCCGGTCATCGGCGATGGACTGGTCGAGATCATTCGCGGCGACTACAACATTTCAGACATCACACTGAACCGCTTCTTCGCGCTGCACGTCATCCTGCTGCCGCTCGCGCTGATCGGTCTGGTTTTCGTCCATATCGTGGCGCTGCACGAGGTCGGTTCGAACAACCCGGATGGCATCGATATCAAGGAGAAGAAGGACGAGAACGGCGTGCCGCTGGACGGCGTGGCCTTCCACCCGTACCACACGTCCAAGGACCTCGTCGCCATCATCATCTTCCTGATGATCTTTTTCTCGGTCGTTTTCTTCGCGCCAGAGATGGGCGGCTACTTCCTCGAGTACGCCAACTTCGATCCGGCCAACGTTCGCGCGACGCCGGAGCACATTGCGCCGGTCTGGTACTTCACGCCGTTCTACGCCGTGCTTCGCGCTGTGCCCGACAAGCTTTGGGGTTTCATACTCTTCGGTCTGTCCGTGATCCTGCCGCTGTTCCTGCCGTGGCTTGATCGTTCCCGCGTGCGTTCTATCCGCTACCGCGGCTGGATGTACAAGATGGCACTGACGCTGTTCGTCATTACGTTCGTGGCACTCGGTTGGCTGGGCGTGCAGCCCGCGGAGGGGATCTACGTGCTCCTCGCGCGCATCTTTACGGTCCTGTATTTCGCGTTCTTCCTGTTGATGCCGTACTACACGTCGATCGACAAGACAAAGCCCGTGCCGGAGAGGGTGGTCTACAATGGTTAATTTGCGTATTTCAGCTCTCGCCGCGGTGCTCCTGGTTGGTGCGCTGGCCGGCAACGCACATGCCGCCGGCAGCAAGGCCGATCTCGAGCCTTCGGGCATCGACCCGGGCAATATCAACTCCTTGCAGCGCGGCGCCCGCAACTTCATGAACTACTGTTCCGGCTGTCACTCGGCCCAGTACGTCCGCTGGAAGACGATCGGCGAGGATCTCGAACTCTCCGACGAACAGCTCATCAACAACCTGATGTTCAATGCCGAGAAGACCTTCGAGACCATCAACATCGCGATGCGCGCGGAAGACGCCGAGCGCTGGTTCGGTGTTCTGCCGCCCGACGTCTCGCTGATCGCCCGTTCCCGCGGTTCGGATTACATCTACAACTTCCTCAAGGGCTACTACATCGACCCGTCGAAAACGACCGGCGTCAACAACCGTGTGCTCGAGGGAACGGCCATGCCGCACGTCCTCGGAGGCCTGCAGGGCTACCAGCGCGCGATCTATGAGACCCGCGAAGAAGGTGGCGAGACGGTCAAGGAGCTGACCGGCTTCGAGATCGCAGTGCCGGGCTCGATGGATGCGGAGGCGTACGACGAGTTCGTCCGTGACACGACGAACTTCCTCGCCTACATCGCCGAACCGATTCGTTCGGAGCGGCGCCAGCTCGGCGTGTGGGTACTCATCTACCTGCTGTTCTTCCTGATCCTCGCGCGTATGCTCAAGAAACAGATCTGGAAGGACGTCAAGTGATGGCCGTTATCGCGAACCGTCGTTCCGTGATGACCCTGTTCTCACGGCCGACTGATATCCACAGCCACCGCACCCGCCTCGTGCTGGCCGAGAAGAACATCAATATCGAGATAGCGAACGTCGCCGGGCCGGACCTCCCCGAGGACCTCATGGACCTCAACCCGTACCACACGGTACCGACGCTCGTTGATCGCGACCTGACGCTTTACGACTCGCGCGTGATCATCGAGTACCTGGACGAGCGTTTTCCACACCCGCCGCTGATGCCCGTCGACCCGGTAACCCGCGCGCAATTCCGGCTCGCGCTGTTCCGGATCGAGAAAGACTGGTACTCGCTGGCGGAGGAGGCTGACGCAACCGACGGTCGCCTGAGTGCCAAATCGAAGAAGCTCCTGCGCGAGAGCATTCTGCAAAGCGCAGAGCTGTTCGGCGCACGGCCGTATTTCCTTTCGGAAGAGTTTTCGCTTGTCGACTGCAGCATCGCACCGATCCTGTGGCGGCTGCCCGTATACGGCATTGACCTCGGCCCCGAGGCCGGGGCGATCGAAGCCTACATGCAGCGCGTTTTCGCGCGCCGGTCGTTCCAGCAGTCGCTCACCGAGCTCGAGCAGGAAATGCGTATGTAATTGAACGGCGGGCACGCCGACCCGCGCGCCGGCTCGTTATGTCATGTTCGCGTGCACGCGATCACAAAGTGATAGACTTTGGCGCGTTAGGGCAGACAACAAGAAATCGTCGTGAGCAATCCAAGCCGATCAAAACGCCCTTACCTGATTCGAGCGATGCACGAATGGATGGCGGATAACAGCAATACCCCGCACATTGTCGTCGAGGCATCGGTCGATGGCGTGCAGGTTCCGCCTGAGCACGTCAAAGACGGTAAGATCATCCTGAACATTAGTGACTCAGCGGCACATAACCTGAAGCTGAGCAACGAAGCCGTCAGTTTTCGAGCGCGCTTCGGTGGCGTGCCGTTCGACGTCTGGGTACCAATGCGATCCGTGCTGGGGATCTACGCGCGAGAGACCGGCCAGGGCATGATCTTCTCGCACGACTCGGATACGGTCGAACCCGCGTCGGGTGATGACGAGGAGCACGCCGAACGCACTACCGACGACGATATCGAGTCGACCCGGGCACGTTCCCACCTCCGCGTTATCAAGTAACGCTGCGGCTCAGACGTCACCGCCCAGGATGGTCGTGTCGATCAGATCGCAAAGACAGTGGATGATGACGAGGTGAACCTCCTGGATTCGTGCCGTGCGTGATGCCGGCACGCGGATCTCCACGTCATCGTCCGAGTAGAGTTCGGCCATCCGGCCGCCGTCACGACCCGTCAGCGCGACGACTTTCATTCCCCGCTCGTGAGCCGCCGTTATGGCGCGACAGACGTTCTCGGAGTTGCCGGACGTCGAGATAGCAAGCAACACGTCGGGATCGCGACCGAGGGCACGCACCTGCTTCGAGAAGATCTCCTCGTACGCGTAGTCGTTGCTGATCGACGTCAGCGTCGAACTGTCGGTCGTGAGTGCCATTGCCGGCAGTCCGGGGCGTTCCATTTCGAACCGATTCAGGAGCTCCGATGAAAAGTGCTGGGAGTCGCCCGCGGATCCGCCGTTGCCGCAGCTCAGGATCTTGCCGTCTTCGAGTAACGCTCGGCTCATCAACGCGCCGGCTGCCGCGATGCTCTCGCTGATTGCCTCGACCGCGCTCTGTTTCGTCGCAATGCTCTCGGCAAAGTGTTCACGTACTCGGGTAACGGGATCCATGTCGTCTCCTGCTCGGGCGTAGGGCCCGGATTCTAGCAGAAGCTACAGCGGGCTCCTCAGGGTCGGAATGCGTCGCGCAGCCAGTGGACGTGAAGGCGTCCGCCGGCATCGCGATCGACGCCGACCACGTCGAAGCGACACACGCAGTGCACGTACTGATCGTTGGCCGCAAGGAACATCGATGCGGCCTGCAGGAGCTTGCGCTGCTTCGTCGCGTCCACCGTCAATGCGGCATCGGCGAAGCTCGAGTGGTCGCGGTAGCGAACCTCGACGAAGACCAGGCAGTCCTCATCCAGCATGACGAGATCGATTTCGCCGCGCCGCGTATGGAAATTACGGGCGACGAGTTTCAGGCCGCTCTTTCTGAGATAGCGCGCGACGCGACGCTCGAGACGCGCGCCTAGCGATCGGGTCTGTCGGTCTCGTCGAGGGGCTCCAGCCACGGTTCCGCATCCTGCGTATCGGGAGACAGCAGCCGGCCGTTTTCGCTCAGGTCCTGGATAGGGCCGCCGATCGGGTCCGGGTCGGGCAGGGCCACCGGCACACCCGCCTGGAACTGTGCCCAGGCCATGCGCCGATGTACGCGGCCGTCGACATCGAGGTACAGGCTGCCCGTTGCGCCGTCGATCTCGTCCATCATGCCGCCGCGTGCGAGGAACAGGGAACCGACGAGCGTGTAGGCGTCGTAGCCCATCGCGTGCAGTCGCCCCAGCCGGCGTTGCTCCGGCCAGAAGACCTCGAACTGTTGGGGCAGGTCGCGGATCCAGGGCTGCGGATCGATGATCCAGGGCGTGTCCGCGAACATGACCCCGTTGAGATCGCTGTCGGACCGGCCGTCCATCGCATAGATGGACGAGGTCGAATAGACGGGCAGGTCGCCCGAGTAGTGGAACTTGAGCTGCGACTTCAACAGCCTGCCCGTCGACGCGTTGGCGGCCAGGAAGATGAACTCGCTGTCCTGGCGGCGGCGCGGGTCGAACTGCAGCGG